>NZ_JBITCT010000009.1:110528-248546 GCF_044453465.1 Streptomyces sp. NPDC051677
GACGCCCCGCCCCGGCGTCGTATGCACCACCCATTGAGCCCGCTGCTGCCCCGGCACCCCGATGCCCGGCCCGCGGGTCGTACACATCGCCCGCAGGGCCCGCCTCGGGGACGACACCGCGGTAACCGGCCCCGGCGTCATCCACATCCCCCGCAGAACCCGCCGCCGACCCCACACCACGACGCCCCGCCCCGGCGTCGTATGCACCACCCATTGAGCCCGCTGCTGCCCCGGCACCCCGATGCCCGGCCCGCGGGTCGTACACATCGCCCGCAGAACCCGCCGCCGGCTCCACCCCGCGACGCCCCGCCCGGGCGTCGTATGCGCCGCCCATGGGGCCCACCGCGGCCTCGGCACCCCGATGCCCGGCCCGCGGGTCGTACACATCGCCCGCAGGGCCCGCTGCGCGTTCAGCGGCGCGGTGCGCCGTGCGGGTGTCGTATGGGTCGGTGGTGGGGGCGGAGGTCGGGAGGCGGTCCAACTCGGCCATGCGGTAGCGGAGTTCGGCGCATCGGGCGGTGGCTCGTTCGTGGTCGTCGTGGGCCCAGGCGAGGTCGAGGCGGATGGCCTCGGCCTGGTCGTGGGTGGCCGCGGAGGCGAGCCGGCGGCTCAGGTCGGCCAGCCGTTCCGCGGCGTAGCGCTGTTCGCGGAGCATGACGTCGAGCCGGTCCCCGAGGGCGTCGCGGCCGCCGGGTCGGGCGTCGTGGGCGGCGAGCGCGGCGGCGTGCAGGGGCCGGACGCGTTCCGCCTCCTGCACGGCGGCCTCGGTGCCGTACGCGGCGGCGACATCCTGGAGCACCGCCTCGACCACGTCCCGGGGCGGCACCTCACGTCCGTCGAGGCAGGCCTGCATACCGTCGGGATCGCGTTGCCAGAACACGGCGCACCAGCCGGCGCCCTGATCCAGGCGCGCCAGCAGTGCACTCAGGTGGCTCGCGAACTCCCGCACCCCGCTCGGGAGTTGATGCACATCCATCGCTCGACTCCCGCCCGACCGGAACATTCCGGTTCGTAGAAAACACCAGTCGTGTTACAGCTGGGCTACGGCAAGTTTTCGAAGCGGACGCGACGGCGTCGTTTGCGCGATCTTGACCCGTGCCCGACGGCGGGCGCCGGGCGTCATACCGGGGCGAGCGCGCACAGCCCCGCCAGTTCGTCCATCGACAGGCCGAGCACCCGGGCGAGCGCGGCGACCGTGAAGAACGCCGGGGTGGGCGCTCGGCCGGTCTCGATCTTGCGGAGGGTCTCGGCGGAGATGCCCGCGCTGGCCGCGATCTCGGTCATGCTCCGGCCGCCGCGCGCCTCGCGCAGCAACCGCCCGAGCCGCTCGCCGCGTTCGCGCTCTTCCGGAGTAAGGGGGGTACGCACCATGCCGTCATTCTAATACCGGTATAGTAATTGGCATGATGGAGCTGAAGACAGACACGTCGATCGACGCCATGTACGAGGCCGGACAGGTCGTCGCACGGGCTCTGACGGCCGTGCGCAAGGCCGCCGACGTGGGCGTATCCCTGCTGGAGCTGGACGAGCTGGCCCATGAGACGCTGCGGGGGGCGGGGGCGACGTCACCGTTCCTCGGCTACCGCCCGTCCTTCGCGCCGACGCCCTTCCCGGGGGTGATCTGCGCATCCGTGAACGACGCGATCGTGCACGGCATCCCCACCCGCTACCGGCTGCGCGACGGCGACCTGCTCTCCGTCGACTTCGGCGCCGAGCTGAACGGCTGGGTCGGCGACTCCGCGATCAGCTTCACCGTCGGAAGGGCGCGCCCGGCGGACGTCCGGCTGATCGAGACGGCCGAGCGCGCCCTCGCGGCGGGCATCGAGGCGGCCGTCGTCGGCAACCGCGTCGGCGACATCGCGCACGCGATCGGCACGGTGTGCCGGGCGGCGGGCTACGGCATCATGGACGACTTCGGCGGCCACGGCGTGGGCCGCCACATGCACGAGGACCCGGCGATCCCCAACGAGGGCCGCCCGCACCGCGGCCTCCCCCTGCGCCATGGCATGGTCATCGCGATCGAACCGATGCTGATCGCCGGCGGCAGGGACGACTACCACGCGGCCCCGGACGGCTGGACCCTCCGAACGAACGACGGGTCAAGAGCAGCCCATACGGAACACACGGTGGCGATCACGGAGGCAGGCCCCAGAGTCCTGACCGAGAGGCGGTAGGGCGGCGGGCCTTCCGGGGCCGCGGGGCTGCCACGCGCTCAGGACATGCCCCGCCCCAGGGAACGTGCCATGGTGGTCTACGGGCCCCTGCCCAACCACACAGGTGTAGCGCCGCACGGCAAGGGCACCCGCGTCCGAACGGTACCTCGATCGAACGGAACGCCATGACCAGCGGCTTCACCAGCCCGGAGGGCTACGGCGACCCCTTCGGTGAATTCCTGGCCCGCTTCTTCGGCGGGCCCCGCCCCGGCCCCCGCCAGATCAACATGGGCCAGCTCCTCAGCCGGCCCGCGAGGGACCTGGTCCGCGGCGCGGCCCAGTACGCGGCCGAGCACGGCAGCCGGGACCTGGACACCGAGCACCTGCTGCGCGCGGCCCTCTCCGCGGAGCCGACGCGCAGTCTGCTCAGCCGGGCCGGCGCCGACCCCGACTCCCTCGCGACGGAGATCGACGAGCGCTCGGGCCCGGTCCAGCACCCGCCGGGCGAGGCCCCGCCGCCCACCTCGCTGGCCCTGACCCCGGCCGCCAAGCGCGCCCTGCTGGACGCCCACGACCTGGCCCGCTCCCGCGGCGCGGGGCACATCGGCCCGGAGCACGTGCTCAGCGCCCTCGCCGCGAACCCGGACTCGGCGGCCGGACACATCCTCAACGCGGCCCGCTTCGCCGCCGCGGGCCTGCCGCCCGAACCCCCGGACGCCGCCCAGGCGACCCGCACCGCGGAGCGGCAGCGGTCCACCGACACGCCCACGCTCGACAAGTACGGCCGTGATCTGACCGAGCTGGCCCGCGAGGGCCGGATCGACCCGGTGATCGGCCGGGACGACGAGATCGAACAGACCATCGAGGTGCTCTCGCGGCGGGGCAAGAACAACCCGGTGCTGATCGGCGACGCGGGCGTCGGCAAGACCGCGATCGTGGAGGGGCTGGCCCAGCGGATCGCGGAGGGCGACGTACCGGACACCCTGGTCGCGCGGCGCGTGGTCGCCCTGGACCTGACCGGCGTGGTCGCGGGAACGCGTTACCGCGGCGATTTCGAGGAGCGGCTGAACACCATCGTCGACGAGATCCGCGCGCACTCCGACCGGCTGATCGTCTTCATCGACGAACTGCACACGGTCGTCGGCGCGGGCGGAGGCGGCGAGGGCGGTTCGATGGACGCCGGAAACATCCTCAAGCCGGCCCTGGCCCGCGGCGAGCTGCACATCGTGGGCGCGACGACGCTGGAGGAGTTCCGGCGGATCGAGAAGGACGCGGCGCTGGCCCGCCGTTTCCAGCCGATCCTCGTCCCGGAGCCGTCCGTCGCCGACGCGCTGGAGATCCTGCGCGGGCTGCGCGACCGTTACGAGGCCCACCACCAGGTCCGCTACACGGACGAGGCGCTCGTCGCGGCCGTGGAGCTGTCCGACCGCTATCTCACCGACCGCAGGCTGCCCGACAAGGCGATCGACCTGATCGACCAGGCCGGCGCCCGGGTGCGCCTCGGCGCCCGCACGAAGGGCACGGACGTACGGGCCATGGAGCGCGAGGTGGAGCAGCTCGCCCGCGACAAGGACCAGGCGGCCGCGGACGAACAGTACGAGCAGGCCACCCAACTACGAGACCGCATCGTTGAGTTGAAGCAGCGGATCGCGGACGCCAGCGGTGAGGACGCGGCCGACGAGGGCTGTGATCTCAAGGTCACCGCGGAGGCCGTCGCCGAGGTGGTGTCCCGGCAGACCGGCATCCCGGTCGCCAGCCTCACCCAGGAGGAGAAGGACCGTCTGCTCGCTCTGGAGGAGCATCTGCACGAGCGCGTCGTCGGCCAGCAGGAGGCGGTACGGGTCGTCGCGGACGCGGTGCTGCGCTCGCGCGCCGGGCTCGCGAGCCCGGACCGGCCGATCGGCAGCTTCCTCTTCCTCGGCCCGACCGGCGTCGGCAAGACGGAACTGGCCCGCGCGCTCGCCGAGGCGCTCTTCAGCAGCGAGGAACGCATGGTGCGGCTCGACATGAGCGAGTACCAGGAGCGGCACACCGTGAGCCGTCTGGTGGGCGCCCCGCCCGGCTACGTCGGCCACGAGGAGGCCGGGCAGCTGACGGAGGTCGTCCGCCGTCATCCGTACTCGCTGCTCCTGCTCGACGAGGTGGAGAAGGCGCACCCGGACGTCTTCAACATCCTGCTGCAGGTCCTCGACGACGGCCGGCTCACCGACTCCCAGGGCCGCACGGTGGACTTCACCAACACGGTGATCGTGATGACCAGCAACCTGGGCTCGGAGGCGATCACCCGGCGCGGCGCCGGCATCGGGTTCGGGTCGGGCGGCACGGACGCCGACGAGGAGGCGCGGCGCGAGCAGATCCTGCGTCCGCTGCGCGAGCACTTCCGGCCGGAGTTCCTCAACCGGATCGACGAGATCGTCGTCTTCCGTCAGCTCACGAGTGAGCAACTGCGGCAGATCACCGACCTGATTCTGGAGAAGACGCGTCAACTGGTGCAGGCGCAGGGCATCACGGTCGAGTTCGGCGGCGCGGCCGTCGACTGGCTCGCCGAGCGCGGCTACCAGCCCGAGTACGGCGCGCGCCCGCTGCGCCGCACCATCCAGCGAGAGGTCGACAACGAGCTCTCGCGGCTGTTGCTCGACGGGCGGGTCAAGGAGGGCGACCGGGTGCGGGTGGAGGTGGAGGACGGACGGCTCGCGTTCCGCACGCCGCCGCCCGTTCCCACCGCCGAGCTCTGAACTCCGGTCGCTACGGCGCCGGGTGCACCACCTGCGCGGAGCCGCCGCCGCGCCGTACGGTCTCGGCGGCGGCCAGCCACTTGCCGTTCGGCAGCCGCTGCACGCCCGTCGCGGCGCCGATCTCGGGGTTGAGCTTGAAGGAGTGGCCGATGGCCTCCAGCTGCGCCCGCAGGCTGTCCGGGCCGGCGTCGTTGTAGAGCGCGGGCTCCAACTCCGTCTGTGCGGCGTTGCGTTGGCTGGCGCGCGGGGCGGCGATGGCGTCGACGAGCGGCAGGCCGCGGTCGAGGAACTCGGTCAGGGTCTGCAGCACGGTGGTGATGATGGTCGCGCCGCCGGGCGAACCCAGCGCCACCACGGGCTTGTTGTGCCCGTCCAGCACGATCGTCGGCGAGATCGACGAGCGCGGCCGCTTGCCCGGACCCGGCAGGTTCGGGTCGTGGACGGCCGGGTTGGCGGGGGCGAAGGAGAAGTCCGTCAGCTCGTTGTTGAGGATGAAGCCGCGGCCGGGGACGGTGATGGCGCTGCCGCCGGTCTGCTCGATGGTCAGCGTGTAGGAGACGACGTTGCCCCACTTGTCGGCGACGGTCAGGTGGGTGGTGTTCTCGCCCTCGTACGTCGTCGGCGCAGCCGTGCCGCCGGTGCTGCAGGCGGCCGGACGGCGCGGGTCGCCGGGCGCCACGGGGCTGGTGAGGACCGCGTCGTCCTTGATGAGGCACGCGCGCGAGTCGGCGTACTTCTGCGACAGCAGCTGCTTCGTGGGCACGTCCTCGAAGGCGGGGTCGCCGACCCAGCGTCCCCGGTCGGCGAACGCGATCCTGCTCGCCTCGATGAAGTGATGCAGGTACTGCGCCTCGCTCGCCTTCGAAAGGTCCGTCTTCTCAAGGATGTTGAGGGCCTCGCCGACCGTCGTGCCGCCCGAGGAGGAGGGCGCGATGGAGTAGACGCCCAGTCCGCGGTACGAAGTCCTCGTCGGCGCCTGGAGTTTGGCGCGGTAGGCCGCGAGATCCTTGGCGGACAGGTCGCCGGGACGGGCTTTCCAGCCCGAACCCGGCTCCACGGGCGGGTGGTTGACGGTGTCGACGATGTCCTTGCCGAGGCCGCCCCGGTAGATCGCGTCGACGCCCTTCCGGCCGAGCTCCTCGTAGGTCTTCGCGAGGTCGGGGTTCTTGAACGTGGAGCCCACGACGGGGAGCCGGCCGCCCGGCAGGAACAGCTTCGCCGTGTCGGGGAAGTAGCGGAAGCGGGTCTCGTTGGCGGCGGTCTGGGTGCGGAAGGTGTCGTCGACGGTGAAGCCGTCGCGGGCGATGCGCTCGGCGGGCTTCAGGACCGTGCCGAGCCGTTCGCTGCCCCACTTGCCCAGCGCTGTGGCCCAGGTGGCCGGCGTGCCCGGCGTGCCGACGCTGAGGCCGCTGCTGACGGCGTCCGCGAAGGCGAGCGGCTTGCCGTTCTCCAGGAAGAGACCGGAGTCCGCCGTCAGCGGCGCGGTCTCGCGGCCGTCGATGGTGTGCACCGTGCGGGACTTGGCGTCGTAGTAGACGAAGTAGCCGCCTCCGCCGACGCCGGAGGAGTAGGGCTCGGTGACGCCGAGGGCGGCGGCGGTGGCGACGGCCGCGTCGACGGCGTTGCCGCCCTTCCTCAGCACCTCGATGCCGGCCGCGGAGGCGTCCGCGTCGACGCTGGCTACGGCGCCGCCGTAGCCGACGGCGACCGGGACCTTCTCAACGGCCGTTCTCTGGGGGGCGGGTGGCGCTGCCGCCCCCACCGTGACCACGGCGGCCGAGACCGCCAGGACCGACAGTTTCCGCGCGACAGGGCGACGCATCCGTACCTCCAGTCGGGGACCGTCCGCGCAGCGTAACCACATTCGCGGGGGCTCGACAGCCTCCTTCCGGGCACTGTCATACGACTGCCACACCTCGAACACGGGTACGTAGCGGTCATGCTCGCCCGCTACCATGCGCGCCCATGAACGACGACGTGCGCAACATCGTCCTGGGCGTGGTCGCCGCCGGCATCAGCGCCGCGTTCGGCTGGCTCGCCCGTACGTACCTGTGGCGGCGCAGACTGCGGCGCAAGCAGGCGTTCTTCGGGCTGCCGGAGAACTCGGAGACCCTGCTGGTCGTCAACCGCGACCCGGCGTCCTCCGAGCCCGCGGTGCACCGCTTCGACGTCTTCGCGCTGCTGGAGCTCTCCGCGCTGATCAAGGACTGCGGCGCCAACGTCCAGGTGATCACCCAGGACACCGCCCAGCAGGGTTTCGGCGAGCGCACCGAGTTCTGCGTGGGCGGCCCCGCCTCCAACCGGCGCATGATGGCGCACATGGCGGCGATGCTGCCGGGGGTGCGCGTCAACGTGGACCCCGAACCGGGGCCGGACCGGGGGGCGTTCCAGATCGGACCCGAGCGTTACCGGCTGGAGGCGGGGATCACGGAGTACGTGCTGCTGGCCCGGCTCACCGCGGGCGGGCGGCGTGACATGCGGCCGGTGTTCCTCTTCTGCGGTCAGCGCGCGATCACCAACCAGGCCGCCACCCGCTATCTCGCCCGCAACCACGAGCGGCTGGCCCGCAAACACGGGAACAACTCGTTCGTGTTGTTGCTGAAGGTGGTCAACTCGCAGGCGTACGGCCCGGATGTGGTGGATCTGGTCGCCGACGTGACCCGGGCGGCCCAGGCGCCGCTGCCGTCCCAGGAGGTGACCTCGCGCAGCTCACACCGTGCGTCCTGAGTGCCTTTCGGCAAGCGGGTGCACAGCACAACAATCGTTACTCCCACGTAACTTACTGGCGGGTTACCTCGGCCTGGAAACGCGGTTACCGTCGGTTCACTTTGCAAGGGGCACGTCGAGGAGTGAACCGTGGGACAGCACCGCAAGGCCCTGCGCACGACCGCCGTGGGCGCCGTCTCTGCGTCCCTGGTCGCCGGCGGCGTCCTCGCACTGGCCCCCGCCGCGCAGGCGACGGCGAACGACGTCCGCTTCGTCGACATCGCCGGGGACGGCGGGACCGTCCTCAAGGCCAACGTCGTCACTCCTGCGGGCGCCGACGGACAACGCCGTTACCCGCTGATCGTGCTGCCCACGGCCTGGGGCTTCCCACAGGTCCAGTACCTCGCCCAGGCCCACAAGCTCGCCGACACCGGTTATGTCGTGCTCAGTTACAACGTGCGGGGCTTCTGGCAGTCCGGCGGCGAGATCGAGGTGGCGGGCCCGCCCGACGTGGCCGACGCCGCCAAGGTCGTCGACTGGGCGCTCGCCCACACCCCGAGCGACCCGAAGAAGGTCGGCATGGCGGGCGTCTCCTACGGCGCCGGCATCAGCCTGCTCGCCGCCGCGCACGACCGGCGTATCAAGGCGGTCGCCTCGCTCAGCGGATGGGCGGACCTGATCGACTCGATCTACTCGGGTCGCACCCAGCACGCCCAGGCCGCGGCCCTGCTCGACACCGTGGGCACGGTCACCGGCCGGGTCAGCGCCGAGTCCCAGCAGGTCTTCTCGGACTTCTTCGCCTCCGACCTGTCCCGGGAACAAGCCATGATCGAGTGGGGGCGGAAACGTTCCGCCGCGACCTACCTGGACCGGCTCAACCAGAACGGTGCGGCGATCATGCTCGCCGGCGCCTGGGGCGACACGGTCTTCCCGCCCAACCAGACCGCCGACTTCTACGAGAAGCTGACCGTCCCCAAGCGCCTGGAGTTCCGCCCCGGCGACCACGCGACCCCCGAGATCACCGGACTGCTCGGGCTGCCCAACGACGTGTGGACCGACACCGAGCGCTGGTTCGACCATTACCTCAAGGGCGAGGACAACGGCGTCGACCGGGAACAGCCGGTCCGGCTGAAGTCCCGTTCCACCAGCGGTTACGAGGGTTATCCGGACTGGAAGTCGGCGACCGCCACCCGTAAGAAGATCGCCCTCGCGGGCACGACCACCGTCCACACCAACGTGGACTCGGGCGCGGACGCCGGAGTCGTCTTCCTGTCCAGCATCCTCGACCAGGCAGCGAAGCTCCCCCCGGTGGCGTCCATCCCCCTGCTCCCCCGCCGCTGGGCCGCCGTATGGCAGTCGGAGAAGTATGCGACGGCCCAACGGGTGCGTGGCACTGCGCAGTTGCACACCACCGTCACCGCTACCGAGGAGAGCGGCACCCTCGTCGCCTACCTGTACGACGTGGGGCCGCTCGGCCTCGGCAAGCTGGTCAGCAACGCGCCGTACACCTTCCACGGGCGCACGCCCGGCAAGCCGTTCCGCCTCGACCTGGACCTGTTCTCCACGGCCTACGACGTCCCGGCAGGGCATCGGCTCGCCCTGGTCGTCGACACGGTCGACCCGCTCTACATCGAGCACAACCCGTCCGGCGCGCGGCTGACCTTCTCCTCGCCGGGAGACGACCCGTCGTACGTGTCGATTCCGCTGCGCGAGCAGTGATCTCCGGCCGTTGCCGGGGCGGGTGGGCTCGGTGGCTGCCGCAGGTCGGGGTCAGTGCTTGAGGATCTTGGAGAGGAAGTTCTTGGCGCGGTCGCTGCGCGGGGCGGTGAAGAACTCCTCGGGGGTACGGTCCTCGACGATGCGGCCGTCGGCCATGAAGACCACGCGGTTGGCGGCCGAACGCGCGAAGCCCATCTCGTGGGTGACCACGACCATGGTCATGCCGTCACGGGCCAGTTGCCGCATCACCTCGAGGACCTCGTTGATCATCTCCGGGTCCAGGGCGGAGGTGGGCTCGTCGAAGAGGAGCGCCTTGGGGTCCATGGCGAGGGCGCGGGCGATGGCCACCCTCCCCCAGTGCCTGAACGGCCTGGGAGGTACCCCCAGCTGCTGACCGCCGGAGAGCTGCGCCGGGAACTTGTCGGCCTGGTCGGCGAGGCCCACGCGGTCCAGCAGTTCACGGGAGCGCCGGTCGGCGTCGTCCTTGCCGCGTTTGCGCACCTTCACCTGGCCCGGCGAGATGTTCTGCAGGACCGTCTTGTGGGCGAAGAGGTTGAAGGACTGGAAGACCATGCCGACTTCCGACCGGAGCCTCGCCAGGCTCTTGCCCTCCTCGGGCAGCGGCTGTCCGTCGAGTGTGATCGAGCCGGACTGGATCGGCTCCAGCCGGTTGATCGCGCGGCACAGTGTCGACTTTCCCGACCCCGAAGGGCCGATCACCACGACCACCTCCCCCCTGCCGACGGTGAGGTTGACGTCCTGCAGGACATGCAGCTCCCCGAAGTACTTGTTGACGTCACGCAGCTCGATCAACGGATCGACGGCCATGCGCAGCCCTACTCACTCTCAGCTGTGTCGTGGTTGTCGTGGCTGCCGCAAACTATCCACATAAGACCGGAGTTAAGACACGACACGCACTTTTCGGCCATTAGCCGTATTTACTCCACATAGTCAGTTCTCTGACACCTCCGCGTACAGCTGGGACAGTTCGGGAGTGCCGCTCGCGGCCCACTCGTGTCCCGCGGTGACCACGTCGACCTCCCGGCCGGACTCCAGCTTGAGGACCGGCTCGCCGCCGGGCCGGATCGCCCACGCGGCGCCCGGCACGGTGCGCACGACGACGGTGCCCAGATAGAGCCCGGCGTCGTGGCCGAACCACGGGAGGCCGTCCTCGTCGTCGCGCCAGCGCGGCGGGAGCTGGTCCAGGGCCTCCAACGAGGCGGCCGTGTCGTCGAGTCCGATCCCCTCCCGGGCCGCATGGGAACGCAACAGCTCACATTCGGAGAGGAGTTCGGCGATCCCCTCGGGGTCCTCGGCCAGCACCGCCGCACGGTACTTCTTGCTCCTGTTGCCCAGGAAAGGGATGTTCATAAGCCCAGCGTGACACCGGCACCGGCATGTGCACCACAGGCGCGCTGGCCCTCCCTGGGACCTACACGTCGAGGTCGACGACGACCGGCGCGTGGTCCGAGGCGCCCTTGCCCTTGCGTTCCTCGCGGTCGACGTAGGAGTCCTTGACGGCCTTGGCGAACGGCTCGTTGCCGTACACCAGGTCGATGCGCATGCCGCGGTTCTTGGGGAAGCAGAGCTGGCGGTAGTCCCAGTACGTGAAGGGGTGCTCGTACTTCAGGGGGCGCGGGACGACGTCCGACAGGCCGGCCTCGCGCAGGGCGGCCAGGGCGGCGCGCTCGGCCGGGGTGACATGGGTGAGTCCCTCGAACGCGGCCACGTCGTAGACGTCGTCGTCGGTCGGCGCCACGTTGTAGTCGCCCATCACCGCGAAGGGCCGGCTGCCCGCCGCGTCGCCCGCGACGGCCGCCTTGAGGGCCTCGAACCACTGGAGCTTGTAGGCGTAGTGCGGGTGGTCGACCTCGCGGCCGTTCGGCACGTACACCGACCAGACGCGGACCGGGCCGCAGGTCGCCGAGATGGCGCGGGGCTCCGGCGCGCCGTCGTAGCCGGGATCGCCGGGCAGGCCCTTGACGACGTCCGCGAGGCCGACGCGGGAGATCACCGCCACGCCGTTCCACCGGCCCGTGGCGTGGACTGCTGCCTCGTAGCCCCGTTCGCGCAGCTGGTCGAGGGGGAACTGCTCCTCGGCGACCTTGGCCTCCTGGAGGCAGAGCACATCGGTGCCGCTGCTCTCCAGCCAGGCCAGGAGCCTCGGCAGGCGGGCGGTGATCGAGTTGACGTTCCAGGTCGCGATGCGCATGTCTCACAACCTACCCGGCAGGTCCGACACTCACAGGAGTGCGGTCTCCCCGGGCGTCAGCCGCAGGTGCCGCGAGCCGCCGAGGGAGCCGATCTGGTTGTCGTAGATCGGGCGGGCGAGGTCGGTGAGAAGGGCGTCGTGGATGTCGTAGGCGCGCTGCGGCTTCACCTCACGGACGTAGTCGATGACCTCGGAGATCTTGCTCCAGGGGGCCATCACCGGGAGCATCAGCGTCTCGACGGCGCGGTCGGGGACGGTGAGGGCGTCGCCGGGGTGGAAGACGCGGCCGTCGTCGATCAGGTAGCCGACGTTGGTGATGCGCGGGATGTCCGGGTGGATGACGGCGTGCAGCTCGCCGTGGACCTGGACGTCGAAGCCCGCGGCGGTGAACGCGTCGCCGTGGCCGACGGTGTGGACGCGGCCGGGGAAGGCCGCGGAGATCTTCTCGGCGACCGCCCTCAGCGTCCAGATCTCGGCGGCCGGGTTCGCCTCCATGGCCGCGCGCAACCGACCCTCGTGGAAGTGGTCGGGGTGCTCGTGCGTGACCAGGACGGCGTCCGCGCCGACCGCCGCGTCCTCCTCGCCGAACCCGCCGGGGTCGAGGACGAGCGTGCGCCCCTCCTTCTCCAGGCGCACGCACGCGTGGAACTTCTTCGTGAGCAACAGATCCGTCGTCATGGCGTCCATCCTGCCTCGGCGCCGGCGGCGGGGCTCACTCGGTGGGGGTGGTCTCCTCGCGGATGACCTGCTGCGCCACCTTGAACGCGCTGTTCGCCGCCGGTACGCCGCAGTAGACGGCCGCCTGGAGCAGCACTTCCTTGATCTCGTCGGGGGTGAGGCCGTTGCGCAGGGCGGCGCGGGTGTGGAAGGCGAGCTCCTCCAGATGGCCGCCGGCGACCAGCGCGGTGAGCGTGACGCAGGAGCGGGAGCGCCGGTCGAGGCCGGGGCGGTCCCAGATCTCGCCCCAGGCATAGCGGGTGATGAACTCCTGGAAGTCCCCGGAGAACTCGTCGGCCTGCGACAGCGCCCGGTCGACATGGGCGTCGCCGAGGACCTCCCGGCGCACCTTCAGTCCGGCGTCGTACGGATCGGGGCGGCCCATGACCTGCGGCGGCTCGGCGACGGGGGCGGGCGCGATCTCCGCGATGGCGATGGGCTGCGGAGGCTGCTGGGGGGCGGTCAGGACGGCTCTGACGGGGACGCCGGGGATGGCCGTCTGTCCGGTGCCGGAGTCGTAGGCGGGCTGCCAGGCGGTGGAGAAGTGGCGGACCAGCAGGTCGGTGACGGCGGCGGGCTGCTCGACGGGGACCAGGTGCGAGGCCCCCGGGACGACGGCCAGGCGGGCGTCGGGGATGCCGGCGACCAGGGTGCGCGCCTCGGCGGGGCCGGTGACCTGGTCGTCCGAGCCGACGAGGACGAGCGTCGGCACGCCGACGCGACCGATCTCGGCCCGTACGTCGAACGCGGCGAGGGCCTCGCAGGCCGCGATGTAGCAGCCGGGGTCGGTGGTACGCACCATCTGCACCGCCCACTCGGTGATCGCGGGCTGCGCGGCCGCGAAGCCGCTGGTGAACCAGCGGTCGGGCGAGGTGCGGGCGATGGGGTCGAGGCCGTTCGTGCGGACTATCACGCCACGCTGGCGGAACTCGTCGGCCGTGCCGAACCGCGGGGAGGCCGCGATCAGCGCGAGCGAGGCGACGCGCTCCGGGTGCCGCAGGGCCAGCTCCACGCCGACCGCGCCGCCGAACGCACAGCCCGCGTAGCCGAAGCGCTGCACCCCGAGCGCGTCGAGTGTGGCGAGGAGGCGGTCGGCGAGGTCGGAGACCGAGCCCGCCGGGTAGGCGGGGGCCCCGCCGTGGCCCGGCAGGTCGAACCGGAACACCCGCCATTGCTGGGCCAGTTCGGGAACCTGCCGGTCCCACATGTGCCATGTGGTACCCAGTGAGGGGCCCAGGATCAGGACGGGAGCCTCTTCTGGCCCGTCAAAGCGGTATTGCAGGGTGTTCGACGGTGTCTCACTCACGCCTCAGACTCTCTCACGTATCACGGACGCCCCTATGACGCGGGGATGCGGGTAACCGGTCTGACCAGTTGAAGACCTCGCGGGCGGCATATCGCTTGAGACATCGGATGATTTCGCGTCGGGTCTTGCCTTCCTGGGTGCGGCGTTCGTAGTGCGCCTGGGTGCGTGGGTCGTGGCGCAGGCGGGTGAAGACGATGCGGTGCAGGCGGCGTTCGCCTGGCGGTCGCCGCCGTGGTTGAGCCGGCGCGTGCTCCGCCGGCCCGAGGAGTACTCGATGGGGCTGACTCCGCAAAGGGCAGCAAAGGACGCCTCGGTGTTCAGCCGGTCGGGGTTGTCTCCCATGGTGATCAGCAAGGTGACGGCGCTGTCCGGGCCGATGCCCACCGGTGTGAGCAGCTGCGGGGCGTGGCGTTCGACGAGCCGGGTCAGGCGTCGATTCAGCTCATCGATCTGCCCGGTGAGTTGCTCAATGCGCTGGGCCAGCAGGCTCAGGGTGATGCGGGTGGCCTGCGTCACGGCATCCTCGCCCTCGCCGTCTTCGCCGTCGAGCGGGCCGAGGCACGCGCAGGTGCGGAACAGCTCGCGGTTACCCAGGGCGGACAGCCGCTCCCGCAGAGCCGGTTCCGCTACGACCAGGACGGCCTTGAGCTGGTCGATCGCCTGGGTGCGGGCCTTGACCGCGGAGTCCTTGGCGAGTTTGAACATCCGGGCGCTCTGCACCGGACCGTCGCCGGTTTTGGCCCGCGCTCGGGCGCGACCACTGAGCACAGCCCGCGCAGCAGCCTGCGCATCGAGCGGGTCCGACTTCCCGAGCAGACGGCGGGCCGAGCGGTCGGGCCGGTTCACCTCGAACACCTGAACTTGCTGCGCCAGCAGGTAGCGGGACAGGCCCGCACCGAAGGTGCCGGTACCCTCCACACCGGCCCGGCGCACCGTCCCCAACTTGCGGGCCCAGACGAACAGCCGACGGTAGCCGACCGCCGTGGCCGGAAAGGACTCGGCGCCCAGGACCTTCCCCAGCGGGGAGACCACAGCGGCAACATGAACCTCGCCGTGCGTGTCCACGCCCAGGACGACCTCGCCCGGAACGGGAGGATCCGTGCTGGAGGAGGAGGTGCTGCGCTCTCTGGCCGTCATGGGTGGTTCGCCTCCCGCGTGGTGACGTGCTGGGTGGATGGCACCGGCCCGCTCGGGCGGTCTGAACCGTGATGGCGCCTGAACTCGGCAAGGCCCCGAGATGTCTATCGGGACACGCCCTGTGGCTCGGTACCAGCAAGCGCCATCCCGCAACGACAGTCGACATGCCCGTGACTGGACACGTCGGTCATAGATCTCATGAGTCGGACCCCCGTCCGGGACGGCATCGCGCAACCGTCCCATCGATCCCGGCACAACGGCACCTCCCGACCACAGCCGGATGGCTTCGCACGAACCAGTGCTCAACCTGGCCAGAGCATGCCGAGAATGAGTTGACTCCCCGCCCACTCGTGACCAGCAATGACGGACAGCCGTCCGGCCTGCCCCACCGTCGCCCTTCATCGACCATGGCACGAACGGCTTGGAGCCCTCTTCCTGATACACGGCTGTCCACAAGACATGTAGCGGGCACCGCCGGCCCGCCTCATAGACCTGTTCAGCGCCTCGTCAAAACCCTGCAGACGGTCCCCAGCCAGGCCGGTGAAGCCGACCAAACCCGGCGCCGCAAGCTGGAGGACGACCTGGCACGCGTCCGCGCCGAACGCGACGACCTCCGGGTCCTGACCCAGCAACTCGTCGCGTCCGGGTGCGCCAGGAATAGCTGAGCGGCAGCTCCACCAGGTCGCTGTGCCCCTGAAAGGGGGTCGCCCGCTACTTCACGCTCACCGTCGACGGGATGGAAAACCCGGACGCGGCCTGGTATCACCCCCACCCATGGCCGCCAGGGGCCGAGTGGCACAGTCGGTGGCGTGGTCGTTGACCAGTCCCATGGCCTGCATGAACGCGAACACGCTCGTCGGTCCGATGAACTTCCAGCCGCGCTTCTTCAGTTCCGTCGACAAGGCGACCGAGGGAGGCGAGGTCGATACGGTCTGCGAGGGATCGACCTTGTCCGGGTCCGGTTGGTGGCGCCAGAAGAACGCCGCCAGCGAGCCGGCTTCGTCCTGGAGCTCGATGGCCCTTCGGGCGTTGTCGATGACGGCCTCGATCTTGCCACGGTGCCGGACGATCCCGCTGTCGCCGAGCAGCCGCTCGACGTCGGCCTCGTCGAAGTCAGCCACGGCGTGGAGGTCGAACCGGCGAACGCGCACCGGAAGTCCTCCCGCTTGGCCAGGATCGTGCGCCAGCTCAGGCCGGACTGGAATCCCTCCAGCGCAGCGGATCGACTTGTGCCCGCTGCGTGTATGTAAGCCCCTGGTAAAGCATTACCGGACCACCAGGCGAGCCACGGCGGGCCTCCGCCCACGTCTCGGGTGCCGGCAACGACGTCGATGTCCGCTTCGCGGGCCGGCGCGACGACCAGCCTGTCGTGCACCGTAGGGAGTTCGCGGATCTCACTCGCCAAGAGGGGTCGTGCCCGGCGGTGGGTTTCGGGGTGGTCCGCGTGGCGGCTGTCAGCCGGTGGAAGGACGAGTGAGTCGCTGGGCCAGCGTGGCCGCGAACTCCTCCGCCCGGGACAGCTGGGTGCGCAGGTCCTCGACCCGCTGCTGGGCGGCCTGTTCGAAGTCCCGTATCCGGTCCAGCAGTGCCTCGCGCTGCTCGGGCGGCAGTTCCTCGCCCGAGTCGAGGCGGTCGGTGGCTTCGAGCAGGGCGCGCATTTCGTCGAGGGTGAAGCCGAGGGGCTTCATGCGGCGAATGACCATCAGGCGGGCGACATCGGCATCGGTGTAGAGACGGAAGCCGCCCTGGGAGCGGGCGGAGGGGATGACGAGGCCGGTCTCCTCGTAGTGCCGGATGGTACGCAGCGACAACTCGGTCCGTGCGGCGACCTCGCCGATCTGCATGTGCTCGCTGCTCACGCGGGGTACCTTCCTCGTCTCTCGCCACGGCTGCGGGCGGCCGCCGCCGATCCCTACTCTAACGTTAGGGTAGAGTTGCCTCGGTGTCGGATCGGCCCGCCTTGCCAGTTCCCACTGGTGCGGGATGCCGTCCCGTGACCGTCAGCCGTGTCGGGGCCGACGAAGCCCCCGGCGAAGACCGCAGTCCGCAGGAGAGAGCGTGCGCATGCCCATGATGCCCGGCGCCGCCGCCTGCCCGCCGTGACCCTTCGCCCCCACGCAGCGCCCGATTCCGTCGCGGGTCGCTGCTCTGCCGCCCGTTGACTTCGGTCCGCCGCTCGCGGACTTCGTGGCCGTGCCGCCCGGCCTGCCGCGCCTTCCTGCGCACCTGCCGTGATGCCGGGTGCGCCCGAGAACGACAGGTTCCTCATCTCTTGTCTTCCTCCGCACTGTCCCCGGCCGCGTGGCTGCGTGGCTCCCGACGTCCCACCTGGTTGTCCGACCCGAAGGTGCTGCGCACCGAGGTGCTGGGCGGGCTGGTGGTCGCCCTGGCGCTCATCCCCGAGGCGATCTCGTTCTCGATCATCGCCGGGGTCGATCCGGCCATCGGCCTGTTCGCCTCGTTCACGATGGCCGTGACCATCGCGGTGGTCGGCGGTCGGCCGGCCATGATCTCGGCGGCCACCGGCGCCGTCGCTCTGGTCATCGCCCCGCTGAACCGTGAGCACGGCTTCGGCTACCTGGTCGCGGCCGTGATTCTGGCCGGTGTCTTCCAGATCGCCCTCGGCGCGCTCGGGGTGGCGAAGCTGATGCGGTTCGTGCCGCGCAGTGTGATGGTCGGCTTCGTCAACTCCCTCGCCATTCTCATCTTCATGGCCCAGGTGCCGGAGATGACGGACGTGCCGTGGCCGGTCTATCCGCTGATCGCGGCCGGGCTGGCGCTGATGGTGTTCTTCCCGAAGGTCACCACGGTGATCCCTGCGCCGCTGGTGTCCATCGTCGTCCTCACCGTCGTCACGGTCGCCGCCGGCATCGCGGTGCCGACCGTCGGCGACAGGGGGGACCTGCCCTCCGCGCTCCCGGTTCCCGGGCTGCCGGACGTGCCGTTCACCCTGGACACGCTCACCACCATCGCCCCGTACGCGTTCGCCATGGCGCTGGTCGGTCTGATGGAGTCGCTGATGACCGCGAAACTGGTCGACGACATCACCGACACCCACTCTTCCAAGACCCGCGAGTCCGTCGGCCAGGGCATCGCCAACATCGTCACCGGCTTCTTCGGCGGCATGGGCGGCTGCGCCATGATCGGCCAGACGATGATCAACGTACGGGTCTCCGGCGCCCGCACCCGGCTGTCCACGTTCCTTGCAGGGGCGTTCCTGATGGTGCTGTGCATCGCCTTCGGGCCGGTCGTCTCCGACATCCCCATGGCCGCCCTCGTCGCGGTGATGGTCATGGTGTCGTTCGCCACCTTCGACTGGCACTCCATCGCCCCCAAGACGCTGAAGCGCATGCCGACCGGGGAGATCACCGTCATGGTGGTCACCGTCGCGTGCGTGGTCGCCACCCACAACCTCGCCATCGGCGTCGTCGTCGGCTCCGTCACCGCCATGGTCGTCTTCGCCAAGCGCGTCGCCCACCTCGCCGAAGTCACCGCCGTCACCGACCCCGACCACTCCACCGTCGTCTACCGGGTCACCGGAGAACTGTTCTTCGCCTCCTCCAACGACCTGGTCGGCCGGTTCGACTACGCAGGCGACCCCGACAAGGTCGTCGTCGACCTGTCCGCCGCGCACATCTGGGACGCCTCCTCCGTCGCCGCACTGGACGCCATCGAGACCAAGTACGCCCAGCGAGGCAAGACCGTCGAGATCGTCGGACTCAACGAGCCCAGCGCCCGCATCCACGAGACGCTCAGCGGCGAACTCACCGGCAGCCAATGACCGGCGAATACGCACCGCTGAGGGCCGTAGAGAGGCGCCACTCCCCGCGGCCCTTCCCCTCGTCATCGCGTACGGCGCCTCCGTGACCACAGCGAAGATCGCCCGCGCCGCGGGCATCGGCGAGGGCACGATCTTCCGCGTCTTCGACGACAAGGACGCCCTGCCGGCCGCCTGTACGGCCGAGGCCGCTCGCCCCGACACCACCGTCGCCCACCTGGAGTCGATCTCCCCGGACCAGCCCCTCGCGGCCCGCCTCGCCGAGGCGGCCGAGACGATGCGCGGCCACATGACCCGCATGGGCGCCGTGGCCGGCACACTCGCCGCCGCGGGGCGACTGGAGCGCCCGGCGCCCGGAAAGCCCGGAAAGGAGACACGCTCCCCGGACCGCGAGGCCGGGCTCGCCGCACCGCGCGCGGCCCTGGCCGCCTTGTTCGAGCCTGAGCAGGACGGTCTGCGGCTGGCGCCGGAACGCCTCGCGGACGCCTTCCAGATGCTGCTGATGGCGGCGGGCCGACCGGGCACCCCAACCCCTGACGACGGAGGAGCTGGTGGATCTCTTCCTGCACGGCGCGCTCACCGCCGGTAAGGAGCCCCGATGAGAGCGTCCACGGCATCCGACGCACAGGCCGAACTTGCGCCCCACCGCAGGACGTCAGCCACCTTCGCCCTGCTGACCTGCGCCTTCCTCGCGATGCTGGGCGGCACAGCACTGCCGCGCAGCATCGAGCAGATCGGCAGCGCCGACAACCGGTACGTCTGGCTCGTCACCGTCTACTTGCTGACGTCCTCGGTCAAGGTCCCGTCGACGGCCGTGTCTCCGACCCGCTACGGCCGCCGCCGACTCCTGCTCGGCGAGCTCACGTCGTTCCTGCTCGGCTCGCTCGCCTGCGGCCTGGCAAGGTCCACCGACCAGACCGGGCGCGAGCACGCCGGCACGGCCTTCCGGGCCGGCGCGTAGAGTCCCGTTGGCCGCAGCAAGCAGAGCAGCGCTGTCAGTGGCGGGTGGCAGCATCGGACGCATGACGGACACCACGGCATTCGACTGGCGCTCCTTCCTGCTCAGGTGGAGCGGGGAGTGGGCGGATTCCCTGCCGGACGGCGACACGCGGGGCCAGGACGACGAGGCCGCGCGGCAGGCACGGTGGCTGGGGTTCCCGTCCGCGTCCGAGGAGCTGATCGCGACCATGGAGGAGCGCCTCGGCCGACGGATGCCCCCGTCGTACCGGGAGTTCCTCAAGGTCAGCGACGGGTGGCGGCACGCGGGCGGGTTCGTGTGGTTGCTGGCGGGGACCGAGGACGCGCGCTGGCACAACGACGCGTCGGGACTCGCGGATTCGTTCGAGGAGCACCTGGACGAGGACGCCGGGCCCGAGGAGCGGCGGGAGACGGACATCTGGCGGCGTGGGCTGCAGCTCGACGTCGAGTCCGACGCCGCCTACGTCCTCCTGGACCCCGAGGACGTGGACGAGGACGGTGAGTGGGCCGTGTACACGTGGGCGGGCTGGCGGGCCGCACCACCCGAGCGGCACGCGAACTTCCTCGAGTTCATGCGGGACATGCACCGGGAGTTCCACAGCCTGCGGGCCCACCGGAGCGACGAGGAGCCGGTGTTCGCCAACGACACGACGCGAAAGCTGGACGCCCAGGTGGAGGAGGCCCGGCTGGAGGCGCTGGGCGGCGGCTGGGAGCGGGCCGGGAAGGCGCTGGACGAGGCCAAGGAGTACGGCAGACCACGGGCCGCCGGCCTGGGTGACCAGATGCGCCGCCTGCTCGGACAGACGTACATGGTGTACTTCGACGGTCTGGTGACGGACCCTCAGTACGCGCCGGAGCTGCTGCCGCCGCTGGTCGCCGAGCACGCGGCGCACTCGTACCGGGACGACTCCACGCTGACGTTCCATCTGCGGGGCGCCGGCGACGACCTGGTGTCACTGGCTTACGCGACGCTGGATCAGGTGAGGAACGGCACGTACCGCTACACGCCGGCCGGACCGTTCGGGGAAGCGGTCGAGCGGGCGCGGGAGCTGGCGCGGTGGGGAGACACCGACGGCGCATGGCGGACGCTGATGAGTGCTCTGCCCCTGTGGGAGCCCCGGGGGCCGGACCACCTGGCGCCGCTGGCATGGGTGGCCGACCCCTTGCTCGGTCCGCTGCTGACCCCGGAGCGGGGCCAGGAGCTGCTGTCCACGCCGAGAGGCGGGCAGAAGGGTGAGCCACCGAGGCCGACGGCCGGGCTCGACCCGGGCGATCTGGTGTGGCTCGCGGAGCCGGACCCGGGCAACAACCGCACGTCCTACCGGTTCGTCCTGGTGGAGGGGGTGGAGCCGGAGGAGCTGCCCGGACGTCTCGCGGAGGGGGACGGCACCGTGCTGAACGAACCCATGACCTTCTGGGAGGCACGCCACGAATCGATGTACCGCCACAGGGAGTTCTCGTCCTATGACGACAGGGCTCTCATGGCGGTGGGCCGGGCCGGTAACGGCTGGAGTTTCGCCTTCGACGGCGATCCCGCCCCGTTCGACCGTCGGCGGCTCGTCTCACCGGCCGCGGCCGCCGGCGCGGGCACCCGCGCGGTCGTGGTGTGGAGCGGCCTGAGGACACGGCACGGGAAACCGTTCTTCCACCTTTCGGTGGCCCGAGACGGTGCCGAGCAGTACGCGTTCACCTACGCGGACGGAGATATCCAGAAGAGCGGGGAGATACCGCGGGCGCTGGACCCGGGCCGGTTCTTCGGCGAGCTGGAGGACGGCGCCGATGTGGAGCGGTCGCTGCTGGAAGCAGTGACGGGGGAGTTCGGCGCCCGTCTGCCGCGTCACGCCATCGTGTACGGGAGGCTGCACACGTTCACCACCCGTTCCTGGACACGGCCGCCGAGGGACGGCGAGACGTACGCGGTGATCCACATGCACCGGGCAGCCACGCGCCCGACGGACGGCGGGCAGACGGGAGACAACCCGCCGGACAGCAGGTAGAGACCGGCCAGGCCGCGAAAACCCACGTCGGCCGGCAGTCCGTCTCCGGCTCGCCCCCGCGCGAGGCATCGACATCTCCTGTTTTCCCCATTGTCGACACCCGGTCCGCCCCACTGCTGCCGCCGCGGCCGTCACGGCCCACTCGGCTGCCGCTCCCGATCCGACGCGGCGAGCGCCCCCCACCGATCACGGCCATGCTGAATGCGGTACACGCACCACCGGCCGAAGCCGGAGCCCGGCGCACGAGCACGAGGTGGGAAGGCGATGACGATCGACGTGACAGTGCGGCGCCTGATCCCCCTGCCGCCAGAGCAGGTGGCCGGATACGCCATGGACTGGTGCCACGACAGCTGGGGGCACCGCCCATGCCCGTTCAGGGCTATGGGGGAGGACGCACGGCATCCGCACTGCGGAGCTGACGCGGCAGGCGGACGACGGCGGGTTCGGGACGGGCGCCGAGGTCACCCGAACGGCCCGCTTCCTCGGCCGGCGCATCGACTACGTCCTGCGCGTGGCGGAGTACGAGCCCCCGCGGCTGCTGGACATGGTCTCCGTGGCCGCCCCGATGCCGATGCATGTCACGTACTCCTTCGAGCCACACCCGCGCGGTACTCTCGCCGCCATCCGCGTCCGCGGAGGACCCGGCGGTCTCCTCCGTCCGGCTGCGCCCCTACTCGCCCGCCAGGTCCGCTCCTCCCTGACCAAGGACCTGCGCGATCTCGAGCGAAGGCTCACCGAGCGGGAAGCAGGTGTCTGATGACGTACGACGAAGGGCTGACCGAGCGGATCCGCGAGCAACTCGGCGCGGATCCCGACATCGCCGAGAAGCGAATGTTCGGCGGGATCGCCTTCCTGCATCGGGGCAACATGGCCGTCGGCGTGACCGGCGACGACCTCATGGTCCGCGTCGGCCGGGACGCCACCGCGGCGGCCCTGGCCCGGCCAGGGGTGCGGATCTTCGACATGACCGGCCGCCCCATGCATGGCTGGGTCGTGGTCGCGGGCTCCGTCATCTCGGAGGACGACGCCTTGCATGCGTGGATCGATGAGGGACGCGCCTTCGCAGCGGGCCTGCCACCCAAGTAGGAGTCGTCACGGTGCGCGGCTCCCCCAGCTCAGTGAACTGGTTTCCGCGGGCCTAGTGATCCTCGACGACTTCGAGGTGGGTGATCCGCCATCTCGGCCGTGCCCGCGAAAAAACGGCTAGCTTGTACACAAGCGGAGGTCGCGGCCGGCGCGTCGCAGCGCGGCCTGGAACTGCGGGAGCGAGAGCTTCGTCGCGCGGGCCGGGGTCGGCGCCGTGGCCAGGACGGCGCGGGCCTCGGGACGGGCGAGGCCGTGCTGCTCGCCGAGGAAGGCGTCCAGAGCGGCCGGGCAGAACGTCTTCAGCAGCGAGCGGACTTGGTTGACCAGCTGCTGGCGGTGCCAGACGGCGTCCTGCTGGGCGCGGGCGAGGACAGTGATGGCGCGGGCCAGGTCGCTGCCGGCGGGCAGCGGCCGGTGGGCGTGCATGTCGGTGCGCAGGATGTTCGCCAGGACCAGGGCGTCGCCGTGGTCGGACTTCTTGCGGCTGACGCCGTGCCGGTCGCGGTAGCGGGCGGCGGAGAGCGGGTTGACCGCGTAGATCCGGCGGTTGCCGGTGCGCAGGGCGGCGACGAGCAGGCCGTGGCTGGTCTCGATCGCGACCGGTATCGGGTCCTCGGGGGTGTCGCCGTACTCGGCGAGCAGTTCCAGCAGCACCCGGTAACCGGCCGCGTCATCGGTGATCCGCCGCTTGGGCCAGCAGCGCGCCGGCCGGGTCGACCAGGGCGACGTCGTGGTGGCGTTCGGCCCAGTCGATCCCGCAGCACACGTTCAATCGGTTCTCCTTGCCCTGTGCGTTTGTGCGGGTGACAAGCCTGTGTGGGCCACGCGGCGACCTGATTCCAGGACTCTCGGGTCCGCCATCTCACCAGCCGTTCGTGACGCCGGCGCACCACGGGGGCCTCTGTCTCGTGCAGAGCTCGACGGCTCGGGAGGAAACGGAGAGGTCACCCTGCGGCGGGCTCGCACCACGACGATCAACGTGCGGACGGCCGGGATGGGTTTCGCGGCGGTCCGAAGACGCCGGAGGCAACCGCTCTTTCTGAAGGCCTCTGCGGGCCGGGAGAACACAGGAGTCCATCCGGCGCCCACGCAGCCGCCGCGAAACCCATCCACATCAGTCAGTCCAACAGCCCCTCGCGAGGCTGGCCCGGAACGACCTACTCACGAATTAGGAGCAGGAGAGGAACGCCGACCGGCTCCCCGCGCGCACCGGCGAGCGTGATCATTGCCGGAACCCGGCAAGGACGCGCACGGTTGAGTGCACGCCAAGGACCTGTCAATGCCGCGTAAAGAACGTGTAGGGTTCCCCGCGGTGTGCCGGGAAGTCTGGTCGGCGGTTAGAGGTCACGTGTCTTTGCCGATCGGGGGTCCGGGTCATGGTGCTCGTCGTGGTGTTCGGGGTGGCGCTGCTCATCGCGGTGTTGCTGTCAGGTCTGGCCGCCCGGACCGTGCTGTCCACCTCCTTCCTCTTCCTCGTGGGCGGCGCCCTGGTCAGCGACGGCTTCCTGGGGATCGTCCACATCACTCCGGACAGCGAGATCGTGTCCGTGACGGCCGACCTCGCGCTGTTCGCGGTCCTGTTCACCGACGGCATGCACGTCTCGTTCCCGAAACTGCGCGCCAACTGGCGCAACCCGGCCCGCGCGCTCGGCCTCGGCATGCCGCTGGCGTTCGCCGGCATGGCGTTGACCACGCATTTCCTGGTCGGTCTGGACTGGACGACGTCGTTCCTGGTCGGCGCCGTACTGGCGCCCACCGACCCGGTGTTCGCCTCCGCGATCGTCGGCCGCAAGGAAGTCCCGGCGAAACTACGGCAGTTGCTGAACGTCGAGAGCGGCATCAACGACGGTCTCGCTCTGCCGGTCGTCCTCGTTCTGATCGCGGCGGCGGGGCCCACTTCCGGGCACGCCGAGGCTGGCCTCGGAAAGATCGCGCTGGAGCTTGTGCTCGGGCTGGTCTTCGGCGTCGTCCTCCCGCTCGCCGTGATCGAACTCGTACGATTCCGGCTGTTGGGCGCCGAGCCCAAGCTCCAGCCGCTGTTGCCGCTGGCGATCGGCGTGATCCTCTACGCGGCCTGCCACCTGACGCATGCCAACCCCTACCTCGCCGCGTTCTCCGCCGGCGCGGTGCTCACCGCGCGCTCCCTGGAGGCGAAGGAGGCGTTCGAGCCGCTGGGCGAGGCGCTCGCGGAACTGGCGAAGTTCGCGGCCCTGCTCGTGTTCGGGGCGCTGCTGACACCGCAGTTGTTCGGCGACCTGTCCTTCGGCGGCTACATGGCGGTGGTGCTGGCCATCGTGCTGATCCGTCCGGCCTCGCTGCTGCTGTCGTTGCTCGGCACCCGCTTCACGCGACGGGAGAAGCTGGTCGCCGCCTGGTTCGGGCCGAAGGGCTTCGCCTCGGTGGTGTACGGGCTGCTGGTGCTGCAGGCCGGGATCCCGCAGGGCGAGGAGGCGTTCACGCTCATCGCCGTGTGCATCGCCTTCTCGATCGTCGCGCACAGCTCCACCGACGTACCGATCGCCCGTGTGTTCGACGTAGAGGACCTCGCGGGTGTGCCCGGCGGCGAAGCACCTCGTACGGTTTCGGGGGCCGACCGTGTCGGCGCGTGAGCTCGCGGAGCCGTATCCCCATGTCGTCACCGACGATGACGCGCGCGATGCGGCACGGCTGCTGGTCGAGCGGCGGTTGCCCGCGCTGCTGGTCGTGGACCGCGAGGGACGGCCGTACGCCGCGGTGCCCGGTTCCCAGCTCATCGGGCCGCTCCTGCCCCCGGACGCGCTGACGGACCCTCGGTACGGCGCCGGACTCGACGCCCGAGACCTCGACGGCGCTCTGGAAAGACTGGCCGGGCTCACGGTGGCGGAGTGGCTGCCGCGGCACCGGACCCGAGCGCCGGCGGTCACGACGGAGGCGAGCGCGACACACGTCACGACCCTCATGGCCCGCACACACGTCCCCCTGGTCGCCGTGGTCGAGCGCGACGGCGACCGGAGCCGCCTCGTGAGCGCCGTGACCGCGGCCCGCCTGATGGAACGACTTGTCGGAGGAACGTGAACGGCTGGCAGAGCTGGGCAGCGGTCGTGGTCTTCGTGGCCACCTACGGGCTGATCATCAGCGAGAAGATCCACCGCGTCGGGGCCGCCCTGGCCGGCGCCGCGGTGATGCTGGCGATCCGCGCCACCGACGACGAGTCGGCCTTCTTCTCCGAGCACAGCGGAATCGACTGGAACGTCATCTTCCTGCTGATGGGCATGATGATGATCGTCGGCGTGCTCAAGAAGACGGGCATGTTCGAGTACCTAGCGATCTGGGCGGTGAAGCGGGCCCGGGCCAGACCGTTCCGGGTGATGGTGATGCTCGTCGTCATCACCGCCGTCACGTCGGCACTCCTCGACAACGTCACGACGGTGCTGCTCGTGGCGCCGGTGACCCTGCTGGTCTGCGAGCGTCTCGCGCTGCCCGCGGCGCCCTTCCTCATCGCCGAGGTGTTCGCCTCCAACGTCGGCGGCACCGCCACCCTGGTCGGCGACCCGCCCAACATCATCATCGCCAGCCGGGCCGGGCTGACCTTCAACGACTTCCTGGTCCACCTCGCCCCCCTGTCCGCGATCCTGGTCGTCGTCCTCGTCGCCCTGTGCCGCTTCCTGTTCCGCGCCTCCTTCGTCTACGACGAGGCACGTGCCGAAGAGGTCATGGCACTGGAGGAGAAGGAAGCCATCAAGGACCCCCGGCTGCTCGTCCAGGGCCTGGTGGTGCTGGCCCTGGTCGTGGCCGGATTCGTCCTGCACCCGGTACTCCACTACGCGCCCAGCGTCGTCGCCCTGCTCGGCGCGGGACTGCTGATCGCCGTCTCCTCCGCCGAGACCCGCGACATCCTGGGCGAGGTCGAGTGGCCCACCCTCGCCTTCTTCGCCGGCCTGTTCATCATGATCGGCGGACTGATCGAGACCGGCGTCATCGGCGAGATCTCCCGCGCCCTCGCCGACGCCATCGGCGACAACGAACTCGGCGGCTCCATGCTGCTGCTCAGCGCCTCGGCCGTGCTGTCCGGCATCGTGGACAACATCCCCTACGTCGCCACGATGGCGCCCATCACCGCGGACCTGGTGCACAGCATGAGCGGCGATCCCGACCACGTCATGTGGTGGGCCCTGGCCATCGGCGCGGACCTCGGCGGCAACGCCACCGCCATCGGCGCCAGCGCCAACGTCGTCGTCCTGGGCATCGCGGAACGCAACCGGCAGCCCATCTCCTTCTGGCAGTTCACCAAGTACGGCCTGGTCGTCACCGTCGTCACCGTGGCCCTGTCGGCCTTGTACGTGTGGCTGCGCTACTTCGTCCTGGCCTGATCAACGACGCGAACGCTCGGCGCCCCGAGGGCAATGACCCGCCCCAGTCACCCGTGGGATCGTCACCAGGTGGCCTTTCCGCAGGACAAGGAGCGAAGGATGTTCACCTGGCTGTGGTGCATCGGCCTGTCGGCACTGGCACTGCCCTGTGCCGTACTGATGTTGAAGGGCTGGGCGCCCCGGCGCTACCGGCACCGCACCGTCCCGTGGGCGATACAGGTCCGGGGAGTCGCCATGCTGGTGCTCTGGGCCGGCGGGATGCTCACCCCGCTGATACGTCACAGCGAACTGGAACCCGAGGACGCCTCGTTCCTTTCCTCCGTTGTCCCCTCCGGGTTCACGCTGTTCGCCCTGGGCATCCTGTGCGGGTCACACCTCGCCGAGGGGTTCCACCGGCGGGGCCTGCGGACTCGCTCCCCTCAGGGGACACCGGACAGCCACACGGCGCTTTGATCTCCGTCGAGCCGGTGGCCGGCAGTATCGCGTCAGGCACGCCAGGCATCCGGAAGCCGGAGCCGCGTATGTTCCGCGTCAAGGCCCTGGCACCCGCTTAGGGGGTGTACGACGCTGAGAACAGGAACCTTTCGAGCAGATGAAGGAGTCCGCCGTGCGCGCCCGTGACCTGGCGGTCGAATACGAGACGGTGAGCGTCGACAGCGACGCCCTGGAAGCCGCCCGGCTGATGGCCGAGCGCCGATTGCCGGGCCTGGTCGTGCTCGACGAACTCGGTGAACCGAAGGCAATCCTGCCCGCGTCCCAGCTGGTCAAAGTGCTGGTGCCCCC
Source organism: Streptomyces sp. NPDC051677 (assembly GCF_044453465.1). Lineage (NCBI taxonomy): Bacteria > Bacillati > Actinomycetota > Actinomycetes > Kitasatosporales > Streptomycetaceae > Streptomyces > Streptomyces sp. NPDC051677. Next base: position 138,185 of record NZ_JBITCT010000009.1, read on the forward strand.
CTACGTTGTCGAGGATCCGGCGCTTGCCGCCGTCGTCGACGAGCGGCATGCCGACCGGCTCTGCGAAGCCCTCGCCGGCCGCCGCGTCGGCGACTGCCTGTCCGACCGGGCCGAACCACCGCCGATCGCCGACCCTGATGACACCGCGCTGGAGGTGGCCGCGCTGATGGCACGCGTGCGCAGTCCACTGGTGGCGGTGGCCGAGAAGATCCAGGTTCCACCAGGTGCAAAGGGCCGAGCAGGCACCCGTTTCCTGGGGGTGATCACGGCCTCGCGCCTGCTGCACGAGCTGCTCGGCGCCACGAGGTCGCCCAAAACCCCATGAAAAAGAGGAGCGTTCGTCGGAGGCGGCTCCCGGTCCGCTCAGTGTGAAGGCGAGCGCCGGTGCCCGCTTGACTGATGCGGAAGGGGTGAGACCACCGACGGTCTCCGTCACTCGTGCTCGCGAAGAAAACGGTTCTGGTACGCGTGGGCCCGGCGCCGGGCCCCGCGGAGCCCCAGGGTGGCCTCGTTCTCGATCCGAAGAGTCTCGGGCCCGGCCCCCAGCCGCCGCCGGTCCCTGCGGACCAGCACGGTCGTGCCAAGGGCGACGATCAAAACCGCGACGGCGAGCGGTACGAGAAAGTAGATCATCGCTGCTCCTGTTCCCCGGCCGCGTGGCGGCCGCTCGGGTGGGCACCGGGGTGGTGTGGGGCGGCGGCCCGGTCGATGGCCGACTCGACGGCGGCGATACGGTCACCGACCAGGGCCAGGGCCGCCACGGCGCGGGTGAGGCCGTCGTCCTCGGGACCGCCGAGGGCCTGCGCACGGACGTACGCCGCCTTGATCTCGGCCCAGCGCACAGCCTGTCCGGTGCTGAGCGTGCCGCGCAGTTCCGCCAGCTTCAGCAGGTTGGCCTCGGCATCGGTGGTGAGGGTCTGGGCCTCGGCCGTGTAGTGGTCGTCGATCAGCGCGGCCAGTTCGGCGTCGTTCATGACCGGCTGGATCCGCTGGGCGATCTTGTTCATGTTGCGGTACGAGCCCTGGAGCCGGAAGGGCGGCTCGGTGCGGCTGGTGTCGGTCCGGCCGGCCGAGGCGATGTACGCGGCGTTCACCGCCAGGACCGTGCGGCGGGCCGTGAGCACATGACGCAGCACCGCCAGGATCCGTTCCAGCTCGGCCGGGGCGTAGGGATGGGCCGGCCGGTCGGCCCCGGCCGTCGGGTCGTCCTCGGCCATCCGGACGAGCAGCTCCAGGTCGGCGCGGTCGCGGCCGGCGAGTGGGGCGAGGACCGGGTTGGAGGTGAGGGCGTTCTCGACGAAGCTGAGTGCGAAGGCGTCCTCCTTGCCGGTCAGGACATCGCCGAGGTTCCAGACGTCGGCACGGTTGGCGAGCATGTCGGGGACGTGGAAACGGCTGCCGGACTCGGTGTAGGGGTTGCCGGCCATGCACACCGCGAATCGCTTGCCTCGCAGGTCGTAGGTGCGCGGCTCGCCGTCCCGCACCCCTTCCATGCGGCGGGTGGCGTCACAGAGCGGGATGAACCTCTGCAGCAGTTCGGGCGAGGTGTGCTGGATGTCGTCCACGTACAGGAGGGTGTTGTTGCCCGCCTCCAGCGCGAAGTTGATCTTCTCGACCTCCTGCCGTGCGGTGGCGTTGGGGGCCTCGGCCGGGTCCAGGGAGGTCACGGCCTGGCCCAGCGCCGGGCCGTTGACCTTCACGAGGATCATGCCGAGGCGGTCGGCGACGTACTCGATCAGGGTCGTCTTGCCGTAGCCGGGCGGGGAGACGAGCAGCAGGAGGCCGCCGGTGGCGGTGCGTCCGGGCTCGTCCGCGGCGCCGATCTGCCGGGCGAGGCTGTCGCCGACGAGGGGCAGGTACACCTCGTCGACGAGCCGGTTGCGGACGAACGCGGACATGGTCCGGGGACGGTACTCGTCCAGGCGGAGGCGGGCGCGCTCGGCGGCGGCCAGCGCGGTACGGCGGCGCTGGTAGGCGCGGTGGGCGGGTACGTCGTGGGTGCGGAACCGCCGGGTACGGGCCAGGAGTTCGTCGACGCGGACGGTGAGCGCACGACCCGTGACGCGCGGGTGGCTGCCCAGCAGCCCTGTGACGCTTTCGCTGAGCTGTGCGTCGGACTCGTGGCGGACCAATCCGGGGCAGAGTTCGGCGGCGACCGCCTCGGCCAGGTCACCGGGGCCGAGGTCCGTGCCGGTGGCGGTGGCGTAGGCGGAGAGCCATGCCTCGACGAGCTGTTCGCGCTCGGCGAGATCATCGAGTGCGGCGAGGTCCTCGTCGTAGGCCGAGGTGCCCACCGTACGGCGGAACTTGTCGAGCAGGGTGCGGGTGCCCGCACTGATGACGAAGCCGTCGGGACCGCTGGTCAGTTCCTCGAAGAGGTAGCCGGCGGCGGCAGCCGCGCTCTCTCCGCCGATCGCTTCCGCCAGCTCCTGCCGCACGTCGTCGATCGCGGGCACCAGGCCGAAGGTGTCCCGAGCGCGGGCCAGGGACACCGCGCGCCGGGTCCAGTTCCCGCGGGCGTCGGCCGTCGTGCCGTGCGCCCAGAACAGCTGGGCGGCGGCCCGGGCTGCGGGCTCGTGGCGCAGCGGGCCGGCGGTCGTGTGCAGCCGCAGCAGGGCGGTGAGGATCAGCACCGTGTCGTGGTCGTGGACGCCGCGCTCGTAGCCCTCGTCGTACGCCTCCTCCGCGGCCCTGCGGACCAGTGCCGTCAGGTCGCTCTCCTCCGCCAGTGCGGTCGGGCCGTGTTCGTCCAGCAGGCGGGCGGCGAGGTGTTCGGCGCGGTAGACCTCGGGTGACTCCGAGCACAGGGGGCGGTCCCAGTGGGCCCGGGTGGCGCCGAAGTCCGGGTCCGTGACCGGGGACCGGTAGTCGGTGCCGGTGACGGCGAAGGCGAGAGTGTCGCCGTGCGGGACCAGGGTGAGGTCGAGGGGCTGGGTGTTGACCGCGAAGCGATGGTCGCCCAGGCGGAGGGTGCGGCCGTCGTCGGCGTACAGGTCGGTGCGGTCGCGCAGGGCGCGCAGCGCCTCCTGACGGGCGGACTCAAGGCGGCCGTCGAGCTCCTCCGCCCTGACCTGGTCGCCGAGTGTACGCAGTTCGTCGGCGATGCGACGGACCTTGACGGGCATCGGGTCGGAGGTGAAGTACGTGGTGACGGCGTCCGCGTCGACGAGGGTGGCTGCCCGCCTGGTCACCGTCCGGAGCACGCGGGTCGCCGAGTCGGCCAGGCGCTCGGCGCGGCGGGCGCGGACGCCGGCGAGGCTCTGCCTGCGCGCGGCGAACGCTTCGTGGATCTCGTCGCGCTTGTCCGTGATCATGCCGAGGAAGTCGTCGGAGTCGGCGAACCGGGCCTCCAGGCTCTCCGTCTGCACGAGCAGGCGGGTGAGCTGGTCGTCGCACGCCTCGGGGCTCGCGGTGGCGGCGATCGCGCTGGTGATCGCCTGTCCCAGCAGCGCGAACTCGGCGGCGAACTCGGCCCGTCCCTCGCGCTCTCGCAGTTCGGCCCGGCGGCCGTCGAGGGCGGCGCGGGCCCGGTTGACACCGCCGAGCACCTCGGCGATCCGCTCCAGGACGGATGTACGGACCGTGGCGTCGGTGACGTCCAGCCCGGTGACCACCTGCGTCACCGTGCCCAACCGGTCGGCGAGTCCGTCCAACTGGGCGGCGACGGGCGCCGCCTCGGCGAGGGTGGGGACCGCACCGGCATCGGCGCCGAGCCGTGCGACGTCCGCGTGGAGGTCGGCGAAGGCGTCCTCGCGGGCCAGATGGGCGACGGCCCGGCGGGCGAAGGAGGAGATGTCGGCCTCGGTGCCAGCGGCGAGTTCGTCGATGCGAGTGGTGTCCGCGTACCGCAGGTCCTTGACGGCGAGCAGGTGTCCCTGGGCCTGGCGCAGTTCGGTCAGGCCGGTCACCCAGGCCATGGCGCCGCGCGGCGCCTCGCCCCGCAGGCGGCGTACGACCGCGGCGACCCGCTCGGCGGCCTCGGTGAGCGCGTCCTGCGCCCGCCGGGTGAGCGCCCGGACGGTCTCGAACTCGGCCAGCACCTGTTCCGCCGTCGCCCGGATCTGTGTCAACGGGGTGCGCAGATCACTGAGTTCGGGGTCGGCAAGCCAGTGGTGGGAGTCGGTCACGCGGGTGCAGGCGGCGGTCAGCGCCGCGTACACCTCGCTGCTGGGGGTGGTCTCGGTGACGGCGCGGGCGATGGACAGGCAGTCTGAGATGCCGCGGACGAGGTCGGCGTTGCCGACGCGGGCCAGCGGGCCGGAGCCGACGGGCCGGGCTGCGGCGTGGGTGCCGGAGACGTACGGGGAGTTCCACAGCTGGACGGGGTGGACGTGCCGCGGCTCGTCGTCCTCGGCGCGCAGGATCACCAGCCCGCCGTCGTCGAAGAGCGTCCAGCCCTGACAGAGCAGGGGGTTGGCGGCCTCCTTGCGGATCGTGTTGTACGGCATGAGCAGGCTGCGGCCTTCCCCGCGCGTGCGGAAGGTGTAGAGCACGTCTTCGCCGTTCGGGGAGCGGATCTCCCGCTCGAACTCCATCCCCGCAGTGTCGAGTTCGTAGGTTTTGGGGGTGCCCGTGGCCAGGTAACAGCCGCCGGGGAAGAGGATGCCCTGGTCCTCTGGCAGGCGACGGCATGCCTGCCCGATGCCGTCGAGACGGACGACGGTTCCGGTCAGGGTGTTGAACACCAGGTGGCGGTCGGTGTCCTCGTTGTACGGGCGGACGCGCAGCAGGACGAGCGCGCCCACGCGCGCGTACGAGATGTCGGCGTCGGCGAGGGACTGCAGCGGTTCGTCGACCGGCTCGGCGTAGACGCCCTGGCCCGTGTCGGTGTCGTTCTCGGCCTTGACGGTGAGGGCGCCGCCGACCGTGGAGACGAAGACCTCGCCGCCGACGGAGACGTGCGGGTGACGGCCGAGGACGTGGTCGTCACGACTGGTTGACGTCCACTCGACGTCGTCAGAGGCAGGCTGAACGAGGTCGCGGTCGCCGCGCGCGTCGAGGAAGGCGGCCCGTCCATCCTCCGCCGGCGACCAGCGCAGAACGCGGATGTCGCCGGGCCGCTCGCCAGTGCGGAAGACGGCCAGCAGCTTGCCCGGCACTCTGCGCAGCCGGAGCAGACGGGCCTGCCGGAAATAGCGGTGAAGGGCCGTGAACTCCCGCACGAAGGCGGGATCGTCCAGCAGGCCGGGCACGGCGTCCTCCGGCAGTCGCCCAAGGTCGCGACCGTACAGGGCGAGGACGTCACCCACACGTGGGTCGCCGTCCCGGCCCGGGACGGTACCGCAGCCGAGGAGCAGTACGTCACCCACGGCCGCGATGTCGCGGGGCACGCCGGCGTGCTCGGTGCGCAGTTGCCCCGTGCGGGCGAGTTCGAGCCGGGTCGAGCCGAACTCCTCGCCGCGGCGGGTGTTGAGCGCCTCGGCCCGGCGGGCGAGTTCGGCGGCCTGCGCGGTGAGGCGGTCGCGCAGCACTTCGTACGCGCCGCCGTCCAGTCGCTCGATCGGGCCGGTGGTCATGGCGTGCCTCTCGGGAAGTCGGAAGAGCGTGGTCCGGACCCGCCGTCCCCTGTGCGGCGGGTCCGGACCGGGGCGAGTCAGGCGCGGACGGCGCTGCCGTTGAGGGCGGCGAGCGGCTTGTCCGCGAGTCCCAGCTCGCCGGCCCTGTCGAGCAGCTGCTGGAGCCGCCCGGAGTCGGTGTCGCCCGTCTTCATCAGCGTCATCAGCAGCGCGGAGACGGTCAGGTTCTGCACATCGGCGGTCGTGACCGAGCCGAGCACGCCGCGGAGGTCGTCGGTGAAGCTCGCCGTGCCGTCCAGCCAGGGCTTCGCCAGCGCCTGGGCGGTCTCGGAGTGCCGTACGAATCCGTCGACGCTCTTGCCGAGGCCGATGGACGACACCAGCCGGTCGAAGAAGACCGAGTCGCCGCCGACGATGTCGATGTCGGCGTTCTCCAGCCCGGTCGCGAGCACCGTGGCCTGCGCCTCGGCGACCTGCCGCTGCACGTCCAGACCGGCGAGCCGGATCTCCTTCTCCGCCTGCAGCCGCAGCCGGTACTCCTCGTGGGTACGGGACGCCTCGTCGAGCGCGGCCATCGCCGCCGCCTTCTCGGTCAGGCCGGCCGCTTCTGCCTTCAGCTTCTCCCCGATGCCCTCGGCCTCGGCGAGTGCCTTCGCCCTGGATCCCTCGGCCTCGGCGCGCAGCCGTGCCTGGGTCGCCTCGGCCTCGGCACGGCCGGCCTTCTCGATGACCTCGGCCTCCTTGTCGCGGACCTGGACGGCGGCCAGGCCCTCTGCCGCGGCCTCGGCCCGAAGCCCCTCGGCGAGGCGCAGTTTGGCCTGGGCATCGAGGTCGGCGCTCTTCAACCGGGCCTCTGCCAGGGTGAGTTGCTCGGCCGCGTGGTGGACGGCGGCCTGCTCGGCCGCCTCCGCCGCCTTGATGTCCTTGACCAGTTGCTCCTGGGCCTCCGCCTCGGCGGCGATGACCACGGCCTGGCGCTGCCGCTCCGCCTCCTCCACGGCCCTGAGCTTCTTGATGGACTCCTCCTGTTCGGCGACCGTGCGGTCCACGGCGACCCGCTCGCGGATCACCTCCGCGATCTCCCGCTTCTCGGCCTCGACCTCCTTGGAGGCGGCGATCCGGGTGAGTTCGGTCTCCCGTTCCCGGGCGATGACCTCCAGGAGGCGGTCCTTCTCGATGCGCTCGTTCTCGACGGCGATGACGCGCTCGCGGTTCTTCGCGGCCACGGCGACCTCGCGGGCCTGGTTCTCGCGCTGGATGCCGAGCCTCTCCTCGGTGGCCAGGAACGCGGACTGCGCCCGCAACCGCTCCTCCTCCGCCACCCGGGCCGTCTCCGCCTCTTCACGGGCCCGCACGGTCTCGATCTCCCGCCGCTGCTTGATCTCGGCGTCCGCCTGCCGGCGCTCCAGCTCCAGGATGGCCTCGCGGGCATCCACGTTCTGCCGAGTGATCTCCTTCTCCTCGGTGCGCCGGGCCTCGTTCGTGCGCACGTGCTCCACGGCCGTCAGCTCGGTGATCTTGCGGATGCCCTGGGCGTCGAGGACGTTGGCCGGGTCGAGCTGGGTCAGCGGCGTCTGCTCCAGGTAGTCGATCGCCGCGTCCTCCAGGTGGTAGCCGTTCAGGTCGACGCCGATGACCTCGATGATCCGGTACCGCAGCTCCTCGCGCTTGGTGTACAGGTCGGTGAAGTCGAGCTGCTTGCCGACGGTTTTCAGCGCCTCGGAGAACTTCGCGTGGAACAGCTCCTGGAGTGTCTTCTGGTCGCTCGCCCGTGCGGTGCCGACGGCCTGGGCGACCTTGACGACGTCCTCCACCGTCTTGTTGACCTTGACGAAGAACGAGATCCGGATGTCCGCGCGGATGTTGTCCCTGCAGATCAGCCCGTCCTTGCCGGCCCGCGTGATCTCTATCGCCTTCACCGAGATGTCCATCACCTCGGCCTTGTGCAGCACCGGCAGCACGACCTGCCCGGTGAAGGTCACGTCCACCTTCCTCGTCCTGGAGACGATCAGCGCCTTGCCCTGCTCCACCTTGCGGAACAGACGGGAGACGGCGAGCACGGCGAGCAGGATGGCGGCGGCGAGCGCGCCGACGCCCACAATGATGGCATTCATGGCATACGTCCTTGCGGCATGAGGGTGTTGAAGTGTGAGGAAGGGGTCCCGGTGGCGCTGTCGTTCAGGCGGCGCGTTGCCCTGGACGGCGGAGTTCGCGAAGACCGGGTTCGTCGGGGAAGAGCCGGTGCAGCGGCCGTACGAGCAGGCACGTCAGCCGCCAGGCGGCGAGCAGCGCCGCAACCGGGACGACCATGCGCAGCAGTACAGTGGCCGGGCCTGGTGGTGCGAACGCCGTCAGCAGGAGAGTCGTCCCGACACTCAGGGACCAGGCCAGTGCCGTCAGCGCCGACACGGCGACCGCCACGGGAACGCCACCCATGCCCCAGGCCCGGAGGTCGGCGTCCGCGTCGAAGTCGCGGGCTGAGACGACCCCCAGGGCAACCAGCAGCCAGAAGCACACGATCACCACGAGAGCGGCGGTCGGCAGGATGGCCGGCAGACCGGTGGCCGCAGCCAGAAACGTTCGCACGTCCTCCCCCTCCTACCGCCCGAGGTGCCCGTCAGCCGGGCCCGATGGCGCCCGCTCGCTCCGGGTCCCGATGCCGGGCACCTGCCGGTGTCCGGCATCGGGACCTTTCGCAGTGCTCCCCGCAGGCCATGATGCTCGGCCGTCCCGCGTCGGCGCATTGCCGGTCCCCGGCAGAGTTCATTAAGGTCTGCATGCCGGTGAGCCGCTAAGGAACCGTCACCGGCGCGTCAAGATTCCGGGGGCGATGTGACGGAGCGGGAGATTCCCGAGCGGTATCTGGACGGGTATGCCGAGATCCTGGCCGAGGTCTCCGCCACCGGCCGACGCCTGACCCGGGAGGAGATCACCTCCCGGCGAGCCCTCGGGGAACAGGCCGCGGAGGCCGGACACGGACTGCGGGCCCTGGTCAGCGCCCACCTGAACGCCGCCCGCACGGCATGGCCGGCCTTCCCCGGCTCGGCCGCCGACGCTCTGGCCGCCGTACAGCAGGTCGTAGACGCCTTCGCCGAGGGATACGAGGACGCCCAGCGGCATGCCGTGCGTCAGGAGGAGGCGGCCCGCCGGGAGTTCATCGACGACCTGCTCTACGGCCGCAGCGACCTCGGGCGCCTCGCCGAACGCGCGGAACGTTTCGGTCTGCGTCTGTCCCACGCTCACGCGGTCGCCGTCGCCGAGGGTCCGGTCGCCTACGAGGAGGGCGACCCGGTGCCCCGGCAGGTGGAACGCGCGCTCATCTCGCGTTTCGGCGACCGCAGCATCCTGCTCACCACCAAGGACGGCCGTCTGCTGTGCATCGCCCCCGGCCACCAGGACGAGGTGCTCGCCCACTTCGCCAAACAGGCCTACGCCGCCACCGACGGCGGCCGGGTCGCCATCGGCCGCCCGCAGCCCGGCCCCGGCGGCGTCGTCCACTCGTACGAGGAGGCGCTGGGCGTCCTGGAGCTCGCCGAGCGTCTGGAGCTGGAGGACCCGGTCCTGCGCGCCGCCGACCTGCTCGTCTACCCGGTCCTGACCCGCGACCGGCAGGCCATGGCCGAGCTCGTCCTCGACACCCTCGGCCCGCTCACCACCGCCCGCGGTGGCGTCCAGCCCCTCCTGGACACCCTCGCCGCCTACTTCGACTGCGGCTGCGTCGCAGCCGAGGCCGCCCGGCGCCTCTCCCTGAGCGTGCGCGCCTTCACCTACCGCCTGGAACGCATCCACCAGCTCACCGGCGCGAACCCCGGCGACCCGGCCCACCGGTACATGCTGCAGACGGCGGTGATCGGCGCCCGGCTGCTGGACTGGCCGGCCAAGGACCTGTGACGGCCCTCCCCGCCATCGCGATCCGGGGACTTCACGACCTCAGGCGCCCCACACGCCCCAGACCGTGGTGGAAGAACGCCGGGTACCCGCCATGGCGCACCATGGGGAGATGGACGGACGCATCAGCGACGTCAGCACCCCAGCACGCCTGGCAGAACCGGGCGAAGACATCACCGCGCAGGAGCTCGCACTCGCGACCCGCAACCACGGCCTGCCGCTGGAGGCGCTGCGCTACGACGTCACTCCTGCCGGGCTGCACTACGTGCTGGTCCACTACGACATCCCCGCGGCCGACTCTTCGACATGGCGGCTGACCGTGACCGGCAAGGTGAACACGCCCCTGACGGTCGACCTGGCGGAGCTCCGCTCCTTCCCTGCGGTGACGCACCGCGTCACCATGGAGTGCGCGGGAAACGGCCGCGCGCTGCTCGTGCCGCGGCCCGTGAGTCAGCCGTGGCTGGTCGAGGCCGTCGGCACGGCCGAGTGGACCGGGGTGCCGCTGCGTACCCTGCTCGCCGAGGCGGGGGTCACGCCGGGCGCCGCGGAGGCCGTGTTCACGGGAGCCGACCACGGGGTCGAGCGGGGCGTGGAACAGGACTACCGGCGCAGCCTTCCGCTGGCGGTGGCCATGGACAGCGATCCCGAGGTGCTGGTCGCGTACGCGATGAACGGTGCACCGCTGCCCCCACAGCACGGCCATGCGGCTGGCGGTCCCGGGCTGGTACGGGATGGCGCAGATGAAGTGGCTGCACGAGATCATCGTCACGGACACCCCGTTCACCGGCTTTCAGCAGTCGGTGGCCTACCGCTACCGGCGGCGCCCGGACGAACCCGGTGAACCCGTCACCCGGACCGCCCCGCGGGCGTTGATGGCCCCTCCGGGCTTTCCGGACTTCATGTCCCGCACGCGGGTCGTACGCCCCGGCCCCGTGCTGGTGGCGGGGCTGGCCTGGTCGGGCCGCGCCCCGGTGACGAGAGTCGAACTGAGTACGGACGGCGCCAGGACCTGGCGCGACGCGGACCTCGCCCCCGCGCAGGGACACCGCTGGTCCTGGCGGAGGTGGCGGGCCGAGTGGCACGCGACGCCCGGCCGCCACACCCTGAGCGCCCGCGCCACCGACGCCGGAGGGCACACCCAGCCCCTCGACGCCCCCCGGAACCAGGGAGGGTTCGGCAACAACCTCATCCAGCGCGTATCCGTCCTCTGCCTGCCGGACGAGGATCCGGCATCGTGACGAGGTCGCGGGGCGGAGCGAGTCCAAGGCCGCGGTCACGCTGCTCGTCGGGTCCCGCCGGTTCGAAACGCTCCCGCAGGTAAAGGCGCAGGGCAGCGCGGTACAACTCCTGCTCGCCACGCATGCTCCCGTTGCCGGCCATGTACGTCATCGTCCGCACCGGCACCATCCGCTGGGCCTTCGCCGACGCCGACTGCCCCGAGCGTGCCGAGCCTGCCGGCATGCTCACTGATTACGAGAGTCTGACGTGGACCGCGTTCCCCTCTCGCCCTACTGCCCCGCCGACCACTCTTGTCCCATCCACGGACACGCACGAGGACGCGTCGCACCAGCGCCGCGAGAAGGCAGGGAGCAGAACATGAGCCTGTATGGCGAGCGGAGCGAGCAGCGGCCGAGCCGGAAGGCCGGGGGACGCCGCGGTCACCGGGCGAAGTCCAGGACACGGCGGATCGTGGTCGGTGGCAGCGCCCTCGCCACCGTCGCGGCGGCCACCGTGGCCGTGTCCCTGGCCTCGGCAAGCCAGTACGGGTCCGGAGCCGATCGTGCCGTCTTCGTACAGGGCAACGAGTTGAACGGCAACACCATCCACGTCTTCGCCCGGGACGGGCAGGGCAGGCTGAAACCCGCGGGCACCTACACGACCGGCGGCAAGGGCGGTGACCAGGTCGACGCCCCCACCGACTCGCTCGCCTCCCAGGGCTCCCTCGTCTACGACGACGCCTCCGGGATGCTGCTGGCGGTCAACGCGGGCAGCGGCACGCTGACATCCTTCCGTGTCGAGGGAACCACGCTGAAGAACCGCCAGACCATCGACAGCGGGGGCAGCTTCCCGTCCTCCATCGCGGTACGCGGCAAGATCGCATACGTCATGAACGCGGGCGGCGAGGGCAGCGTCCAGGGCTTCCGGATCACCGCGAAGGGGCTCGTGCCGATACGGGGGTCCGTCCGCTCCCTCGGCCTGGCCAACGAGGACATACCGCGTTTCGACACCTCGCCCGGCGAGGTCGAGATCACCCCGGACGGCCGCAACCTCGTGGTCACCACCAAGGGGAACAACACGGTCGAGGTCTTCCCCCTGAAGAGCAACGGCTTGCCGGCCGTCGACGAACCCGTCGTCAACAAGTCCGCCGGCAACGTGCCGTTCGCGATCACCTTCGACGCGTCCGGCGAACGGATGCTGGTCGCCGAGGCCGAGAAGTCCACGGTGACCACCTACCGGGTCCGGCGCGACGGCACGCTGAAGGTCCTTCAGCAGCCGCTCGCCAACGGCCAGGATGTCCTGTGCTGGCTGGAGCGCGCGGGCAACCACTTCTACGGCGGCAACACCGGCAACTCCACCGTCAGCGGGTACGGTATGGACAGGCACGGCAGGCTCGCCTTGACCGACCGGGTGGGCATCGCCACCCCGCCCTCCGCGAAATCGCAGGGGGTCATCGACATCGCCGTGACCGGGGACGCGAAGTTCGTCTACGTCCAGAACGCCACCTCCGGCACGGTCGACGGCTTCCGCGTCGGGAAGAACGGCGCCCTCACCAAGATCACCACCGTCGAGGGCCTGCCCGCGTTCGCCGAGTCCGGTATGGAGGGCATCGCCGCGATGTGAGGTGGCAGAACCGGCGGAGTGCATGACGCCGGGCCCGCCGGAACCGTGCGAAATGCCGTCAGGTGCCGACGAGTTCGGCGGCGCCGAAGGAGACGTCGAAGCATTCGCACCAGATACTCACGCTGGTGAAGTCCGCCGGGTCCACGTCGGCGGGCACGGGGTAGTTCTGGCTGCCTTTGTTCCCCTTGAGCCTGCCGAGGCTGACGTACGCGCCGTCGTCGAAGACGTGCGGAGTTCACCAGGGACGCCTCCGGAACGTGGGAGTTCCACGCGATGGTCCGAGGGTTCGACAGCAACCCCGTGATCTTCACCGCCGAGATGGGCAGCACCCCACAACCCTGACCAAGCAGCAGCGCAGAAAGCGTACGACCGTCACGGTGATGCCCTCACGCCTCCACGCCTACAGCATTACGGTGACCAACCTGCTCGCTGACCGTGCACGGGCTTGCTCAAGGTGCTGCGCGAGACCGATCCCGACCACGTTCTGTTCACCGCCCGAGGCGACGAGGGCGACCGGATCCTGGGCGACACGCGGCGCCTCGCCCCGGGCGAGCGCAGACCGGAAGAAGGACGCGACCCCCGCGTACGGGGTGTCGCGTGGCATGCCCGGCCCGTACACGTTGTGGTAGCGCAGCGAAACCGCCGAGCCGCCCGTCGAGCGGGCCCAGGCCGAAGCCAGATGCTCCTGGGCCAGCTTGGTCGTCGCGTACACGTTCCGGGGATCGACCGGAGCGTCCTCGCCGACCAGCCCCGGCGTCAGAGCCGACTCGCACCGCGGGCACCGGGGCTCGAAACGCCCTGCGTCCAGATCGGCCACGGTCCGAGGGCCTGGTCGTACCTCCCCGTGCCGCTCACACAGGTACGAGCCCTCGCCGTACACGACCATCGACCCGGCCAGCACGAACCGCCCGACCCCCGCCTCGGCCATGGCGGAAAGCAGCACCGCGGTCCCGAGGTCGTTGCGCGACACGTACTCGACCGCGTCGCCGAACCCCTTCCCAAGCCCCACCATCGCCGCCTAATGGCACACGGCGTCCACACCCGGCAGAGCGGCCGCGACCGCCTCCGCGTCACGCACGTCCAGGCCGTCACGCAGGTCGAACACGACTGCCTCGTGCCCCCGTGCGGACAGCGCCGCGACGACATGACACCCGATGAACGTCCGCCGGTGACCAGTACTCGCATACACGAACGCTAGGAGCATGAGCACCCTGCACGGCAGCACCGCGCCCATCACGTCACGGGTCCGTAAGACCTCGCCAGATGCAGCAGCCCATGGCGCATCACGTCGGGGCCAACTCGGCCGGGAAGGCACATCCGCCGTCCTGCTCATGACGTCTGCGATGAGGCGCCGTGGCGTGAAAGGCGCAAGTCACCACTCCCGGCCCCGCACGGCGAACTCGGCCGGCCCGTAGGCGCTCTGGTCAAAGCCCCCGATCAGACCGGGGGCGACGTTACCGCGACCACACTCCCCCGCTCTCGCTCCACCATGCGGGGCCTCCTCACCGCCGGATGAACTCGACATCACCGAATCCGCAAGCCAGCAGCACCTCCACCGGGCCCGGCACCGCATCACGCCGCGCGCCCCAACGGCGGCGAAGTCGACCCGGCATCCGCCCGCAGGATCGGCGAGGAATTCCTCGCTGCCGCCTCATCGGGCCGCACCGAACGCCTGGTGGCGCCGCTCACCGACGACGCGACCTCGATCGCCGACTCCAACGTCGCCGGGGCGGCCAAGACGCTGCTGCAGTACGACACTCCGCAGCGCATCGCCGCCGTCGCACGGGCCGGTTTCAAACCCACACCCGCCCACACCCGCGAAACGGCGACTTGCCGGCGGCAGGCCCGCCATCCACTGCGCGCTCGTCAACGGTGCCCCCGCCGTCCTCTTCGTCATCGGCGACAAGGTCATCGGCGCCGTGACGTTCGATATCACCGGCGGCAAGATCGCAACCGAGAGCGGCATCGCCGCCCTCACCCGCCTCGTCCGCCTCACAGAAGCCTGGCGGCAGCACGGACCGGACATACCACTCGTCACCCAGTGGTGACCCGACACCGACCGAGGCCAGGCGCAGCACCCACGCTGTGATGAACCGCTCTCGCTCAACGTCCCCACCCCGCCCGCGCGATGCTCGCTGTTCGCGAAGGCCGCCAATGTGCGGTCAACGACGTCAGCAGCTTCAGAGCGTGTGCTGGTGCGAGAGGCAGTGGGTGAAGTCGTCGTAGCGCACAAGGCCCGGATCACGGGATCCCGGCTTCTTCCAGCGCCGAGCGGGGGATGCCGAGGCGGCTCAGCTCCTCGTGCCGGGCGGGGTCAGTTCGGGCGCCGCTCAGTTCTTACGTGTCCATGACGCGCAACGTGAACAGCTGCCAAGCGCCGACCACTCAGGTGAGGCTGGGGCATCCGGGCGGCGAGTGATACGCGTCGCCGCCGGGCCAGGAACCACGCTGTCAGATCGGGAGTCCTCATGCGAGCAGATCACAGGCGCGGCCGGAGCCGCCGCAACGCCATCTTGGCGGTCACGGCGCTGCTGGCAGGGGGCGGTGGCCTCGTAGCCGTGAACTACGCAGCCAACGCGTCCGACGTCACCGCCACCGCTCCTACGACGCGGTCAGCCCAGACGATCAGCTGCCCGGACGTGAAGGGCAAGCTGCCGGCCGTCCCACAGCAGGCACAGGCCGAGGTGGACCGCAACCTGCAACTGCTGGACCGCCAGACCGCGGAGGCCAACCAGCGGCTGGTCGACACCCGTGGGCAAGGGGGCCCGAACTTTGTGCAGAACGCGATCCTCGGCCCCCTGACAGACAAGAGGAAGGCGACCATCGACCGGATCGCCATCGCCATCGGGCGGTCGGCCGCCAGGCCCACAGGGCTGGACGCTCTCGCCGCCTGCAACCTCGGTCTCGACGCACCCGCGCCCCAGCCGTCCGGGGCCGGGGCCGCGAACCAGAGCCCCGGCGGCGCCCGGGGCGAGGGGGGCGACACCGGACAACAAGGAAACGGCTCCGGTGCCGAAGGGCAGAGCAACGACGGGCCCACCGCGGCCGACTTCGTGGACATCACGAAGGTGGCCCCGAACGTGCGCAAGGTCCGCAGGCAAGCCGGCGCCTCGACCGGAGCCTTCACCTCCCGATGCGGAGTCAACAGGCAGGGACAGCACAACTCGGACAACGACATCGTGGCTCCCGGTGTCAGCAACGGCGCCCACCACGTCCACGACTACGTGGGCAACCGCAAGGTGGACTTCAACTCGACCAACGAGTCCCTGAGCGCCCAGGGCACTTCCTGCACCAATGGCGACCAGTCCGCCTACTACTGGCCCGTCCTGCGGGACACCACCCGTCAGGGTCCCGACGCCAACGCCCTGGGCGGCGGCGCCGAGGGCAACAAGGGAGCCATCCTGGTGCCCTCGACGGTCACGATCACCTATCAGGGCAGCCCTACCGGCAAGGTCGTGGCGATGCCACGCTTCCTTCGGATCATCACCGGTGACGCCAAGGCGTTCACCAACGGGACCAAGAACGCCAACGCCCACTGGAGCTGCACCGGCTTCGAGAACAAGGTCCAGCTCACCGACAAGTACCCGATCTGTCCCAGCGGCAGCAAGGTGGTGCGCAGCTTCGCCTTCCAGAGCTGCTGGGACGGCAGGAACATCGACAGCGCCGACCACCGCAGCCACGTCGCCTTCGCCGACGCAGGCGGCAACTGCGCAAGCGGCTTCAAGGCCATCCCGCAACTGACGATGAGGCTCACCTACAAGACCCCTGCGGCGCCGAACTTCGCCGTCGACGGCTTCCAGGGACAGCGGCACAACGCCATCACCGACCACGACGACTTCATCAACGTGATGACCGACCGGCTCATGAAACAGGCCGTCTCCTGCATCAACTCAGGGCGCCGCTGCGGCTGACCCGAACGACAGGGCCGCCGCTCCCCCGGCCCAAGGGCCTCAGGTCATCGACATGAGAAGCCGTCCGTCCACATGACTCTTGAAGGTCCTCTGCTCTGGCCTCGCCGCAAGATCGGCGAGGCCAGTGTCGCGTCGGAGGGGAATCACCCCGGCGGACGGATTCCTGCGTTCCACGGCACCACGCAGGATTTTACGAAGCCCTTACGCGACCGTCTCAGGTGACGTAACGCGCCTACGATCCCAGCGTGTTGACCATCCGAAACATCACTCTCGTCACTGTCGCGCCTCTCGTGCTGGCTGCGGCGGGCGCCGCGCACCCCCACGGCCTGTCCAGGGCAACGGCCGCGGACTGAACACAGTTGCCCATCGCGCTGCTGCCGGTCTTTCCGCTGCTCACGCTCGGCCTCCTCGTCCCTCTGTGGCACCGCCCCCGACCAGACCTCGCGGGCTTCGCCACGGCGGTGGCCTGGGGGGGTGCGTTCACGTACGCGGCCTTCTACACCGGCCTTGACGCGGTGGCCGGTATCGCGGCGGGAACCGCGGTCGAGCACGCTGCCGGAACAGCGACCATAGGGCCGATCAAGTACCCGCTGTACGACGCGGGCGAGTCGCTCGGGGAAGTCGGTGTCTACGCCCTCATCGTCGCCGTCGTGGCCACGGCGGTCGCGCTCTTCCCGAAAAACGGTGTGCGAGTTGTTCCCGGCACGGTGGTTCTCCTGGTGGCCGACTGGTCCTTCACGGACAGCCACATCTTCTGGCCCCGCGGCGTATGGACCATGCTCGGTTTCGCACTGGGCTACGCGCTGCTCGCCGCCGGGAGCAGAAGGAGCGAATCCGTTCCGCGCCGCGCCTGAGCCGGACGGGACTTCGGCTCCGGAGCTATCACGCGGCGACAAGACCGTCCCCGATGGAGAATCTTCGCGGGTGGCACGGCGCAGAGCGGCGGCAATGTTGGCGCGACCGTCCTAGCGGTGGACACCGATGGCGAGGTCGCGCAGGCTGGCCGTGGTCCGGGGCAGGTGCTCGGTACGGATCTTGGAATCGTCCTCCCGGAAGGTCCGGTCCCGGACGCCCCTATTAACGGGGGAGGCGCGACAGCGCAAATGTGACTGCGCTGTGTGATGCAGTTCCTACTGGCGGCCCGCCAGGCAGCGGAAGCGGTCCGCTACCGCATCGACTTCAGATACGCACGAGCACCAATCCATCCTGACCAGCCGCACGACGAAGTCCCGCCGGTCCGGAGGGGCTTCGGGGTGCTATCAGGTGTCACGCGCGAGTCACAGACCGCGTGGACACCCTCCGGCACAGGATCCCGAAACTGGACATACATGCCCGCGCAGGACTGGATGGACGGCCCTGGACGGCTTCTACGACATGTGCCAGGTGGTGCCCAGTGAGGGACCGAGGATCAGGACCGGTGCGTCTTCTGGCCCGTCAAAGCGGTATTGCAGGGTGTTGGACGAAATCTCGCTCACTCGACTCACACTCCCACATCTCACAATTTTTCACGTACCGGGGTCGGAACCCCATGCAACCCGTCCCACGTTGTGGCGACTTCGCGAAGATCCTCTGCATCGCGCTTCACGTACCACCGCTTCGCGGTGGCCACGTCCGCCGGTCCCCCGGGCAAGGACGTGGTCCGGCACTCCGTTGTCGGCCAGATACCTGAGGCGCGATGCGTGTGCATCGTACAGACGCACCCTCACAGGATCGCGGTCACGCCCCGTAGGCGACGAGGGCCATCATGCCGACCTCACCGTGGTAGACGTTGTGGCAGTGCAGCATCCACTGCCCCGGATTGTCCGCGTCGAAGACGACGGACACGGTCTTCCTCGGCAGCACGATGGTGGTGTCCTTGCGCGCACCGCCGCTGCCGAGCTGAAAGGTGTGGCCGTGCAGGTGCATCGGGTGCCACATCTGCGTCGTGTTGGCGAAGTCGAGCCGGACCCGCTGCCCCTCCTCGACCAGGAAAGGGTCGGCGTCGGGGTTGTTCATGTCGAACTTCTTGCCGTTGACGGCCCAGTCGTACTTGTCCATGCCACCGGTCAGCTCGACGCGGTGCACGACGTCCGCCTTCTTCGCGGACAGCCGCACGTCGTCGGCAGCCTTCAGGACGGACGCGGTGAGGACCGCGCCGTCCAGCTCCTTCGGGCGGACGGTCGCGGCCGGTGCGCCGCCGGAGGCCGTACGCACCAGGGCCATGGCGGTCGCGTTCTTGCCCTCGGCGAGCGCGACGAGCGGGAAGACGCCGTCGCCGACGGTGACGAGGACGTCGTAGCGCTCGCCCATGCCGATCAGCAGGGCATCGGTCTGCCGGTGTTCGACCGGATAGCCGTCGGTGTGGGTGACGGTCATCCGGTGCCCGCCCAGCGCCACCCGGTACGCGGTGTCGCCCCCCGCGTTGACGAAACGCAGCCGGACGCGCCGGCCCGGCTTGCCCGTGTAGACGTCCGGGTCGGCCGGCACCTTGCCGTTGATGAGGTGGTACGGGTACTTCACGTCGCCCGCGTCGCCGCCGAGGAGGTCGCTGGTGGCGCCCATGAGCATGAATTTCATCGACATGCCGCCACCGGAGGCGGACGCGGATGGCGAGGCGCCCATCCCGCCCATGTTCATGTCCATATCGCCCATGTCGTGGCCGGACATGTCCATCCCGCCCATGTCCATGCCGCCCATGCCCTGGCGGAGTTCGGCGAGAGCCTCGTCCGGGGTTCCCGTCACGCCGTCGAGCCAGTCGTCGAGGACGATGACCCATTCGTCGTCGTAGGCGAGCGGTTCCCTGGGGTCCTCGACGATCAGCGGCGCGTACAGGCCGCGGTCGAGCTGTACTCCGGAGTGCGGGTGGAACCAGTACGTGCCGGGATCCGCCGCGACAAAGCGGTAGGTGAAGGAACTGCCCGCGCGCACGTCCCGCTGAGTGACCATCGGTACGCCGTCCATGTCGTCGCGCAGGGCCAGGCCGTGCCAGTGGACGGACGTGGCGGTCATGTTCGGGAGCTGGTTGGAGAGTTCGGCGACGAGGGTGTCCCCGGCGGAGATGCGGATCTCCTTGCCGGGGGCCTGACCGTCGTAGGCCCACGTCCTGGCCTTGACGCCGCCGAGGTCGAGCGTGACGGGCGCCGCGGTCAGGGTGACCTGGCGTTCCGTGCCCGTGCCACGGCGCTTCTTCTCTGCGCGGGCGACGGCCGAGCCCGACGGGCCGACCAGGGCGGGGGTGTTGGACGAGGCGCTGGTGCAGGCGGCGAGCGCGCCGGCGCCCGCGGCGCCGAGACCTGCGAGCAGGAGGGAGCGACGGTTGATGCTGTTCACGGTAGGGGTCCTCTTCTACGGATGCGCGGCGCCGCGTACGGGCGTGACGCCATGGCTGCGGACGGATCCCGGCGACGCCGGGAAGTCGCGGCCTATACGCGCAGTCGGGAGAGGACTGACAGATCGGGCGGGGCGCGCTCGGCGGAGCCGGTGGCCACTGGGCGGCCGGAGGTGCCCGGATCCACCCGGGGAGCCGTTCGGAGGGCCTCCCCGGGAGGGAAGTGACTGGCCGTCTCGACGCCTGCCGCGGCGCAGTGCTGGGCGGCGCCGCCCGAGCAGGACATGGCGTCGTCGGCGTTCACGGCCTTCGCGCTCCCGTGAGCCGACGGCTCGTGCGAAGCGGACATCCCCTTCGTCGCGGCCATGGACGTGGAGGACGTCGTGGCCATGGACATGGAGGACACGGAGTGTGGACTCGCCGGCGCGGTCGAGTCGTGATGGATGAGGACGGCCAGCGCAACCCAGAGCGCGGCCAGTACGACGAGCGACGCCGAGTGGCCGGCGCTGCGAGCGAGCACCGGCTCACGGTGCCGCCGTTTCCGCGTCCCCACCTGATCCGTCCCCTGTCACCCAGCGCTTCCGACTATCCGACTGTATACCCCCTAGGGGTAAAGGTTGCATGAGTGACACCGGGAACGGACTCAGCAGCGGCCCGGGCCGGCCGTCGGTCGGGCAGAAGGCGCACCCGGTACGCATGGCCCGCAGCGGGCGCCGCAGGAGAAGTCCGGATCCAGGAGTGCCGAATCCCAGGCTCCGGTGAACACCCGCCGCCGCCAAGACGTACTAAGCGCCATAGCAGTTGACAGGCCCACAGCGCGCGGTCGGCGACACGCGGCGAGCCCGCGGTCCGGCTGCAACGGCCCGCAGCGCTCTGACGGTCGGAAAGGTGGAAATGGGAATGTTGGCTCTCAGTTGGTCCATCGCGGCGGTGGCCGCACTGGTGGCCGCGGTCAGTGCCGTCCGGGTGGTGACCAGCAGCGGCGAGACCCGGTTCGCGGCAGGCGGCGATCTGCTGATGGGCCTGTGCATGACCGCCATGGCCATGCCCGCGACGGCCGCCTGGTATGCGGGTTACGGCATGTGGTGGGCCGCGGCCTTCGCCCTGCTCGCGCTCGGCGGCACGGTGCTGGCGGCCAGGCAGGCACGTACGCGCGGATGGAAGCGCGGGCGCCACTGGGTGCACTTCATCGTCGGCAGCGCGGGCATGGTGATCATGACGCTCGCGATGACGACCACCTCATCCGGCCCGGTACTGGCTCTCGGCTCCTCCATGGCGCACATGCCCGGGATGGCGGACATGGCGCACACCGAGGGCACCGCCGGCACGGGCCACACGGCAGGCGCGGAATCCATGCACGGGATGGAGTCGACGCAAGGGATGGAGTCGACGCAAGGGATGGAGTCGATGCAGGGGATGGCCATGCCGGGCATGACGCACGCGGCTGCGGACGCGGGCAGCTCGTCGGGGTCGGCTTCCCCGTGGCGGTTCGTGATCGTGGCGCTTGCTCTGTACTTCCTGCTCTCGATCGGCGCATCCATGTGGGCTCGGGTTCGGGATCCCGGGAAGAGCGGCGCCGTCTCCGGACGCGAGGGGGGCCGGCGGCGAGGGTGGGGGCGTTGGCTGCTCGCCATGCCTGACACGCTGGTCGTGTTCCTGGCATCGCTCACCATCTCGGCGTGGGACAGGGCGCGGACAGCCGAGCGCTCGGGCCGCAGTCGCAGGCGCAAGCTCGGCGCCGCGCCGGACGCGGCTCTCGCGGCCCACATCGGCATGGGGGGAACCATGTCCGCGATGCTGTTGATGATGGCCGTCTGACGAGGGCAGGAATCCGTTAAGCAACTTAACGATCAAGCCGCTCGACGAATCCCAGATGTGGCCGGAATCACGGGCATGGAATACCCCTGGGGGGTATATCGTTGGCGTCGTTGGAGGCACGGGAAACCACCGCCTCCGGGGCGGGCGCGGCTTTGCGAGCGCTGCTGGAACTCGGCGCCAAGGATGTCTCCGTGCTGCGAGGAGGCAGGGAAGTACGCATCCCGGTCGGGCAGTTGGCGGTCGGGGACCGGTTCGTCGTACGGCCCGGTGAGAAGATCGCGACCGACGGGACCGTCGTCGAGGGCTCCTCGGCGGTGGACGCCGCCATGCTGACCGGCGAGTCGGTGCCGGTGGACGTGACCGTCGGCGACACGGTGACCGGGGCCACCGTGAACGCCGGTGGGCGGCTGGTCGTCGAGGCGACGCGGGTGGGAGCCGACACCCAGCTCGCGCGGATGGCGAAGCTGGTTGAGGACGCGCAGAACGGCAAGGCCGAGGTGCAGCGGCTCGCCGACCGGATCTCCGGGATCTTCGTGCCGGTGGTGCTGCTGATCGCCGCGGCCACGCTCGGCGTCTGGCTCGGCGTCACGGGTGACGCGGCCGCCGCCTTCACGGCCGCCGTCGCCGTCCTGATCATCGCCTGCCCGTGCGCACTCGGGCTGGCCACCCCGACCGCCCTCCTGGTCGGCACCGGGCGCGGCGCTCAGCCCCGAGGTCCTGCCGCAGGACAAGGTGGACGTCGTCAAGCGGCTGCAGGCCGAGGGCCGGGTCGTCGCGATGGTCGGCGACGGCGTCAACGACGCGGCCGCCCTCGCCACCGCCGACCTGGGCCTGGCGATGGGCACCGGCACGGACGCGGCGATCGAGGCCGGCGACCTGACCCTCGTACGCGGGGACCTGCGGGTGGCTGCGGACGCGATCCGACTGTCCCGCAAGACGCTGTCAACCATCAAGGGAAACCTCGTCTGGGCCTTCGGCTACAGCGTCGCCGCTCTGCCGCTGGCCGCCGCCGGCATGCTCAACCCGATGATCGCGGGCGCCGCGATGGCGTTCTCGTCGGTCTTCGTCGTGACCGACAGCCTCCGTCTGAGGTCCTTCAGGTAGACACACGAACCACGCCGTTGATCGCGAGGCGCCCGGCCGGCATGCCGGCCGGGCGCCTCCGCCTGTCCAGGCCGCCGGGCCGCCGGATCGCCACCATCTGCACGGGCAGCAGGGCGCTTCGGCGCGCAGTGTCAGCGCGTCGGGGGCGGCGCACATCAGAGCGTGCTCACCGGCGCCGCCCATACGGTGGATCGAAGGGTCGCAGGAACCGCCTCTTCGCTAAGTGGTTTAGCAGCAGACTGCAGGCGCACCTCACGGAGAATCCGCGCTCGCGCGCCGGCTCCCCTGGTGCTTCAGAGCCCGCACGCCACCAATAGCGGCAACAGCGGAGCCGCGACTGTGGCCATCACGATGCCCCACCACACCGTGCGGTGCGGCCCGGGCTGAGGAGTCAGGACACGATGCAGACGGATCAGGACCCCTGAGCCGCCCGCGCCCAGGGCCGCCTGCGGCACCCGCCCCGCCGCAACCTCGCACATCGCCACCGCCAGGGCCTCCCTGGGATGCAGCCGCAGGGCGCGGTCGTCCGCGATCATCTCCAGCAGCAGGTTCGTCTGCTCCTTGGCGTGTCGTGCCAACGGAAGACCGGGGAACGCGCGGGAGAACGCCTCGACGAGCACCTTCGGCAGGTGGTGCCGGCCCATGATGTGGGCGCGCTCGTGCTCCAGGACCGCTTTGAGCTGGTCCTCGGAGAGGACGTCCAGTGCCGCCCTGGTGACCACCACACGAGAGCGGCGCCCCGGCAGGCAGTAGACGGCCGGAACGCCGTAGTCGACGATCATGGCACCGTACTCGGGCGCCGGTTCACCGACGAGGGCGAGCATGTCGAGCTGGCGTTGGCGGGCACGCCGTACCTGCCGGACACAGTGGACCAGCCAGGCGGCGGGCAGCAACACGATCGCGACGGGGGCCGCGAGCACCAGGCCGTCACGCAAGGTGTGGGGCCCCGCGCCCGCGGGCGCGCCGACGACCAGACCGCACGCGCCGAGGAACCCGGTGAGCCCGTCGTGCGCGTGCTGGTCGCCGAGGCCCAGGTGGTGGATGGCCAGCGCGACGGCGGTGACGAACGTCGCCATGAGCCCCTGCCACGCGAGAACCGCCGCGGCCGGGGCGCGGTGAGCCCAACGCGCGCGAGCCAGCAGGGGTGGTGCCGCGGCGCTCACCAGGGCCGCGTACACGGCCAGCGCCACGGCCTCGATCATGCCTCGCTCCGCCGCTTCGCCGCCCGGAGGGCCGAGCGCAGTGCGTCCGCTTCCTCGGGTGAGATCTGTTCCACGAAACTGGCGAGGGCCCCCGCGGGGTCCGGGTTGCCGCCGAGCGCCTCGTGCATCAGGGACGCCGTGTACTGCTGGCGTGTGCAGGTGGGCGTGTACACCCAGGCCCGGCCCTCCTTGTGCCGCGTGAGCATGCCCTTGCCGTGGAGGATGTCGGCCACCGTCTTGACCGTGCTGTAGGCGAGAGGCCGCTGCTTGTTGATGTCGGTCAGCACGTCACGCGCGGTGGCCGGACGACCCCAGGTCCACAGGCGGTGCATGATCTCCGCCTCCAGCTCACCCAGCTGACGCACGACCGCTCCCTTCGCCTCCGGAGTTCGGGACTTCCGGAACCCAGTGAACGTTTATCGTAGAGGGCCGAGCACCTGCCAAACAGCTTAGAAGTCATCCGGATGTCCCACCCTCGCAGCGAGACCCCTTCCGCTTCTGTACTGTCGGGCACGGAGGTTCGTATGAACGTGAGCCGGAACGTACGAAAAGGGGGTGCCCTCGGGCACCTGCTGCTCGTCGTCGTGCTCGCGCTCGGGGTGTTCGTCATGCACACCGTGGGACATCCCGGGGACTCGTCCGCCGCGGGGATGAGCGGCTCGTCCCCTGCCTCGGCAGCCACGACGCTCGCCGCCCCGGCGGCCCACGAGCCCGCCAAGGCTGTGGCATCCATGGACAGGAACCAGGCGGCGGCCCTCGAGCACTCCTCCTCCCCGCACATGCCGGTCACGGCGATGGACATGATGTCGCTGTGCCTGGCTGTGCTGCTCGGCGCCTGGGTGCTCGCCGCGCTCGTACGCTCGGCGCTTTCCCGCCGCCCGGACTGGCTGGCGCACCTCCTCACCCAGCCTCCGGTCCTGCTGCGGCCCGACCCGCCGCCACGCGGCCCCGATCTCACCCAGTTGTCGGTTCTGCGGCTGTAGGCCGATACGCCCTGCGGGCGCGCACCACGCGCGACCCCGCGATCTCGCGTACGCCGAAACAGCCAGTAGACCTTCAAGAACCGACACCCGAGGTGAATCGATCATGACTGCCTTCCCGCGCGCCCTGCGCCGCACGTCCACCCGCCGCATCGCGGCCGTCAGTGTCGTGGCGGCGGGGGCCCTGCTGCTGTCCGCCTGTGGCGACGACGGCGACGACATGGCCGGCACGGCCGGCATGGACCACGGCAGCAGCAGCTCCTCGGCCACCGCGACGGCCGCGGCCGGGGCCAAGTCCGGGGACTTCAACGACGCGGACGTCGCCTTCGCGCAGCAGATGATCCCGCATCACGAGCAGGCCCTGGAGATGGCCGAGCTGGCCGACGGCCGGGCGTCCGACTCCGAGATCAAGGGCCTCGCCGGCAAGATCGAGCAGGCCCAGGACCCGGAGATCAAGACGATGAAGGGCTGGCTCACCTCCTGGAACCAGCCGACGGCCATGGAGTCCATGCCCGGCATGGACCACGGCAGCATGAACGGGATGATGTCCGACGCGGGCATGGACGAGCTCAAGGGCATGAAGGGCGCCGAGTTCGACAAGATGTTCGCCCAGATGATGATCGAGCACCACAACGGCGCGATCACCATGGCCGAGGACGAGCAGAAGAACGGCAAGAACGCGGACGCCAAGAAGATGGCCGGCGACATCGTCACGGGCCAGTCCGCCGAAGTGAAGCAGCTCCAGAGCATCCTCGACCGGCTCTGAGCAAGATCACCCGCCGGCCGTCCCGGGCTTCGCGGCACCCTCGCCGAGGAGCCCGGGCGGTCGCGCCCCCATCCGTCCTGAGCGCGTCCCATCCCGACGCGCGCGCAGGACGGCGGCTGCGCCACCTGACAGCAGGGCTCCACCGTGTCGGGCGGCGCGGCCGCAGGCACTCCCCGCTCTCGACGCCGAGCACGTCCTGGCCGCCACCCAGGACGGCGTGTACGAGTCGAAGGACGGCGGCCGGACCTTTACCGAACGGCCGGACCTCTACCGAACGGCCGGACCTCTACCGAACGGCTGGCCGTCGAATCGAGCGGCGGGCGCCGACCCGCCGGGCAGCCATCCGGGGCGCACGGCCGTTCCGGACCCCGGGGCGACGGCGTCACCGCCTTGTTGCGTACGATTTGCAGCTGGAGTCCTGACGCAGCAGGGCATGGCCGAGATCATCCTCAAGGGAAACCGCGCATGAGCATGAGCACCGCGCCGGCCCGGCGCAGCCGCCGCTTCGACCGGGGCGAGATACGCCGCCTGGTGGCGATGTACGGCTTCGTCGCGGCACTGCACGTGGTGGGCTTCGGCCTGTTCGCGTACTACAACGCCCGCTACCACGGCCTCGTCGACAGCCACGGCAAGCTGCTTTACGCGGGCGCGGCCGGTCTGGCGTACACGCTCGGGATGCGGCACGCCTTCGATGCCGACCACATCTCGGCCATCGACGACACCACCCGCTACCTGCTGCAGAAGGGCAAGCGCCCGCTCGGTCTGGGGCTCGCCTTCTCCCTCGGCCACTCGTCCGTCGTCTTCGGCCTCTCCCTCGGGGTCGCTTTCGCCGCGCAGGCCGCGAACCGCTTCCAGGCGGGCTTCGCCGAGATCGGCGGCGTCATCGGCACGCTGGTCTCGGGGGTCTTCCTGTACGCCATCGCCGCGCTCAACCTCGCGGTGCTGCGGGGCATCCTCCGCACGTGGCGCGAGGCGAAGGCGGGCCGCCATCAGCCGGAGGAGCTGGAGGAGCTGCTGGCCGACCGCGGTCTGATGAACCGGGTGTTCAAGGGCCGCTACAACAAGTTCATCGAGCACAGTTGGCAGCTGTACTTCGTGGGCCTGCTCTTCGGCCTCGGCTTCGACACCGCCACCCAGGTCGGCGCGCTGGGCCTCGCCGCCGGCTCGGCCGCCGACGGCACGCTGCCGCCGCTCGCCATCATCGCACTGCCGCTGATCTTCGCGGCCGGCATGAGCCTGATGGACACCACCGACGGGGTCTTCATGGCGAAGGCGTACGAGTGGTCGTTCTCCAACCCGGTCCGCAAGATCTACTACAACCTCACCATGACCGGCCTGTCGATCTTCGTGGCGTTCGTGGTCGGCACGGTGGAGCTGGTCTCGCTGCTGGCGGAGCGCCTCGGCGCGGCCGACCGGGCCCCCTGGTCGTGGCTGGCGGCCGTCGACCTCAACACGATCGGCATCGTCATCGTGGTCACCTTCCTGGTGACCTGGATCGGCGCCGTCGCGCTGTGGAGGCTGCGCCGCTACGACGAGCGGTACCCCGCACGCAGCGAGGCGGAGCCCGTTCGTTAGGACTTCCCGCCCGTGCGCGCGGCACCGGGCTCGGGCGCCTGGGCGCCCTGGACGTACTTCCCGAGGAACTCTTGGCAGAAATGGGCGTGTGCCACGTCCGAGACGCTCTCGCCGCGGTAGGGGTCGGTGTCCGGGTCGTAGCAGCCGGCGCTCCGCCACGGCTCTCCCCCTTCTCCTTCTAAGGCCACCTGACGACCCCCCATCTGGGATCCGCAGCGACCTGCACTTTCGCCGGAGGCGAGGCGGTTGATCGACAGCCATGAGCCGCGGAAACGTACCGGCACCTGATGGCACCGCCTGGCACCACGCAGCGCCATGCCGTGCCATGTGGCGTCGGATCGTGCGAGGTGATGTCGCGAGGAAGGGCGTGTGGCTTGAAGGTCTCCTCTTCGCGCGTCTGCCCTCAGGACGTGGCCACGGCCGGCAGGTCCGGTTCCGGTGTCCCGGGGTGGCTCGCCGTCCGCGGCAGGCTCAGCACCATGGTGAGGCCCCCGCCGGGCGTGTCCTCGGCGTCGAGGGTGCCGCCGATGGCCTCGGCGAAGCCGCGGGCGACGGCCAGGCCGAGACCGACACCGGTGCCGCGCGGCGAGTCGCCGTAGCGCTGGAAGGGCTCGAAGATGCGGCCCTTGGCCTCGTCGGGGACGCCCGGGCCGCGGTCTACGACGCGCACCTCCACCCGGTCCGCGATGGCGCTCGCCGACACCAGCACCGGGGTGTCCGCCGGACTGTACTTCACCGCGTTCTCGACGATGTTGGCGACGGACCGTTCCAGAAGCCCCCGGTCGACATCGACCATGGGCAGCGTCTCGGGGATGTCGAGCTCCACGCTGTCCTCGGGCACACCGCCGAGCGCCATGGGCACGACTTCGTCGAGGTCGGTCTCGCGGATGATCGGGGTGACCGTGCCGGTCTGCAGACGGGACATGTCGAGGAGGTTGCCGACGAGGTGGTCGAGGCGGTCGGCGCCCTCCTCGATGGCCTCCAGCAACTCCGCCCGGTCCTCCTGCGACCATTCGACGTCGTCCGAGCGCAGGGAGGTGACCGCGGCCTTGATGCCGGCGAGCGGGGTGCGCAGGTCGTGGCTGACGGCGGCCAGCAGGGCGGTGCGGATGCGGTTGCCCTCGGCCAGTTCCTTGGCCTGGTCGGCCTCCTGCCGCAGGCGCCGACGGTCCAGGACCACGGCGGCCTGGGCCGCGAAGGCCGCGAGCACCCGCCGGTCCTCGGCGGGCAGGACCCGTCCGGTCAGCACCAGTGCCATGTGGTCGCCGACCGACACGTCGACGTCCGCCTCGTCGGGGGTGGCGCAGGGCTGTGGGCCGACGCTGCCGGCGCAGGTCCAGGGCGCCACGTCGCTCTCGCGCTCCAGCAGGGCCGCCGACTCCATGCCGAAGGTCTCACGGACGCGCTCCAACAGCGCCTCCAGGCTGGTCTCGCCCCGCAGGACGTTGCCGGCGAGGTAGGACAGGATCTCCGACTCGGCCCGCAGCCGCGCCGCCTGGTGCGTGCGCCGCGCCGCCAGGTCCACCACCGACGCCACGGACACCGCGACCCCGACGAAGATCGCGATGGCCACGATGTTCTTCGGGTCGGCGATGGTGAAGGTGTGGACGGGCGGGGTGAAGTACCAGTTCAGCAGCAGGGAGCCGGCCGCCGCCGAGGCGAGGGCCGGGAACAGGCCGCCGAGCAGGGCCGCGGCCACCGTCATCGCCAGGAAGAGCAGCATGTCGTTGGCGAGTCCGACGTCCGGGGAGACGCTGCTCAGCAGCCAGGTCAGCAGCACGGGGCCGCCGAGGCCGGCCAGCCAGCCCCAGATGAGACGGGACCGGCCGAGGCGCGCGCCCCGGGCGACCGGGAGTCCGCGTCCCTTGCCCGCCTCGTCGTGGGTGATGAGATGGACGTCGAGGTCGGGTCCGGACTCGCGGGCGACGGTGGCTCCGACGCCGGGGCCGAAGGCGTACTGCCAGGTTCTGCGGCGGGAGACGCCCAGCACGATCTGGGTGGCGTTCACCCCCCCGCGAGAAGTCCAGGAGTGCGGCCGGTATGTCGTCGCCCACGACGTGGTGGAAGGAGCCGCCGAGGTCCTCCACCAGGGTGCGCTGGACGGCCAGTTCCTTCGGGGAGGCCGCCGTCAGACCGTCGCTGCGGGAGATGTACACCGCCAGCACCTCGCCGCCGGCGCCCTTCTCCGCCAGCCGGGCGGCGCGGCGGATGAGCGTACGGCCCTCGGGGCCGCCGGTCAGGCCGACCACGATCCGCTCGCGCGAGCCCCAGATGGCGGAGACGCTGTGCGCGCTGCGGTACTCGGTCAGATAGGCGTCGACGCGATCGGCCACCCACAGCAGCGCCAGCTCCCGCAGGGCGGTGAGGTTGCCGGGGCGGAAGTAGTTGGACAGGGCCGCGTCGACCTTGTCCGGCTTGTAGATGTTGCCGTGCGCCATACGGCGACGCAGGGCCTCCGGGGACATGTCGACCAGGTCTATCTGGTCGGCCCGGCGTACGACTCCGTCCGGGACCGTCTCCCTCTGCCGTACTCCCGTGATCGACTCCACCACGTCGCCGAGCGACTCCAGGTGCTGGATGTTCACCGTGGAGATGACGTTGATGCCGGTGGCCAGCAGCTCCTCCACGTCCTGCCAGCGCTTCTCGTTGCGGGAGCCGGGGGCGTTGGTGTGGGCGAGTTCGTCGACGAGCGCCACCTGCGGACGGCGGGCCAGCACCGCGTCCACGTCCATCTCCGTGAAGACGCCGCCCCGGTACTCCCGTTCCTTGCGCGCGATCTGCTCCAGGCCGTGCAGCATCACCTCGGTGCGCGGCCGGTGGTGGTGCTCGACGAAGGCGACCACGCAGTCGGTGCCCCGCTCCACCCGGCGGTGCGCCTCGGAGAGCATGGCGTAGGTCTTGCCGACGCCGGGGGCCGCGCCGAGGTAGATCCGGAGCTTGCCGCGTGCCATGTACGCCCTTCGTTCATGCTTCGAAGCGGTAGCCCATGCCGGGCTCGGTGATGAGATAGCGGGGGTGGGAGGGGTCCGACTCCAGCTTGCGCCGCAGCTGGGCCATGTAGACGCGCAGGTAGTTGGTCTTGTTGCTCTGGGAGACGCCCCAGACGTCCTGGAGCAGCTGCTTCTGGGTGATCAGCCGGCCCGGGTTGGTGACCAGGATCTCCAGCAGGTGCCACTCGGTGGGGGTGAGGCGGATGTCGCGGCCCTGGCGTACGGCCTTCTTGGCCAGCAGGTCGATGGTGAAGTCGTCCGTCTCCACGTGCGTCGCCCCGGACACGAGCGGTACCTCTTCGGTACGGCGGACAGCGGCCCGCAGCCGGGCCAGCAGCTCGTCCATGCTGAACGGCTTGGTGACGTAGTCGTCGGCGCCGGCGTCGAGCGCCGCCACCTTCTCGTCGGACGCCTGCCGGGCGGACAGCACCAGGATCGGGACGCGGGTCCAGCCGCGCAGGCCCTTGATGACGTCGACGCCGTCCATGTCGGGCAGCCCGAGATCGAGCATGACGACGTCGGGCTGACGTGCTGCCGCGAGCCGGAGCGCGGTGGCGCCGTCCGGGGCCGCGTCGACCCCGTACTGGCGTGCCTGGAGATTGATGATGAGGGCCCGGACGAGCTGCGGGTCGTCCTCCACCACCAGCACCCTTGTCATGGGCGTGAGCCTTTCCTGTCGTACGTCGGGCACGTGGGCGCCAGGAGCACGGCAACCGGCGTCATGACCGCGGAAGTTGACGGAACCAGGATTCCTCCCGGGCCGCCAACTCCCCCGCAGGTCGCGTAAAGCCATCAGCTCAGCAGCCTTTCGGCTCTTGCGCTGTTCAGCTCTTCAGCTCTTCGCCACGAGTTCCTTGAGCGCGATGTTGAGCTCGAGGACGTTCACGCGGGGCTCGCCGATGAAGCCGAGGGTGCGGCTCTCGGTGTGCTCCTTGAGCAGCTTCTCCACCTGGGCGACGGACAGGCCGTTCTTCTCGGCGACCCGGTGTGCCTGGATCTCCGCGTAGTCCGGGGAGATGTCCGGGTCGAGGCCGGAGCCGGAGGAGGTGACGGCGTCGGCGGGGATCTCGGACGGCTTGACCTTGTAGTCGGCGGTCGAGTTGTCCTTGACGACGGCGGCCTTGGCGGCGGTCACCCAGGCGATCAGGTCCTTGTTGTCGGCGGACCGGTTGGTGGCGCCGGACAGGATCAGCTTGTACTGGGTGTTGACGCTGTTGGCGCCGAGGCCGTTCTGCGGGCGGCCCTGGAACCACTTCAGGTCGGGCTCCGGGGTCTCCTGGCCCTTCTTCAGCGGCAGGTTGTACTGCTGCCCGATCAGGGACGAGCCGACCACCTTTCCGTCCGCCTTGATCTCGGAGCCGTTGGCCTCGTCGTTGAAAAGCGCCTGCGCCACGCCCGTCACCGCGAGGGGGTAGATGACGCCGGTCACCAGGGTCAGCACGAGGAGGGCCCGCAGGGCCGCCCCGAGCAACCGGACGGTGTTCGATACGGAGTTGTTCATGGCGGCTCAACACGCTTTCAGGTGATTACAGCCCGGGGATGAGGGAGATGAGCAGGTCGATGAGCTTGATGCCGACGAAGGGGGCGATCAGGCCGCCGATGCCGTAGATCGTGAGGTTGCGCCGCAGCATCTTGTCGGCACTCACCGGCCGGTACTGCACGCCCTTCAGGGACAGCGGCACCAGCGCGATGATGATCAGCGCGTTGAAGATGACCGCTGACAGGATCGCGGAGTCCGGCGAGTCCAGGCCCATGATGTTGAGCTTGTCCAGGCCCGGGTAGACGGCCGCGAACAGCGCCGGGATGATCGCGAAGTACTTCGCCACGTCGTTGGCGATGGAGAACGTCGTCAACGCGCCACGGGTGATGAGGAGTTGCTTGCCGATCTCGACGATCTCGATGAGCTTGGTCGGGTTGGAGTCGAGGTCGACCATGTTGCCGGCCTCCTTGGCGGCCGACGTGCCCGTGTTCATCGCGACGCCGACGTCCGCCTGGGCGAGCGCGGGCGCGTCGTTGGTGCCGTCGCCGGTCATCGCGACGAGCTTGCCGCCGGCCTGCTCCCGCTTGATGAGGGCCATCTTGTCCTCGGGGGTGGCCTCCGCGAGGAAGTCGTCGACGCCTGCCTCCTCGGCGATGGCCTTCGCGGTCAGCGGGTTGTCGCCGGTGATCATGACGGTCTTGATGCCCATGCGGCGCAGCTCGTCGAACCGCTCGCGCATGCCGTCCTTGACGACGTCCTTGAGGTGGATGACGCCCAGGACGCGGGCGCCGTCGGTGTCCTCGATCGCGACGAGCAGCGGGGTGCCGCCGGCCTCGGAGATGCGGTCCGTCAGATCCGAGGCGTCCCGCGCGACTTCGCCGCCCTGTTCCTTCACCCACGCGATGACCGATCCTGCGGCCCCCTTGCGGATCTTCCTGCCGTCCACGTCCACACCCGACATCCGGGTCTGGGCGGTGAAGGCGATCCACTCGGCTCCGGCGAGCTCTCCCTGGTGTCGCTCGCGCAGGCCGTACTTCTCCTTCGCCAGTACGACGATGGAGCGGCCCTCCGGGGTCTCGTCGGCCAGCGACGACAGCTGGGCGGCATCCGCGACCTCGGCCTCCGTGGTTCCCGACACCGGCACGAACTCGGACGCCTGGCGGTTGCCCAGCGTGATGGTGCCGGTCTTGTCGAGCAGCAGGGTCGACACATCGCCGGCGGCCTCGACCGCGCGGCCGGACATCGCCAGGACGTTGCGCTGCACCAGGCGGTCCATGCCCGCGATGCCGATCGCCGAGAGCAGGGCTCCGATGGTGGTCGGGATCAGGCATACCAGCAGGGCGACCAGGACGACCATCGTCAGGTGGGTGCCCGCGTAGTCGGCGAACGGCGGCAGCGTGGCGACGGCCAGCAGGAACACGATCGTCAGCGAGGCGAGCAGGATGTTCAGCGCGATCTCGTTCGGCGTCTTCTGCCGGGCCGCGCCCTCGACCAGGCTGATCATCCGGTCGATGAAGGTCTCGCCCGGCTTTGTCGTGACCTTGATGACGATGCGGTCGGAGAGGACCTTCGTGCCGCCGGTGACGGCGCTGCGGTCGCCGCCCGACTCACGAATCACCGGCGCCGACTCACCCGTGATCGCCGACTCGTCGACCGACGCGACGCCCTCGACGACGTCACCGTCTCCCGGAATGATGTCGCCTGCCTCGCAGACGACCAGGTCACCGATCCTCAACTCCGTGCCCGGCACCTGCTCCTCGGCGCCGTCCTTGAGCAGCCGGCGTGCCACGGTGTCGGTCTTGGCCTTGCGCAGGGTGTCGGCCTGCGCCTTGCCCCGGCCCTCGGCGACCGCCTCCGCCAGGTTGGCGAAGACGACGGTCAGCCACAGCCAGACGCTGATCGTCCAGCCGAACCAGTCGCCCGGGTCCTTGAAGGAGAACACGGTGGTCAGGACGGACCCGATCCACACCACGAACATCACGGGCGACTTGACCATCACCCGCGGGTCGAGCTTGCGGAAAGCGTCCGGCAGCGACTTCAGAAGCTGCCTGGGGTCGAAGAGGCCCGCGCCGACACGGCCCTCGGCGGGCTTGTGCCCGGAGGGCACGTCGCTGTGGGGCGCCCGGGTCGGGGTGGCTGTGGACATCGAGTCCTCTTGCTTCGTCGTGTCGGTTGTCATGACGCCAGCCCCTCGGCCAGCGGGCCCAGGGCGAGGGCCGGGAAGTACGTGAGGCCGGTGATGATCAGGATCGCGCCCACCAGCAGACCGGTGAACAGCGGCTTCTCGGTGCGCAGGGTGCCCGCGGTGACCGGAATGGGCCGCTGCTCGGCGAGCGAGCCCGCCAGCGCCAGCACGAAGATCATGGGCAGGAACCGGCCCAGGATCATCGCCAGCCCGATCGTGGTGTTGAACCACTGCGTGTCCGCGTTCAGACCGGCGAAGGCCGAACCGTTGTTGTTCGCGCCGGACGTATAGGCGTAGAGGATCTCGGAGAAGCCGTGTGCGCCGGAGTTCGTCATCGAGTTGCCGGGCGTCGGCAGGGCCATCGCGGCGGCCGTGAAGATGAGCACCAGGGCCGGGGTGATCAGGATGTAGCAGGCGGCGAGCTTGATCTCGCGGGTGCCGATCTTCTTGCCCAGGTACTCGGGCGTACGGCCGACCATCAGACCGGCGATGAACACGGCGATGACCGCCATGATCAGCATGCCGTAGAGGCCGGAGCCGGTGCCGCCGGGCGCGATCTCGCCCAGCATCATGCCCAGCATCGTCACCCCGCCGCCGAGGCCGGTGAAGGAGGAGTGGAAGGAGTCCACCGCACCGGTCGAGGTGAGGGTGGTCGACACCGCGAAGATCGAGGACGAGCCGACGCCGAAGCGGACCTCCTTGCCCTCCATGGCACCGCCGGCGAGCTGGAGCGCCGGGCCGTGGTGGGCGAACTCGGTCCACATCATGAGCGCGACGAAACCGACCCAGATGGTGGCCATGGTGGCGAGGATCGCGTAACCCTGCTTCACACTGCCGACCATCACGCCGAACGTCCGGGTCAGGGCGAACGGGATGACCAGCAGCAGGAAGATCTCGAAGAGGTTGGTGAAGGGGGTCGGGTTCTCGAAGGGGTGGGCGGAGTTGGCGTTGAAGTAGCCGCCGCCGTTGGTCCCGAACTCCTTGATGGCCTCCTGTGAGGCGACCGCCCCGCCGTTCCACTGCTGCGAGCCGCCCATGCTGTGCCCATTGAAGAATTGACCGACCTCGTGGATGCCGGAGAAGTTCTGGATGGCGCCGCAGGCGACCAGCACGATCGCCGCGATGAACGCGCCCGGCAGCAGGATGCGGGTGACTCCGCGCACCATGTCGGACCAGAAGTTGCCCAGTTCACCGGTGCGGGAGCGGGCGAAGCCGCGCACCAGCGCCACCGCCACCGCGATGCCGACGGCCGCCGACACGAAGTTCTGCACGGCCAGGCCGGCGGTCTGCACGACGTGGCCCATGGCCTGCTCGCCGTAGTACGACTGCCAGTTGGTGTTCGTGACGAACGACGCGGCGGTGTTGAACGCCTGGTCGGGGTCGATCGCCTTGAAGCCCAGCGAACCGGGCAGGACGCCCTGGACCCGCTGCAGCAGGTAGAGGAAGAGAACGCTGACCACCGAGAAACCGAGCACGCCCCTCAGATAGGCCGGCCAGCGCATGCCGGTGTCGGGGTTGGCGCCGATGCCCTTGTAGATCCACTTCTCGACCCGCCAGTGCCTGTCGGAGGAATAGACCTTCGCCATGTAGGTGCCGAGCGGGATGTAGGCGAGCGCCAGTGCGCCTATGAGGGCGAGCAGTTGGAGGACGCCGGCGAGTACGGGACCCATCTCAGAACCTCTCCGGGAAGATCAGGGCGAGGACGAGATAGCCCAGCAGGGCGACGGCCACGATCAGGCCGACGACGTTTTCGACGGTCACAGCTTCGTCACCCCCTTGGCGACGAGAGCCACCAGCGCGAACACCGCGATCGTGGTGACGACGAAGGCCAGATCGGCCATCGCGAACTCCTGGAGTGAGGTGCGGGAGAAGAACGGACGATTAGAGGAAACTGCCTCCTTGGCCGGATCCGGCCGGCCATTGACGGCTCTCTTACGGCGACACCCACAGCTTTGACGGGACCCTTACGGCCCCTGATCGGTACCGGTGGGCGAGCCGCCCGTGACTGTGCGGGACGTCACTCACAGCAGCCGGAAGCGGAGCCGGCAGATGACCGGGTCCGTCTCGCGCCGCACGGCGTGCGCGACGACCGCGCCCCGCTGGTTCTGCAGCAGCCGCCGCCACAGCCGCTCCGGCTCGGTCTCGGGGATCAGGACGGTGACCCGGGTGGCCGACTCGGACGCCATGACCTCACGCACGTAGGCAGCGATGGGGTGGCCCAGGGTGCGGCGCTCGGAGGCCAGCCGGACCAGGGGCACACCGGGGTCCCACTCGGCCCACGCACCCTCCAGGGCGTGCAGCTGCGCGCGGTCCTCGGGGTCCGGGTAGCAGACGGTGACCGCGCGGACCTCGTCGCCGAGCGAGGCGGCGGCGCTCAGCGCCTCGGACGTCAGACGGGAGAGCGAGGAGACCGGAACGATCACGACGGACCGGTCTCGGTGCGGGTGCTCCGGGACGCGGCCGAGGCCCAGCCGCTCGCCGATTCGCGCGTAGGCGCGGTGTACGGCGACGAAGGCCGCCACCAGCAGCGGCAGTGCGACGACGACCAGCCAGGCGCCCTCATCGAACTTGCTCGCCGTGACGACGACCGTCGCGACACCCGTCAGCGCCGCCCCAAAGCCGTTGAGCAGCGCCTTGCCGTGCCCGCCCGGCCCGCGTTCGAGGAGCCAGTGCCGGCCCATGCCCACCTGGGCGATGGTGAAGCCGACGAAGACGCCGATGGCGAAGAGCGGCACGAGGGTGTTGGTGTCGCCGCCGGAGAAGACCAGCAGCGCGGCGGAGACGGCGGCCAGGGCGAGCACCCCGTGCCGGTGGACCTGGCGGTCGGCCTTCAGGGCGAACACGTGCGGCAGGTAGTTGTCGCGGGCCAGCAGCTTCAGCAGCACGGGCAGGCCACCGAACGACGTGTTCGCCGACAGGGCGAGCAGGATCATCGTCGCGAACTGGATGACGTAGAAGCCCCAGTTGTGGCCGAGGGAGGCGTCCGCGAGCTGGGCGAGGACGGTGACGCCCTCGACCGGCTGGAGGTGGAAGCGGGAGATCAGCACCGACAGGCCGATCAGCATCGCTCCGAGGACCGCGCCGAGGGCGACCTCCGCCCGCTGGGCGCGCTTGACGCGCGGGCGGCGGAAGGAGGGCACGGCGTTGGCGATCGCCTCGACGCCCGTCAGCGCGGAGCACCCGGAGGCGAAGGCTTTCAGCAGGAGCACCGTGCCCACGGTGGTCGCGTTGTCCGCCAGAACCGACGCGTGCCCGGCCGCGGTGGCCGTGCTCGCCGGTTCGGAGCGGAAGAGGCCGACGCCTATCAGCACGAGGATCGACCCGACGAAGACGGCGGTCGGCACGATGAACACCCTCGCCGACTCGACGATGCCGCGCAGGTTCACGGCCGTGATCAGCACCAGTACGCCCAGGCACAGCCACAGCCGGTCGCGTCGTACAGCGCGGGGAAGGCGGAAGTCAGGGCGGCCACACCGGCCGTGACGGCGACGGCCACGTTGAGGACGTAGTCCAGGACCAGCGAGGCGGCGGCCACCAGGCTCGTCCGCGCCCCCAGGTGCGTCTTCGCCACGGCGTAGGAGCCACCGCCGCCGGCCAGCAGGATGTTGGCGGCCTGGGCGTCCATGTCGTCGAGGGCGAGGTCGAGGTCGGCGGCGCTGGTGGTCCGGGGCGCGTCGCGCTCCGCGACGGTGTCCCAGGTGCCGGTGGCGGCGAGTCCGGCCAGCAGGAGCAGCAGGCGAGCGCGGTGGTGAGCGAGACCGTGGCCGCGCGCAGGAGCCGCAGCCGTGCGGGGAGGGCGGCCCAGTAGCGGCGGCGCAGAGCGGGCCACGCGGCGACGGTGTTGTGAGGGATGCGGTGCCCCGGACTGCCGGGCGCCGCGACCTCCTCCGGGGCGCCGGCCCGGAGGTCGTCCCGGGCGGGACGGCAGCTGTGTGCGTCTCCGCTTCAGGACTGCGCGTGGTTCCGGCCGTGATCGTCACGAGCCCCCCAAGGTCACGCCACGGACGGTGCGCCCGTCCCTCGTGCCGCTCAGTCTGCGACCGGAATCGGCCACCAGCGGCCGGCGTTGACGGCCTCCTGACGCTTCCTCAGGCTTGTTTGACGGGACCTTGACGGCACTGGTGTCCACATCTCGGCAGCAAGGTCAACTACCGTCGGACCGCCGACGTGCGTGTACCGGCACCGGCTCCGACGGCGCATGACATGACCCTGGGTGTCCGCTCCTGATCCACCGCCCGTCGCTGCCCCCTTTGGCGCAGCTCCCGGGCCACACGCCGGAGACCTCACCGTCTTGATGTGTTTCCGCCATTCGCCGGGATGTTCTTAACGGAAGATTGATGCCCCCGGACGGCTCATCCACAGGCCCGCACGTCACTCTCTGCTTACGCTGGTTCAGCCGTCCGCGTGATGGCCCGGACCGCACGCTGAGCCGCACGTCAGGAGAGCACGTCGATGGCCGCCACCGAACACCCGCCTCCGAG
The DNA here is from genome assembly GCF_044453465.1 of Streptomyces sp. NPDC051677. Taxonomy (NCBI): domain Bacteria; kingdom Bacillati; phylum Actinomycetota; class Actinomycetes; order Kitasatosporales; family Streptomycetaceae; genus Streptomyces; species Streptomyces sp. NPDC051677. Next base: position 176,229 of record NZ_JBITCT010000009.1, read on the forward strand.
CCGCATGCGCACGTGGATGCTGCAGGGCCTGTCCGACATGGGCAAGGCCGGGGGCCACACGGGGCCGCACGCCGAGCCGGAGTCTCCACACAAGGGTCAGCGCTGGTACCGGGTGATGTGCCTGACCGGCGTCGACTACTTCTCCACCCTCGGCTACCAGCCGGGCATCGCCGCGCTCGCGGCCGGTCTGCTCTCCCCCGTGGCGACCGTCGTGCTGGTCGTCGTCACCCTGGCGGGCGCCCTGCCGGTCTACCGCCGGGTGGCCGAGGAGAGCCCGCACGGCGAGGGCTCGATCGCCATGCTGGAGCGACTGCTGTCCTTCTGGAAGGGCAAGCTGTTCGTCCTGACCCTGCTGGGCTTCGCCGCCACCGACTTCCTGATCACCATCACCCTGTCCGCCGCCGACGCCTCCACCCACCTGGTCGAGAACCCGCACCTGGAGAGTGCGCTGCACGGCAAGCAGATGATCATCACCCTCGCGCTCGTGGCCTTGCTCGGCGCGGTGTTCCTCAAGGGCTTCCTGGAGGCGATCGGGGTCGCGGTCGCCCTGGTGGTGGCCTATCTCGGGCTGAACATCGTGGTCGTGCTGGTCGGCATGTGGCACGTACTCACCGAGGGGCACGTCGTCACCGACTGGACCAGCGCCCTGACCGCCGAGCACGGCAACGTCTTCGCGATGATCGGCGTGTCCCTGCTGGTCTTCCCGAAACTCGCTCTCGGCCTCTCCGGCTTCGAGACCGGCGTCGCCGTGATGCCGCACGTCCAGGGCGACCCGGGCGACACCGAGGAACAGCCGAAAGGCCGGATCCGGGACACCAAGAAGCTGCTCACAGCCGCCGCGCTGATCATGAGCGTGTTCCTGATCGCCACCAGCTTCATCACCACGGTGCTGATCCCGGAGAAGGAGTTCGAGGACGGCGGCCAGGCCAACGGCCGCGCCCTCGCCTATCTGGCCCACGAGTACCTGGGCAACGCCTTCGGCACGGTCTACGACGTCTCGACCATCGCCATCCTGTGGTTCGCCGGGGCCTCCGCCATGGCCGGGCTGCTCAACCTGATGCCCCGCTACCTGCCCCGCTACGGCATGGCCCCGCACTGGGCCCGCGCCGTGCGCCCCATGGTCATCGTCTTCACCCTGGTCGCCTTCCTGGTCACCTGGATCTTCGACGCCGACGTCGACGCCCAGGGCGGCGCCTACGCCACCGGCGTCCTGGTCCTGATGTCCTCCGCCGCCATCGCCGTGACCATCGCAGCCCGCAAGGCAGGACAGCGGAACTGGACCATCGCCTTCGCGGTGGTCTCGGCGGTCCTGCTGTACGTGACGGTCGCGAACGTCGTCGAGCGCCCCGACGGCGTGAAGATCGGCGCCTGCTTCATCGCCGGCATCATCCTCGTCTCCCTCCTCTCCCGCCTGGCCCGCGCCTTCGAGCTGCGCGTGACCAGCGTGACCCTCGACGACATGGCGGAACGGTTCATCCGGGACATGGCCAGCCGCAAGATACGGTTCATCGCCAACGAGCCCGACCGGCGCGACAAGGCCGAGTACCGCGACAAGATCGAGCAGATCCGGGCGGACAACGACATGCCGGAGCAGGAGGACTTCGTCTTCGTCGAGGTGACGGTCACCGACCCCTCCGAATTCGAGGCGGGCCTGACGGTCCGCGGCGAGGTCCTGCACAACCGCTACCGCGTCCTGACCCTGGAGTCCTCCTCCATCCCGAACGCCCTGGCGGCCCTCCTCCTCCACGTCCGCGACTCGACGAGCTGCATCCCGCACATGTACTTCGAGTGGACCGAGGGCACGCCCTTCGCCAACTTCCTGCGCTTCTTCCTCTTCGGCCAGGGCGAGGTCGCCCCGGTCACCCGCGAGGTGCTGCGCGAGGCGGAACCGGACCGCGCCCGCCGTCCCCGCGTCCACACGGGCTGAGGCGTCAGGGTCCCGTCAAGATTCGCCTGTACGGCGTCAGGGACCCGTAAGCGGCAGTCGCCGGGCCTCGCTCAGCGGCCTAGCGTCGGCGCCATGCGACGGAGCGAACAGCTGAGCCCGGCCGGGGACCGGCACTGGCGTGGCAGCGCCCGGTTCGCGGTGAGCTGCGCCCTGGTCTTCTGCGCGATGACTCTGCTGGTCGACTGGGACGCGGAGAGCCTGACGCCTCTGCGCGCCCTGCTGTGGGTCGCTCTGTCGACCGCGGTGTGCGCCGTCCTGCTGCCGCCCCAGGTGTCCGCGGGCCCCGGCTGGCTGACGGTGCGCACACCCTGGCGCCGGTGCATGGTGCGCACGGACGCGCTGACGACTGTATGGCAGCACGACGGCGCCTCCTCCCACCTCGTCCTGCGGGACACGTACGGCCGCCGCCTGGAACTCGACCCTCGCGTCCTCACCGCGAACCCGCTGATCTGGCACGAGCTCGACACGGGCGTACGCCGGTCCGTCGACCGGGGCACATTGCGCCAAGGGGCGGAGGTCCTGGAGCGGCTCGGTCACCGGATCGACGACGAGACCGCGCAGGCAGTCCTCAGGGCGTCCGGGCTCTCCTGAACAAGACCCGAATCACAGCCCGACCCACACCTTCAACTGAGATGTTCTACGTCGCGCCGGCCGACAGAGCGGCGCGCGGCGTCCGGCGGCTCCTGCAAGCCGGTCACCCTGCAGGCGAAGCCGGTGCCCCGCCAACCGGCACACCGCGTCATCCCGAAGAAATGCGAAACTCGAATTCGGGACGGTCCCACGGCACGGCGGGCGGGTTCGCGAACGCGGTCCCGGTCCGCACCGCGCCGACACGGTGGTAGAAGCCCCCGGCGGGAAGGTGCGACACGACCTTGAGACGGTCGATACCGGCGGCACGGGCCTCGGACTGCATGTGCGCGACGAGCAGCCGTCCAATACCCCGTCCTTGCACGTCGTCGGCGACGAACAGCAGGTCGAGCTCCGGTGGAGCGAGGACGAGCGAGTAGAACCCGAGGACCCGGCCTCCCTGCTCGTCGGCGCCGACGGCCACAAAGGCGCGGTGAGCCTCGATGTAATCAGGACCGACCCGGTAGCCCGCGACTGCGGCTGCGTACTTGCCCTCGTAGGCGCCTGAGCCACGCACGAGCCGCGTGAGCCGTTTGGCATCCCGCGCGACAGCCCTCCGTATCGTGATCGGCTGGCTGACCGGGGAAGTCCGTGAACTCATCGGGACAGTATTTCGCACCCCCTGAGGTGCCCATGGAGGGACCCTCTCATCTCGCACGGCTCACGTTGATGCGTTCAGTCAGGTCGGAAGAAGGCGAGCAGTTTCTGGGCGGCGTCCGGCGACATCAGCAATTCCTGCATGTTCGCGGACATCCGGGCGGCGGTGCCGGTGCGTTCGAACATCTCGCGTTCGTATTCCTTGACGGCGGCGGGAAAGTCGTCCGGGTGCGCGGCCAGCGCGAGAGCGAGCAGGGCGCCGTCGAGCAGCGCCATGTTGGCGCCCTCTCCCACCGGCGGCATCAGGTGCGCGGCATCGCCGAGCAGCGTGACGCCTGGCGTCGACGGCCAGGTCAGGCCGACCGGGAGCGTGCTGATCGACCGCGGCACGACCGTGTCGTCGCAGGCTGCGATCAGCGCGGTGAACCGTGGGTCCCAGCCGGGGAGCAGCTCGATCAGCCGCGCCCGGGCGGCGGCCGGGTCGTCGAACGGGATCCCGCTGGTGGCGAGCCAGTCCTCGGCGGTGTTGTAGAAGCTGACGCCGATACGGACGCGGCCGTCGCCGTTGCGCTGCGCCGCCAGGGATATTCCGCCGCCGAGCACCCAGTAGTTGCCGCGCCCGACCATCGCCGCGAGGTCGGGGTGCGTGCGGTCGATGTCGGGAATGCCGACCTCGACGACGTTCTGGCCGATGTGCGCGGGACGGGCGTCGGTGAGCAGCGCGCGGACCCGGGACTGCGCACCGTCCGCGCCGACCAGCAGGTCATACGTCGCACTGCTGCCGTCGGCGAAGTGCAGCAGGCCGTTGTCGGCGGAGCTGAACGCGTGGCCCCAGCGCACCATGCCGTCGGGGAGGGAATCCAGCAGCAGGTCGCGCAGATCGGCGCGGTCGACCTCGGGTCGGTCGAGCGGGGCGTCGTCGGGCGTGTCCTCCTGGAGCAGCAGGGTGCCGTCCGGCTCGAGAAGACGCATGTCCTGGCCTTCACCACGGGCGATCGCGTTGAACTGCTCGATCAGACCGGCCTCGCGCAGCGCACGCTGGCCGGAGTGGATGTCGAGCATGCCGCCCTGGCCGCGCGCGCCGCGCGACGCTTCACGTTCGTAGACGACGGCGTCGATGCCGTGCACGTGCAGCACCCGGGCAAGGGCCAGGCCGCCCATACCGGCTCCGACGATGGCAAGCCGGTTCATCGGCGCAGCCGGGGTGCGAGGACCGTGCGCACGATTTTGGCCACCTTGCTCGCGGCGGATCCGTCGTCTTCTTCGGGTTCCGGTTCGAGCATGCCCCGGAGCTGCAGCAGCAGCTGGTCGGTCGACCGCGACAGCGGGACGAACAGGCCGGCGACCGGCCCGACGCCCTGGACCGGGCCGTCGCACAGCTCGGCGACCTCCTTGGCGAGCGTGACCGTCGTCGGGTCCCGGAGGATCAGGTGCACCTCGTCGTCGACCACCCGGATTTCCATCTTGCGCGCGGCGGCTTCCTCCGGGTTCGCGTCCGTGGTCGTCTCCGGGTCCAGTTCGTCGATCTTGGCGGCGACCGCGTCCGGGTCGACCCCGAGTTCGCGCAACACCCTGGCCGCCATGCTGTTCTCCGCCCGCAGCATCGCTTCGAGGAGGTGATGGCTGCCGACCGGTGCGCCGCCGGCCAGGGCGCTGGCGGCGGACACGGTGTCCTCGGTGGCGGGCGTGCCGGCCGGCCATGGGGCGGCCGTGACGTCCTGCGATCCCTCCACCGATGCCAGCACCGCGGCACGGATCTTGCTGATCGGATGGATCCGCTCGGCGAGCACCTTCGCGCCGACGCCCTCACCCTCCCTGACCAGGGCGAGCAGGATGTGTTCCGTGCCGACGTCGTGGTGGTGCAGCTGTTGCGCCTCGCGCAGGGCGAGTTCCAGCGTCTTCGTCGCGCGCGACTCGAACGGGATATGGCCGCTCAGCTGCTGCGTGCCGGGCGGGACCACCGCGGCGATGTCGGCCTGCGCCGCCTCCTTGTCGTACCCGAGCCGGTGCAGAACCTTCGCCGCCGTGCTGTCCGGCACGTCGAGCAGCCCCAAGAGGAGGTGCTCCGTGCCGATGTGGAGGTGTTTGAGCAGCCTCGCCTGTTCCTGGGCCGCTACGACCGCCTGGCGGGCTTTCACCGTGAACCTTTCAAAGGTCATGTTCCATGGTCCCAACCCTGTCAATACACTGTTATTGACAGGGTCACCATGCTGAAGGGAGGGGTGTGATGGAGACGCCGTCGGACTGGGAGGACCGGCTCGCGCGCTGGCGCAACGAGCTGGAGTTGTTCGAGCAGCTGGACGAGACCCCGTGGGTCACGCTGGCCAAGGCGGAGGCCGAGACCGGCGTTTCCCGCTCGGCCCTGCGGTCCTGGTACCGCAACGGCGAGATCCGGTCGCGGCTGGTGGACGGCCCGAACGGGCCGCAGCGTCTGGTCCAGTTGGACGCGGTGATCGAGCGGGCCGCCGCGTCACCGCGCATTCAACGCAGGGCGGAACGAGAAGTGAGCCTGGAAGCCCAGGTCACCCTGCTACGGCACCGGGTCGACCAGCTTGAGCTACGGCTGGCCGCGTTGGAGCGACGGTGACCGTGTTCGCCGCGCTGTGCGTCAGGCCGCCCGGGTGAGCTCGGCGCGGCCGAACAGCAGGGCGTAGCCGGAGGGGAGTCGGGCGAGGACGCGGTCGAGGAGTTCCTCGCCGGCGAGGTGGGCCACGATACGCAGGACGGTACCGGTGTCCCAGCGGGTGGTGGCCGGTGTGCCGCCGGTGCGGGTCGCCAAGTCCTTGACGAAACCCCCCAGCCGGTGGGGGCTTCGGTGGCGGGGATCTGGGAGGAGAAGATGACGGCGGCCTCGTGCGGCAGCCGGGCGGCGGGCTCCACGCGCTCATCGCCGGTGAGCGCGCGCCCGAAGGCGGCCGGCACGGCGCGCACGGCCTGCTCGGCTTGGGCGCGGGTGGCATAGGCGCCTTCGTAGCGCACTTGTTCCAGCAGCGCGCGAGCAACTCGCCGAGTGGGAACCGGGCCTGATCGAAACCGCGCGGGAGGCGGGCGCCAGCCGGGCCGAGCTCGCCCAGCCCCTCGGCGTCTCCAGCCGCCGGGCCGCCGAACGCCGCTGCCTGCGCGTACGCCCCGGGACCCCGGGGTCCATGGGCGAGCAGCGGGTCGGGCCACCCGCGACCACCGCGCCGCCGACCGCACCGTCACCGCCTGGGCCCGCGCCAACGCCGGCGCCCTGCGTCAGCTCGCCGGCCAGATCACGGCGCTCACCGGCCTCCCGGCCGCCGCCGGCATCCCACTGGCCGAACTCAGCCGAAACAGGACCTGAGATCCTCCTGAAGGCTTTCGCAGGATGACGCTACGTCGCGAGCATCGGCGGTGCGGGCCCTTCAGGCGCGGACCAGGGGTGTGTCGACCAAATGCTCGGCCAGGAACCACGCTTGGAGTTCGCCGGTCCGCACCACCTGGGAGACCAGCAGGTCGTTGGTGCCGTCGTCGCCCAACTCCGCGACCCGGGCCGCCGCGTCATGGGCGTCGGTCAGGATCGTCTCGTGTGCCTCCAGCAACCGCGACAGCATGGCCGGCACCTCCTCCACACCGTCCGGGGGGCGCGGGATCGACGTGATCTCGGCGACGTGCCGGGGGTCCCCCACCGCGACACCGCCCAGGGTCTGGACCCGTTCGGCGAGGGCGTCCACGAGTTCGAGCTGTTCCCCCGCATGCTTGTCCAGCACCAGATGCAGCTGGTAGAAGGTCGCCCCGCGCATCAGCCAGTGGTGCTTCTTGTAGAGGCCGTAGAGGATCTGGGTGTCGGCCAGAACTTTGTTGAGGCGCTGGGCGGAGTACATGCGCGCCTCGTAGGAGAGGCCGAGAGGGAACTGCTTGACGGTCCCGAACTCCTGGATGATCTCGCCCTTCTGATGCAGCAGCGGTTGGCTGCTCAGGTGCTGGGAGCTGATGGTCATTGTTCCGCCTCCTGCGGTCCGGGATCCGGTTGCACAAAGACGCTAGGTGCGCGCGCTGCGGACCGGTTGTCCAGGAACGCACGGGGTGATGCCCGGCAGTGCACACTCTCGTGAATTCGGTGCGGGGATGAGCCGGTGCACGGTGAGGCAAAGACCAGTGCGCTGGCAGGACAGGGCAGCACATCGATCGTGCCTATCGTGATGGCGAAGCAGCCTCACGCACAGGGCTTGTCCTGGTTTCTCAGGGCACGAACGGTGTCGGTCGAATTCATCTCGGTCGACTGAAAAAGCCCTCCTCCGTCGCCGCCGGTCATGACTCGATTCGAAGTCGTCATTCCCCAAGGGGGTTTCAAGAGATGTCAGCAATGCCGGTCGGCGGGCTGGTTCCGCACGCCATCGACGACGGCGCGGACCTCATCGTCCGAAACGCGAAGATCCATACCGGGGACACCGGCCGCCCGCACGCGGAGGCACTCGCCGTCCGCGACGGCGTCATCACGGTCATGGGTGACGACAAGGACGTGGCTCCCCACGTCGGCCTGACCACGAAGGTGGTCGACGCGCTCGGGCGACGGGTGATCCCCGGCCTCAACGACGCCCACCTGCACGTGATCCGCGGCGGACTGAACTACGTACTGGAACTGCGCTGGGACGGAGTGCGCAGCCTGCGTCAGGGTCTGGCGATGCTGCGTGAGCAGGCCGCTCGCACCCCGAAGGGCCAGTGGGTACGGGTGGTGGGCGGCTGGTCGGCCGAGCAGTTCGCCGAACGCCGGCTGCCGACCGTCGCCGAACTGAACGCCGCCGCCCCGGACACCCCGGTGTTCGTCCTGCACCTGTATCAGTCGGCCGTGCTGAACCGGGCGGCACTCAAGGCCGCCGGGTTCACCAGGGACACTCCCGACCCCAAGGGCGGCCAGATCGTGCGCGGCCGGGACGGGGAACCGACCGGCATGCTGCTCGCCGCACCCAGCGCCCTCATCCTCTATTCGACCCTGGCGAAGGCGCCGGTACTGGAGAGCGAGGAGGACCGGAAGACCTCCACCCGGCATTTCCTGCGCGAGTTGAACAGATTCGGACTGACCTCGGCGATCGACGCCGCCGGCGGGTTTCAGAACTTCCCCGACAACTACGCCACCGTCATCGAACTGGCCAAGGCCGGACAGTTGTCGATGCGTATCGCCTATCACCTGTTTCCGCAGACCGCGGGTCAGGAAATCGACGATCTCGCCCGCTGGATCCAAATGGCCCGCCCCGAAGACGGGGACGAATGGCTGCGCCTCAATGGTGCGGGCGAGAACCTCACCTGGGCGGCGGCGGACTTCGAGAACTTCGCCCAGCCGCGTCCGGAACACACACCTGATTACGAGGTGGAGTTCGAGAAAGCGGTGCGCCTGCTCACGGAGAACGGCTGGGGATTCCGGCTGCACGCCACGTATGACGAGACGATCCGCCGCGATCTCGCGGTGTTCGAGAAGCTCGCCGCGGAAGGGCTCTTCCCGGCCGGGAACCGGTGGCTGTTCGATCACGCGGAGACCGCCTCCCCGGACAGCCTCGACCGTGTCGCCGCCCTCGGCGGCGCGATGTCCGTGCAGAACCGCCTGTCCTTCCAGGGCGAGGCGTTCCTGCGGCGCTACGGCCCGGGAGCAGCCGCGGACGCCCCGCCGATCCGGGCGATGCTGGACCGCGGACTGACCGTGGGCGCCGGCACCGACGCCACCCGGGTCTCCACCTACAACCCCTGGGTCGCCCTGCACTGGCTCGTCAGCGGCCGCACCCTCGGCGATCTGGCGCTGCGCCCGCCGGCGAACCGCGTCGACCGGCAGACGGCGCTGGCGATGTTCACGCGCGCCGGCGCCGCGCTCACCGGCGAGGACGAGGTCAAGGGCGTGCTGCGGCCGGGATGTTACGCGGACCTCGCGATCCTGTCCGAGGACTACTTCGCCGTGCCGGAGCCGGACATCGCGCACATTGAGTCGCTGCTGACGGTGACCGGCGGCCGGATCGTGTACGCCGCCGCCGAGTACGAGGGGCTCGACGAGGAACTTCCCCCCGTCAGCCCGGCCTGGAGCCCGGTCGCGCACTTCGGCGGCTACCAGGCCGCGTCCCGCCACGCGGCGCTTGCCGGCGCCCGTCAAGCGGAGTCGCTCGGCCAGGCCGTCGCCGAATCGGAGCAGCACCGCCGGTGGCGCATCGCACGCGGGCACGCCCCGGACGTGGCGAGCACCCCCTTCGATCCCTGCTTCGACCTCTGAACTCCCGTAAGGGTCCCGGCTCTTGAGCCGCCCCTTCCGGACCGTCGCCCACCGGCTCCGTCCGACCGGACGGTGCTTCCCACGGCACCGACAACTGTCCGTGCCACCGCTCACCGAGAGAGGCTCACACTCATGGTCGACATCGCCGACGTCACCGCGTCCCCCAGCCCCGACCTGCTCACCCCGGACAACTGCACGGTGCTCTTCATCGACCACCAGCCGCAGATGTTCTTCGGCACCGGCAGCGGTGACCGCACCGCCATCATCAACTCCACCCTGGGCCTCGCGAAGGCCGCGAGGGCGTTCGACGTGCCGGTCGTGCTGAGCACCGTGGCCGCCGAGTCGTTCTCCGGCCCGATCATGCCGCAGCTGGCAGCCGTCTTCCCCGAACAGAAGATCATCGACCGCACCACGATGAACGCCTGGGAGGATTTCGCCTTCGTCGAGGCCGTCAAGGCCACCGGCCGCAAGAAGCTCGTCATCGCCGGTCTGTGGACCGAGGTCTGCGTGGTCCTGCCGGTGCTGTCCGCCATCGCTCAGGGCTACGAGGTCTACGTGGTCACGGACGCCTCCGGCGGTGTCAGCCCGCAGGCCCACGAGCACGCGATCCAGCGCATGGTGCAGGGCGGCGCGGTCCCGGTGACCTGGGTTCAGGTTCTCCTGGAGCTGCAGCGCGACTGGGCCCGTACCGAGACGTACGCCGCCGTCGGCGACGTGGTCAAGGAGCACGGCGGCGCCTACGGCCTCGGGATGGTCTACGCGCAGGCCGTCATCGGAGCCCACGCCGCCGGCTGAGCCCACGCACGACGAGAACGCCAGGAACAGGCAGCAGCAAGCAGCAACGGTCAGGAACGGGCAAGAACACGATGGACACTGGACTGTTGGTCCTCCGGCTGGCGGTGGGGTTGCTCATCGCCGGGCACGGGGTGCAGAAGGTGAGCTTCCGGCTCGGCGGCAACGGCCTGGCGGGCGGGACCGAGGAGTTCCGCCACGACGGGTTCCGCGGCGGCCGGCTGACCGCGCTCGTCGCGGGCGCCAGTCAGATCGGGTCCGGCCTGTTCCTGGCCGCCGGCCTGCTCACGCCCCTGGCCGCGATGGCCGCCATGGGCGTGATGACGGTCGCCGGCACCGTGAAGCGGCCCAAGGGACTGTGGGTACAGAACGACGGCTACGAATACCCCCTCGTCCTGGTCGTCGTCTCCGCCGCGCTGGCCCTCACCGGGCCCGGGCGGTGGTCCGTGGACCACGCACTGGCCATCACCCCCTGGCCCGCGTGGATCACCTTTCCCGCGATCGTGCTCGGGCCGGTGAGCGCACTGCTCACCCGCATGGTGCTGCACCGGCCGGCCGCCACCAGGGGAGAGACGCGATATGCGCGCACTGCTGAGTGACGTGGTCCGCACGCTGATACCGCGCGGAGAGGAACGTCACGGTCCGCTGCCTCCCCTGCTGTTGACTCTGACGGTGGCCACCGGCCTGGTCGACGCCGTGAGCTATCTGGCCCTCGGGCACGTCTTCGTCGCCAACATGACCGGCAACGTGGTCTTCCTGGGGTTCGCCCTGGCCGGCGCCGACGGCCTGTCCGCGCTCGCGTCCGTCGTCTCGATGGCCGCGTTCCTCGTCGGCGCGCTCGCGGGGGGCAGGCTCGGCACACGGTTCGCCCTGCACCGCGGGCGTCTGCTGCGCACGGCGACGGCCGTGCAGACGATCCTGGTCGCGGTCGCCCTCGTGGTCGCCGCCGGGTCGGACGGCAGAGTCACCACCGGCGTCCAGTACACCCTGATCGTGTTGCTCGGGATCGCCATGGGCCTGCAGAACGCGGCCGCGCGCCGCCTCGGCGTCCCGGACCTCACCACCACCGTGCTGACCCTGACCCTGACCGGGCTGGCCGCGGACTCCACCCCGGCCGGCGGCGCGGCGCCGCGGCCCGGCCGCCGGATCCTGTCCGTACTGGCCATGTTCTTCGGAGCGTTCGCCGGCGCCGGACTCCTCCTGCACGACCACCTCCTCGTCACTCTGGGGCTCGCTCTGCTGCTCCTCACGGTGACGTCCGTGACCACCCACCTCCTGTCCACCGACGACGCCGCCTGGGCCCGACCGCAGTCCTGAGGCGTCAAGAGAGGCAGGGACCAGCATGAGCTTCGCACCCTCACCACCAGAGCCCTCCAAGCCGGATTCGCCCTGGGCGCCCCTCGCGGCCGGCGTCTTCCGGGCGTTGTGGATCGCCCAGTTGGTGTCCAACATCGGCAGCTGGATGCAGACGGTGGGAGCCCAGTGGCTGCTGATCGGGGACAACGCGGCTCTGGTGACTCTCGTGCAGACGGCCTCCAGCCTTCCCATCGTGCTGCTCGCCCTGCCCTCCGGTGTGGTCGCCGACCGCTTCGACCGCCGTACGGTGCTGCTGGCCGCCCAGTTCGCGATGCTCACGGTCTCCTGCGTCCTGACGGCACTGGCGTTCACGGACGCGCTCACCCCCGTTTTGCTGCTCGCGCTCACGTTCCTCCTGGGCTGCGGCACCGCGCTGATGGGCCCGGCCTGGCAGGCGATCCAACCGGAACTGGTGGAACGCCGCCGGCTCCCCCAGGCGGCCGCGCTGGGCGCCGTCAACATGAACCTGGCCCGTGCCGTCGGACCCGCGCTCGGCGGGGTGGTGGTCGCGGCGGCGGGCGCAGGGTGGGTCTTCGCCTTCAACGCCGCCTCCTACCTCGGCATCGCGGCCGTCCTCCTGCTGTGGCGGCGACCCGCGACGGCCTCCCCCGCCGGCGGGGACGAGAAGCTGCTGGCCGCGCTGTACGCCGGTCGCCGCTATGTGTGGCACGCGCCGGGCGTCCGCCGAGTCCTCCTGCGCACGGTGCTGTTCATTCCCGGCGGCGCCGCCCTGTGGTCACTGCTGCCGGTGATCGCGAGCCGCTCCCTCGGCCTCGGCTCGGACGGGTACGGGCTGCTGCTGGGAGCGGTCGGCGTGGGCGCCGTGGCGGGCGCGTTCGTCCTGCCGCGGCTGCGTCGCGTCCTCGGCGCCAACGGCGTTCTCGGCGTCGGCGCCCTGGTCTTCGCCTGCGTTCTGGCGGTGCTGGCCACGGTCCGGATCCCGTGGCTGGCTGCGGTCGTGCTGTTGCCCGCCGGTCTCGCCTGGATCGGCGTCCTGTCCACCCTCAACGCGGCCGTGCAGACACGTCTTCCGGGCTGGGTCAGGGCCCGCGGACTCGGCGTCTATCTCCTGGTCTTCCAGGGCGGGCAGGCCCTGACGGCACCGCTGTGGGGCGCCCTGGCCGTCTGCCTGGGGCTCCCTGCCTCCCTGCTCGTCGGCAGCGCCCTGATGCTGGTCAGCGCGGTCAGCGTGCGCCGCTGGCCGCTGCATGACGCCGCCCACATCGACCCGTCGCCGTCCGACCACTGGCCCGTTCCCCCTCTGGTGTTCGAGCCCGGACCGACCGACGGCCCGGTGCTGGTCTCCGTCGCCTACCGGGTCGCCCCCGAGAACCACGCCGCCTTCACCGAGCGCATGGACCGGGTCGCCCGCTCACGACGGCGTACGGGCGCCTTCACCTGGGGCCTCTACCAGGACGGCAACGATCCGGCGCAGTTCATCGAGAACTACCTGGTCGCATCGTGGTCGGAGCATCTCGCCCAGCACCACACCCGGCTCACCGCCACCGACCGCCACCACGAGGAGCAGGCTCGCCGACTCCTCGTCCCCGGCACCGCGCCCCGGGTGACCCACGCCTTCGACGCCGCGTCAGGACCCGTCATACCGGATGCGGACGACACCACCTCAGCCGGGTGGTCTCCGTCCCGGACGTCTGCACCCCCACCGGACGCGGCAAGGTCCAGGTGAACCGGGACCTCAGTGTGCGCACCCCAAGGAAGGAATCCACGATGGCGAAGAACGACGAGTCCGACGCAACGGTCCTGACCGACTCCGACGATTTCGACCCCGAATCGTTCCTGGTGGTCCCCGCCAGGACCTTCGACGACCTCGAAGTCGGAGAGGTGTTCCGCGCCCCCAGCCGTACGCTGACCGAAGCCCACGCGGCAGCCTTCCAGACGGTCTCGGCGGACAACCACCCGGTGCACTACGACGCCGTCTTCGCGCGCAGGCACGGCCATACGGCTCCGGTGGTGCACGGACTGCAGGTACTGGCCTTCACCGCGCCGGGCGCCACACTGTTCCCGCACTTCATCGGCGAGGTCTTCATCAGCTTCCTGGAGCTGTCGGCCAGCTTCCTCGGTGAGGTCCACACCGGCGACACGCTCTACCCGGCCCTGACCGTCACGGACCTCGTTCCACAGGACGGCAGCGGCGTGGTGGTCACGGCGGCCACCATCCACAACCAGCGCGGAGAGCTCGTCCTTTCCGGACAGCACAAGTATCTGCTGCGCCGCACCGGTTCGACCTGAGAGCCTGGTCCGCGCGGGACGCGGGACGCGGGGACCAGGGGCCGGTCCTCACGGGCACCGGCCCCTCGTCCTGCGCTCGCCGTCCCCTCAGTAGGGCTCGGATTCGGGGATCACATGCATCGCGGCCTCCTCGGCCGACGCCCCGGCACCGTCCAGACCGACGTCGTAGGCGACCATGTCGTATTCGGTGTTCTCATGGCTGCCCTCGTCCGGCGCGATCAGTCGGCCCGCGCGCTCGTCTCCGACCTCGTCGTCGACAAGCTCCCCGTCCGTGTCCCAGGTGTCCCCGATGCCGTCGCCCGCCGGGACCCCGATGTCCGGCAGCTCCTCGGAAAGACGTTCGTCCAGGCTCTCACCCCACCGCTGCTCCGACGCCGTGACACCGGTGTGCTCCACACCCCAGGGCCGCTCCGGGGGCGAGTAGCCCTCGTCCAGGGCCTCATCGTCGGCCCGGTAGTCCAGGGTGTCCGACGCGTCGAGCAGCCCGACGTCGTCCTGCACCTCGGAACCGTCCGGCTGGTAGACGTCGTCACCCATCGCTTCGTCAGCCACTTGCGCTCCCTAGTCGTCCGGGGGCCCGAGAGCTGGGGGTAGCCGCCCCCACCAGGCCCGTCCACCGCACCGCGCCGTTGCGGCGAAGACGGTGAGAGCCACCAGTGTCCCGCCCCGGATCCCTCGCCACCCCTCCCGAAGCGGAAACCGTGCACTCCTGAGCAAGCGGTGGGCGCGCGGAGGACGCCGTTCGCCGGGTTGGCATTTCCGGCCGGACCGGCACTGCCCGACGGTTTCGTCAGCCCGGCGCATTTCAGCCGGGCGTTCCGCGACGCCACGGCATGTCCCCCAGCGAACGGCAGGCATGTACGTGGTCGGTACGGGAATCCCCGGCGGGGATCCCGCCCGTTGCCGACGTGCCGCCGGCGAGCCCCGCCGGCGGCACGTCGCCGTCTGTCAGGCTGCCGGCCAGGACGGCGTGCTGACCGAGCCGACCTGTCACTCGCTTCCCGCCACGAGTTCGGCCACGACGCGATCCAGGTCGATGTGGAGCCCCTCCGTGCCCGGTCGCACCAGCATGTCGGTCTTCTTCAAGAACGCGACGACCGACGTGGTCGCGATGTCCAGCACGGCGATGCCGACCCTGGACCTGAGGACTATGCGCACCGAGTGCCGATGGCAGTGGTGCGGAGGTGTCACCAGGACGTCTCCGGCACCCGCCGGTCGGCGCAGTCCCTCCGACAGGAGGCTGCGCGCGAACACCCACTCGACCGTGCCGGTCGATGTCACCCCAAGGGAGAGGCACACGGCATAGGGGTCTGCGCTGTCGTAGCGCAGTTCGGCGGGCAGTGATACCGGCGGTTCGTCCGCGACGACGACGTATGTCACCACCTCGTGGGCGACCCGGGTCCCGTCGGCGCTGGAAAACGGCTGTGTCATGTCTTACCCCGATCAGCAGCTTTGGGGGGCAGCGTCTACGCAATTGACCCTAAAACCGCCGATTGAAGCAGCTAGCCGAAGAACGTACGAAGTCTTGTCCGAGAGAGCACCGGGCGCGGGCTTCCTTCACGGGCCCGGAGGGGCGCGATCACGGCCTGGAGGCCGCACGCCACTCGCTGGGGGACATCCCGTAGGCGGTCCGGAACACCCGGCTGAAGTGGGCGGCACTGGTGAAACCCCACTGGTGCGCCACCGCGACGATGGTGCGATGCGCTGCCTCGCGGCGCATCAGATCCCGTCGGCACGCCTCCAGGCGACGCTTCTGGATCCAGCGGCTGACCGTGGTGTCCTCGCCCTCGAAGACCTTGTGCAGGTAGCGCACGGAGATGTGGTGGGCCCGGGCGATGGCCTCCGGACTCAGGTCCGGATCGGCCAGGCGCCGGCCGATGAACGCCCGGATCCGCAGCAGCAACACCGCATCGCCGCTCGGTGTCCCCTCGGAGTCCCTCCCGAGTTGTTCGTCGGCCAGGACGGTCAGCAGATCCACCACATTGCGGGCGACCAACTCTCCGGTGCGCGGCCCAAACGTTTCTGCGGTGTCCGCAAACCGGGACAGCAGGGGCGACAGCAGTCCGCCGAGCGCCGTCTCGGAGCGAAGGGGAGATGCCGTTATCCGCCGCAGCTCCGACTCGCTCAGACCCAGGACCTGCCGTGGCAGGACGAGAGACTTCGTCTGGTACCGATGGGGGAAATCCATCCAGAGCGGACGCGACATGTCGCAGAAGGTGAACTCTCCGGGACTCAGGTACACCTCGCGGGCATCCTGCTCGATTCTGGCGGCGCCCCTTCCCAGGAGGTTGACGACCACGTACTCCTCATTGCCGCCCTGTGCGATCAGCCGCTGAGTGCGCCACGCCCGCATGGGACCGCCGTCCGCCGTGGCGAGCTGCAGATGACCCAGCGGGAACGTCCGGATGGTTCCCGAGCAGACCTCGTCCGGGACGGCCACGTCAGCTGCGGCGAATGTCTGGGACAGAGCTTCGCGCCAGTACGCCCGTCTCTGACGGACAGGCATCGAATCCGTGGTGAGGAGGCTGCTCACGCGAGGGCCTTCGGCAGGCGGAGAGGTGACCGTCGTCATGATTCCCGTCCTCCTTTCAAGGTTTCAAGCACCTGTCACCATCCTGGCGACCCGCCCACACCCCCACATCCCACGGTTCGCCAAGTGATGGGAAACCGTCGTGCGATACGAAGCGGTCACTCTCCGTTGTCGCGGGCCGCCACCAGTTGGGCCAGCTCCACGCGCGAGGAGATGTTGAGCTTGGTGAAGGAGCGGCGCAGATGCGAGCTCACCGTGTGCGGCGAGAGCGAGAGACGCTCCGCGACCTGCCGGTTCGTCAGTCCCTGCGCGACGAGCCGCACCACGCCGACTTCCGAGACGGTCAGCTCCGGCCACCCCTTCACGGATCCCGCGGACGTCGTACGCCGGACGCCCATGGCCCGCAGACGGCGGCGGACCCGTGCGGCGTCCCACTCGGCACCCGCCTCCGTGTAGAGGGCGAGGGCCGAATCGAGGTGGGGCACGCCTTCGGACCCACGGGTGGCGGCCAGCTTGCGTCCGGCGTCCTCCAGCGCTGACGCCCGTGCCAGCAGCCGGGGGCAGTCGTCGTACAGCCGGACCGCGCGCAGCAGATGAGCGAGATCGTTGTCGAGCAGCCCTCGGGCGTGCGCGGCCGTAGCCGCCAGGATCGTGAACCCGGGGTTGAGCGTGGCCCGTCGCTCCGCCACGGAGACCGCCAGCTCGGCACGTTCGCGCGCTCCGGCGCGCAGCGCCATACGGACGAAGACGGGGGCGTCGGCGGGATCGTCCGGACTGGCCAGGGAGGGCCCCTCCTCGGCAAGCGCCGCCGCCGCTTCGTCGAGTACCGCCATGGCATCGTCGGGACGGCCCTCGAAGTCCGCCAGCAGTGCGGCCATCCACGAGCCCACGTTGCGGACGAGCGGCGCCTCGTCGCTCAGCATCCGCCTCCCCTGCGCGACATAAGCGCGGGCGGCGTCCAGGTCATTCGTGTGGAGGGCGACACGCACCAACGTGTACAGCAGTGTGGCGTCGGCGAAGTTGCCCATGCCCAGCTCGTCGACCATGGCCGAGGCGCCTTCCGCCTCGGCCCGGGCGTCGGCCAGCCTCCCCGCGTCCAGGAGGGTGCGCGAGCGGTTCATGAGCCACAGGAGCATGGCGGCGGCCTGCCCCTGCTGCCGGGTCTCCCGGACGCCGGCCTCGGACGCCGCGAGCGCTTCAGCGGACCGCCCCGCAGCGTTCAGCAGGAAAGTCGTCCACAGTGCCTCCGGCACCCACAGCGAGTGCGCGATCCCGAGACCGGCGGCCAAGGCCGCGGCCCGGTCCGCCAGCCGGAACGACTCGCTCCAGTCCATCCGGTAGAAGAGCACGACCGAGTCGACGGCGATCGCGGTGGCCTCGGCGACCTGGTCCCCCGCCTGCGCGGCGGCCTCCAGCGCCTCGGTCACCGCGTCGGCGGTCGCCTCCATGTCGCCCACCATGGACAGATTGAGGCACAGCAGCGCCAGCAGCTGTGCCCGCAGCGTCGCCGGGATGCCGGGCAGCGCCGCGCCGGTACGGGCCTGCCGGACGGCCTCCGCGAAGTCGTACTGGCTGGACATGCGGGCCAGATTGAGCCGCACCTGTGCTTCGTCCTGCGGCCGCATGCTGCCGGGCAGCGTCGCGGCGCCGAGCGCGCGGGCTCGTGCGGCCTGCCCCGTCTGCCACAGAAGGAGGATGGTCTCGGCGACGATCGCCGAGCGATCCGGGGCCCGGTCGGCGGTGAGTCCCAGGGCTCGGCCGCTGAGTTCCGCCGCCGAAGAGGGCGCGGTGGCCGCGAGTTCCGCCGCGGCGCCGCGCAGCAGTTCGACGGCCGCGCGGTCGCCGAAGTCCGCGCTGTCGGCCAGCAGCGTGGCGGTTTCGAGTACCGGGGCACCGCGCGCCAGCAACACGTCGGCGGCATGGCGCCGCAGCGCCCGGCGTACGGAGGCGGGGAGGCTGCCGTCGACGGCCTCGCGGATCAGGTCGTGGCGGAACCGCAGGTGACTGTCCTGCTCGACGAGCAGGTCGGAGTCGAGGGATTCCCGCACGGGCGCGATCAGGGTGGCCGCCGGTCTGCCCATCAGCTCGGCCAGCAGATCGATGGGGACGGTGCGGCCCACCGCCGAGGCAGCCTGCACGACCTCGCGGGCCGGCTCGGAGAGCTGGTCGAGACGCCGCTGGACGGAGGAGCGCAGGCGCTCGGGGATCAGGCCACGCGCCAACCGTGCCACCTGGTTCTCGATGATCACCGAATCCTCGTCGCGGAGCCCGCCGAGCAGTTCCACCAGCAGCAGCGGCATGCCCTCCGCCCGGCGGGCGGCCCTCATGACGGCCGGATCGGGCGCTGCTCCCAGGACGTCCTCGGCGATTCTCGCGACCGCCTCGTCGGTGAGCGGGCCGAGGCGCAGCTCGTGCGCTCCGGCCTGCTGAAGTCGGTCAAGTGTCACTCGTACCGACGGGGTCCCCGTCCCGCTGCGAACGGCCACCACCCACAGGATCGCGTGCGACGAAAGCCTGGCCGAGAGGGTTCGCAGGGCAAGAAGGGTCAGGTCGTCGCACCATTGCACGTCGTCGAGGACTATCAGCAGCGGCGTGTCGAGGGCCGTCTGCTCCAGCCGGTCCTGCAGCTCCTGAAGCAGCCAGAACCGCTGGTCGGGCGCCGCGGAGAGCTCTCGCACCGTCGCCGTGTCGAGCAGCGGTTCGACTCCCGACAGCAGACCCTCCAGCAGCGGACCGAGCGGCACGAAGTGTTCATCGGGATCCGCGCCTCCCCGGAACGCCCGGATGCCCCGCCGCACCGCGGCGGCGTGCCCCTCCGCCAGGAGCCGGGTCTTGCCACTGCCCGGCGCACCCTCGACACACACGATCCCGCCGTGTCCGCGGGAAAGGACGTCGAGTCGTGCGCCGATGAACGCCAGCTCGTCGTCCCGGCCGCGCACCGGCACCTGCACGGCACCCGTTCTGCCGGTCGGGGGTTGCTTCGTAAACCGGTCCACGTGCCATCCCGAAAAGCCGTGGCCGCACAGAATGCGGCTGTCGCGGGCGTGCGATGCGCTGAATCTGCACGAAGCATGCCATGTTTCAGCCAGACGGGGGGTTTGGGGGCGTTTGATCGAGCCGAACCGGACCGGGAAGAGCACGCCGACCGCGTGGCCGACCGCGGTGAGGTGATCCGCCGCCCTGCACCCATGTGCCGGTCCGGCGCGGGGCAGCCCGTCCCGGGAGGTCGGCCGAAGCGGTCGGCCGGGGACGAGCCTGCCATGGCGGGCCGGCATCGGTACGTGACCGGGTCACTGGCGGCCCGCCGGGGGTCTCAGTCGAAGCGCAGGTCGGAGAGCTGCCGTTCGAGCGCGGTGATGTCGTCGTCGGGTGTCTCCTGGGTCGGGCGGGCGGCCGTGAGGGCGGCCAGCTCGGCGGCCGCCCGCCGTATGCGTGCGGGCAGGCCCTCGGTGTACTCGTCGCCGCCGGCTCCCCAGTCCTCGGACGCCGCGTACACCGCGGTGGGTACGACGGTGGCGCGCAGGTAGGCGAAGAGCGGGCGCAGGGCGTGCTCCAGCACCAGGGAGTGGCGGGCCGTGCCTCCCGTCGCCGCGACGAGGACCGGCTTTCCGGTGAGCGCCTCCGGGTCGATCAGGTCGAAGAAGGACTTGAACAGCCCGCTGTAGGAGGCGGTGAACACGGGAGTCACGGCGATCAGGCCGTCGGCGCCGGTCACCGCGTCGATCGCGGCGGCCAGTGGGGGCGCCGGGAACCCCGTCACGAGGTTGTTGGCGACGGCGACGGCGAGTTCCCGCAACTCGATGACCTCGGTCTCCACCGCGTGGCCTCCGTCGGCGAGCTCGTCGCGGGCCGACTCGGCGAGACGGTCGGCGAGCAGGCGCGTGGAGGACGGAGTGCTCAACCCGGCGGACACGGCGAGGAGCTTCATACGGCGGACACCTCCTGAACCGCCCGCAGCGACGCGTGGGTGGGAGCGTCCGGCACGCCGGCCGAGCGGCCGATCGCGAACTCCTTCCGCAACACCGGCACCACCTCTTCGCCGAGGATGTCGAGCTGTTCCAGGACGGTCTTCAGGGGCAGGCCCGCGTGGTCCATCAGGAACAGCTGCCGCTGATAGTCGCCGACGGTCGCGCGGAAGGACAGCGTCCGATCGATGACCTCCTGGGGAGAGCCCACCGTCAGCGGAGTCTGCTCGGTGAACTCCTCCAGCGACGGCCCGTGCCCGTAGACGGGCGCGTTGTCGAAGTAGGGGCGGAACTCCCGCACCGCGTCCTGGGAGTTCTTCCGCATGAACACCTGCCCGCCGAGGCCGACGATGGCCTCCTCGGGCCGGCCGTGCCCGTAGTGCGCGTACCGCCGCCGGTACAGCTGGACCATCTTCCTCGTGTGCTCGGCCGGCCAGAAGATGTTGTTGTGGAAGAAGCCGTCGCCGTGGAAAGCCGCCAGGTCGGCTATCTCCGGGGAGCGGATGGAGCCGTGCCACACGAACGGCGGTACGCCGTCCAGCGGACGGGGCGTGGCCGTGAACCCCTGCAGCGGAGTGCGGAACTTCCCCTCCCAGTTCACGACGTCCTCGCGCCACAGCCGGCGCAGCAGCGCGTAGTTCTCCTTGGCGAGGTTGATGCCCTGCCGGATGTCCTGCCCGAACCACGGGTACACCGGACCCGTGTTGCCGCGGCCCATCATCAGGTCGACGCGCCCGTCGGCCAGGTGCTGGAGCATCGCGTAGTCCTCGGCGATCTTCACCGGGTCGTTGGTGGTGATCAGCGTCGTGGCGGTGGAAAGGATCAACTTCTCGGTACGGGCGGCGATGTAGCCGAGCATCGTGGTCGGCGACGACGGCACGAACGGCGGGTTGTGGTGCTCGCCGGTCGCGAAGACGTCCAGGCCGACCTCCTCCGCCTTCAGGGCGATGGCCACCATGGCCTTGATGCGTTCATGCTCCGGCGGGGTGTGGCCGTTGGTCGGGTCGGGGGTCACGTCCCCCACCGAGAAAATTCCGAACTGCATGGGGTCCTCTTCACTCCGGTGACTGTGACTGTGACTGTGACTGTGTGGGTGCCGGAAATGTAGGCACCGATCGAACGGTCGACCTGCCTGTGCGTGCGGAGCGGCTTGTCCGTCAGCGCCCCACCGCCGAAGACATGCGGGAGCCGGGGCGCCCTCGAAGACGCCCCGGCTCCCGTTCGGTCACTTCGCCAGGAAGGTGAGGAGCGCCGCGTTGACCTCCTCGGCGTGGGTCCACAGCAGTCCGTGCGGGGCGCCCTCGATCTCGACGTAGTCGGCGGACGGCAGCGCCTTGTGGAAGGGGCGGGCGGTGCCCTCGACGGGCAGGATGCGGTCGCCCGTGCCGTGCAGGATCAGGGCCGGCACGTCGATGGCCGGGATGTCGGCGCGGAAGTCGGTGTACCAGGTCGACGGCGCGGCGGCGGCGGCGAAGAAGCCGCTGCCCGCGGCGACGTTCCAGCTGTTGCGGACGGCCTCCTCGCTGATCCTGGTGCCGAGGTTCTCGTCGAGGTTGTAGAAGTCCTTGTAGAAGGCCGTGAAGTACGCGTACCGGTCCGCCTTCACGGCCGCGACGACACCGTCGAAGAACTCCTTGGGGGCGACCCCGTCCGGGTTGTCGTCGCTCTTGAGCAGGCAGGGCTCCAGCGAGGCCAGGAAGGCGACCTTGGCGACCCGGGTGGAGCCGTAGGCGGACACGTACCGGGCTACCTCGCCGGTGCCCATCGAGAACCCGACCAGGATCGCGTCCCGCAGGTCGAGCGTCTCCATCACGGTGTTCAGGTCGGCGGCGAAGGTGTCGTAGTCGTAGCCGGTCGTCGGCTGGCTGGACTGCCCGAAGCCGCGGCGGTCGTAGGTGATCACGCGGTAGCCGGCGTCGAGCAGCGTGGCACTCTGCCGCTCCCAGGAGTGGCCGTCGAGCGGGAAGCCATGGATGAGGACGACCGGCTGCCCGGTTCCGTGGTCCTCGTAGTAGAGGTCGATGGCGGTGGAGTTCTCCTGGCCCACGGTGATGTACGGCATGGGTTGCTACCTCGTTTTCCGGAATGACTGGTGCGCGCGGCCACGCCCTGCCTTGCGGGGAAGGGCGCCGTCGTACCGGAAGACCGGACCGTCGGCGGCCGGTCGGCAGGCGTGGGCGGCACGGAACGCCCTTCACGCTAGGTCGGACGCTGAGCCCCGTGTTGCCTCGCAGCGCACTGGTCCTTGCCTGACGGCGCAGACCGCGCCAGCGCGGACAGGCAACGGCTCGGGCACTCACAGGCAAGGCGCCGTCGCCGTACGTCCTTACCGTCTGTTCGTACCTGAGGCTCTCCGCCCGGCCGGGCGTCCGGCCGGTCACCACCCTGCGCAAGGAGTTGTGCCATGTCTCGATCCGGCAGCCCGACCGTGGTCCTGGTCCACGGCGCTTTCGCCGACGCCTCCAGCTTCTCCCGTGTCATCCCCGAGCTGATCGCCCGCGGCCTGGACGTGGTGGCCCCGGCGGTACCCAACCGCAGCCTGCTCGGTGACGCCGCCTATGTCGCGTCGCTCGTCCGCCAGATACCTGGCCCGGTCGTCCTGGTGGGCCACTCCTACGGCGGTGCCGTCATCACCGTCGCCGGTGCGCAGGACAACGTCACAGCGCTGGTCTACCTGGCCGGCTACGCCCTGGAGAAGGGTGAGAGCCTCGGCGAACTGCAGGGCCGCTTCCCCGACTCCGACCTCGCCGCCGCACTCGTCTACACGCCGTTCCCGATCGAGGGCTCGGCCACTCCCGGTACCGATGTGTCGGTCCGGATCGACAGGTTCCCGGCCATCTTCGCCGCCGACGTCGAGCCCCGCCTGGCCTCCGTTCTCGCCGTCTCCCAACGTCCGCTGGCCGCGCAGGCGTTCGCCGAGCAGGCGCCCGTCGCGGCCTGGAAGACCAAGCCCTCCTGGGGGCTGGTCGCCTCGGCCGACCACACGATCAACCCCGACGTGGAGCGCTTCGGCTACCGGCGGGCCGGAATGACCACCGTCGAGGTCGACTCCTCGCACCTGGTGATGCTCGCCCATCCCCAGCGTGTCGCCGAACTGATCGACGAGGCGGTCCAGGCCACGGCCCGGTGACCGCCCGGGTCCTGGACGCCGGACCGTCCGAAGCCGAAACCGTGGACACCACCCTTGGAAGCGAACGATGAACTCACCGATCCCACGCCGCACCGTCACCCTCTCGCTCCTGGCCGGAGCCGCCGCTCTGGGGACTTCCGGCGCCGCGCTCGCCGCTCCGGCACCTACGCAGGACGGGCCGGGCCGACGTCACCGGCCTGAGCGTCCCACCATCGTCCTGATCCACGGCGCGTTCGCCGACGCCTCCAGCTGGAACGCCGTCGTCGAGCGGCTTCAGCGGCAAGGCCACCATGTCCTGGCTCCGGCGCTGCCGCTGCGCGGGCTGGCCGGTGACGCCGCCTACATCCGCAGCGTCCTGGACAGCGTTGCGGGCCCGATCGTGCTGGTGGGCCACTCCTACGGCGGAGCGGTCATCAGTGTCGCCGCAGCAGACGCGCCTCGGGTCAAAGCCCTGGTCTACATAGCCGCCTTCGTTCCGGACATTGGCGAAAGCGCACTGGAACTCACCGGCAAGTACCCCGGCAGCACCCTTGCGCAGGCCGTCTCCACCCAGTACTACCCGCTGCCCGACGGCGGCCAGGGCGAGGAGCTGGTCATCAAGAAGGAACTGTTCCGGGAGCAGTTCGCGGCGGGCGTGCCGACCAGGACCGCTCAGGTGATGGCCGTGGGGCAGCGGCCGATCGCCCTGGCCGCGCTCCAGGAGAAGTCCACCGCTGCGGCATGGAAGCAGATCCCCAGCTGGTACCTCGTGGCCACCGAGGACCGCAACATCCCTCCGGCCGCCGAGCAGTGGATGGCCGAACGCGCCCGCGCCCACACCGTCGGAGTCCGCGCGCCCCACGCGGTCGCGGTGAGCGACCCGGGCCCCGTCACCGAGCTGATCCTGCGCGCCACCCGCTCGGTCCGCTGACCGACCGACTCTCTGCGACACCACGAAGCGGTGCCGTACGGCGAGGGGGCCCGCCCGCATCCCGGACGGGCCCCTTCCCGCACTCCTCGACATGATCACCGAGGCGTGGGACACCCGGCCGTTTCAGCGGTGCTCGGGGTTGTCCGCCCCCGGTCGGCAGCCGGCGTCCCACTCCGTGCGCTGGTTGCCGTGGGCCGGAACACCTCCGGCCCGTTTGAGCAGGGCCGCCAGGTGCATCAGGTTCCAGGTCATGAAGCTGGTGTTGCGGTTGGTGAAGTCGTTCTCCGGGCCGCCCGAACCGGGGTCCAGGTAGGAGGGGCCGGGGCCCGCGGCGCCGATCCAGCCGGCGTCCGCCTGCGGCGGGATGGTGTAGCCGAGGTGCTGCAGGCTGTAGAGGACGTTCATGGCGCAGTGCTTGACGCCGTCCTCGTTGCCGGTGATCAGACACCCGCCGACCCGCCCGTAATAGGCGTACTGTCCCTGGGAGTTGAGCAGGCTGGAGCAGCTGTACAGGCGCTCGATGACCTGCTTGGTGACGGAGCTGTTGTCGCCCAGCCAGATGGGGCCTGCCAGTACCAGGATGTCCGCGGCCATCACCTGCTCGAAGAGCGCGGGCCAGACGTCCGTGGCGAAACCGTGTTCGGTCATGTCCGGGTAGACGCCCGGCGCGATGTCCAGGTCGACCGCGCGGACGAGTTCCGTGGTCACCCCGCGCGCGTCCATGATCGCCCGGCTCTTGTCGATGAGTCCCTGGGTGTGGCTGAGCTGGGGAGACGGCTTGAGTGTGCAGTTGATGAAGAGCGCACGCAGATCGTCGAAGCGGTAGCCGTCCTCGGTGGACGGGGCTGATGGTGCTGCCATGGCGGACTCCGGGGAGGGGAGCAGAGCGGACAGGGGGGAGGGTGAAGGGCGAGGGGCCCAGGGCGCGGGGTGATGCCAGTGGCAGCGTCTCGCGGAAATCGCGCACTGCCCCGTTACGACGCACCGGCGCGCGGTGAGTTCCCAGAGGTCCAGCAGCTCATCGTGCGCGCCGCCTGCTGTCTGCCGCCTTGCCTGCTGCGGATCTCCTTACGCCTGGAGCCCCGTGCATCAAAGGTCCTCCGAGCCGCCCAGTCCGGTGAGGGCGCCCACCGGGTCCGGGTCGGGGGTGCCGCGCGGCCACCAGTCGTCGTGGCCCGGTTCCGACTCGTACGCGTACCACAGGCCGTCGCGGCCGAAGCGGAGCTGGACGTGACCGCGGGGGTGGGTGAGGTGGTTGCGGCGGGGGCGGAAGGCGGGGAGGTCGGCGGCCAGGAGGAGAGGGCGGGCCCGGTCGAAGCGGCCGGCCGGCGGATCCCAGGACTCCTCCAGGACGGTGAGCCCGTCCGGCCCGCCCTGCCGCCAGGCGGCCACCGCGCGCGCCAGCTCGGACGGGGTACGGCCGGCGGCGGAGGCGAGCGAGGCGTAGAGGGAACGCGTGGTGGCGGTGAGCCCGGAGCCCGGGCGGGACGCGGCGAGGCGTACGGCGTCCTGCCAGAGGGTCAGTTCGCCGATCTCGTCATGACCGGTGGCCAGCAGAACGTGGGCGCGGGCCGCCGCGTCGGTCGCCAGATGGTCCAGCGCGAAGGAGTCGGGGCCGTTCGGCGCGGACGGATACGCCGGTGGCTGCTCGGGATGCGCAGGCACGGGCAACGGGGCCGGAAGGGGCGGGAGCCGACGTTCGGCGAGCGCTTCGGCGGCCCTTACGCCCGGCAGGGGCTCCGGTTCCTGTTCCTGTGCGGCACGGGCCGCCCGCGTGGCGTTACGGCGGGACAGCGCGTCGAGTACGTCGCGTTCGCCCCGACCGCGCAGCAGGAGCAGCACGAACGGGTCGGCGTCGAGCAGTCGCGCGCTCTGGTAGCAGAGGGCGGCCGCGTGCTTGCAGGGGTGACCGCGGTCGGGGCAGCTGCAGTGCGGGTCGAGGTCGCCGGGGCCGGGCAGCAGCGGCACTCCGCAGTCGGCGAGGGACTCGGGCAGCTCCTTGTCGAGCAGCGCGGCGATGTGTCCGGGACGCTCGACGGCGGCGTCCAGGAACCGCTCCCATTCCTCGTCCCCCAGCGTGCGCAGGCGCACCTGGACGCGGTAGGGGCGGGGGCGGCTGCCCTGCACATACGCCAGGACGAGCCCAGGGGTGACCGTGATCGCGTCCACGTTTCCCTGCTCGGCGTAACCGCGGCCGCGGGCCAGGCGCCCCGGGTCCAGGGCGCCTTCTTCGAGCGCGGTCACCCAGGCGTTGCCCCACCACGTCTCGGCGAACGATCCGCCGGTGCGCGGCGGAAAGGCGGGGAAGGTACGACGGTGGTCCCCGTCCCGGGAGGGGGCGGCCATGGAGCGGGGGGTGGCGGGAGCGCGAGGCGGTCCGGCGGCCACCGAGAACGGCGCACCAACCCCGGCGCGCGGGGCCGCTGCGTTGTGCCGGACGGGCCCGGGCTCGCGATCCGGGTGCCGCTCAACATCCGGGTACGGCTCGGAATCCGGGCGCCGCCCAGCATCCGAGTGCCGCTCGCGATCCGGGTGCCGCTCAGCATCCGGACGCTGCTCGAGACGCGGATCCCGCTCGGGACGCGGTCCAGGCTCGGGGCGGGGATCGCGATCGGGACCCAGGTCGGGATCGGGGTCGGAATTCAGGTCGGGACCGCGGTCGGGATCAGGGTCGGGACCGGGTGCGGAACCCACCTCGGGGCCAGGACCGAGGTCGGGATCGAGGGCGGGACCGCGGTCGGGACTCAGGTCGGGGGCGGGACTGAGGTCGCGTGTTTCCTCCGGTGGCATTCGGAAGGCGTCCGAGAGCAACTCCTCTACGGCACGCGCGCGTTCTTCGGCGACATGGTCACGCGTGCGGCCGGGACGCCGGGCGTCCGTACGCGGGCGCGGGCGCGGGTGCCGACCGCCGGGTTCGCTCTCCCGTCCTGCCTGCTCCTCGGCTTCGGCCGCATCCTGCCGCGCCTGCGCGCGTGCCGCCCGCAGGGCCTCACGGGCGATGTCGGCGGGGCGCGCGCCGGTCGTTCCCTGCCGGGGGTGCGGCTTGTCGGCCGCCGGTCCGGCGTCCGCGAGTGGAGTGGGGGCCGCTGCGGGGAGGGCGTCGGCGGCTGCCGGAGCGCCGTCCGCGGGAGCGGTGGCCGACGTGGAAGCAGTCGGTGCGGGAGTGGGGTCCGGCGGGCGCCGCAGGGCCGCGCGGGCTGCGTCGCCGGGCCGGGGTGCAGGGCCTCCCGGCTGCTGCGACGACTCCTGCGCCGACTGTTCCTGCCGCCGTTCCCGGGCCGCCCGCAGCGCGCGGCGGGCCTCGTCGGCCGGCCTGCTGCCCTGCTCCTGGTGCGCCGCCCCGGTCACTGCGTCGGTCTCCACCTCGCCCCCGGTCTCCGCCTCGGCCCCGGTCTCCACCTCCGCTCCGGTCTCCGCCTCGGCCCCGGTCTCCACCTCCGCTCCGGTTTCCACCTCGGCCCCGGTTTCCACCTCGGCCCCGGTTTCCACCTCGGCCCCGGGCGGGACCGCGTCGTGCCTCTTCTGCTCGTGCGGCTCCCCCATCACGCCTCCCTCCGCAGCCTGACCAGGTCGGTCAGCTCGCGGTCCGTCAGTTCCGTGAGGGCCGACTCGCCGGAGCCGAGGATCGCGTCGGCCAGGGCGCGCTTGGCCTGGAGCATGTCGGCGATGCGGTCTTCGACCGTGCCCTCGGTGATGAGGCGGTGGACCTGCACCGGCTGGGTCTGCCCGATGCGGTAGGCGCGGTCGGTGGCCTGTTCCTCCACCGCCGGGTTCCACCAGCGGTCGAAGTGGACGACATGACCCGCGCGCGTGAGGTTGAGGCCGGTGCCTGCGGCCTTCAGGGAAAGCACCAGGACCGGGGTCGCGCCGCTCTGGAAGCGGTCCACCATCCGCTCCCGCTCGGGTACCGGGGTGCCGCCGTGCAGCAGGTCGACCGGGACCGCGCGGGCGGTGAGGTGGGCGGCGATCAGGCGGGCCATGCCGACGTACTGCGTGAAGACGAGGGCCGAGCCGTCCTCGGCGAGCAAGGTGTCGAGCAGTTCGTCCAGGAGCGCGAGTTTGCCGGAGCGGGCGGCCAGCGCGTCGCCGACCGAGGCGCTCTCCTCCTTGAGGTACAGGGCCGGGTGGTCGCAGATCTGCTTCAGCGCGCCGAGAAGCTTCAGGACCAGACCGCGCCGGGCGATGCCGTCGGCCGTCTCGATGGCCAGCAGGGACTCCCGCACCACCGCCTCGTACAGGGCGGCCTGTTCCCGGGTGAGGGGGACCGGGTGGTCCGTCTCCGTCTTGGGCGGCAGTTCGGGCACGATCCCGGGGTCGGACTTCTTGCGGCGCAGGAGGAAGGGGCGCACCAGGCGGGCGAGGCGCTCCACCGCGAGGTCGTCCTCGCCGTTCTCCACCGCGCGCGCGTGCCGGGCGCGGAAGGACTTCAGGGGGCCGAGGAGTCCCGGCGTCGTCCAGTCGAGCAGGGCCCAGAGCTCGGAGAGGTTGTTCTCGACGGGGGTGCCGGTCAGGGCCACGCGCGCGGGCGTCGGGATCGTGCGCAGGGCCTTCGCCGTCGCCGAGAAGGGGTTCTTCACGTGCTGGGCCTCGTCCGCGACGACCATGCCCCAGGGCTGCCCGGCCAGGGTGGCGGCCGCCGAGCGCATCGTGCCGTACGTGGTGAGGACGAAGCCGCCGGTCAGGTCCGTCAGGCTGCGGTCGGGGCCGTGGAAGCGGCGGACGGGGACGGCGGGCGCGAACCGGGTGATCTCGCGCTGCCAGTTGCCCAGGAGGGAGGCCGGGCAGACCACGAGGGTCGGTTCGGTGCGGGCCCGCTTCAGGTGGAGGGCGATGACGGTGATCGTCTTGCCGAGGCCCATGTCGTCGGCGAGGCAGCCGCCGAGGCCGAGGGAGGTCATGAGGTCCAGCCAGGCCAGGCCACGCAGCTGGTAGTCGCGGAGGGTGGCGTGCAGGCCGGCGGGCGGCTGCGCGGGGTGCACCCCGGCGGTGAGGCGGTCGCGCAGGGCGGCCAGGGCGCCGACGGGGACCGCCTCCACGGTCTCGCCGTCGACCTCCGCGGCGCCGGAGAGGGCGACGGACAGGGCGTCGACCGGATCCAGCAGGCCCAGTTCCCGTTTGCGGGCCTTGCGGACGAGTGCCGGATCGACCAGCACCCACTGGTCGCGGAGCCGCACCACCGGGCGGTGGGCCTCCGCCAGCGCGTCCATCTCCGCCTCGCTGAGGGGGTCGCCGCCGAGCGCCAGCTGCCAGCGGAACTGGAGCAGTTCCTCGCCCTCGAAGAAGCCGGCGCCGTCCGTCGCCGAGCCCGGCGCGGGCCGGACCACGGCGGCCGCGCTGAGGTCCTGCGCCAGGTCCCTCGGCCAGTGCACGGCGACGCCGGTCGCCGCGAGCCGGGTGGCCGCCACGCCGAGCAGATCGCCCAGCTCGTCCTCGGAGAGGGCCAGGACGTCCGGCGCGTGCTGTTCGGCGAGCCGGGCGAGCGGCGGCCAGACGCGTGCCGCGCGCCGCACGGCGAGGGCCGCGTCCACGCGTGCGCGTGCCCCGAAGGCGGCGTCGGCCCCGCCCGCCCACAGGGTCGCCGCGTCCGTCACCAGGGTCGGGTCGGCAAGGCTGTGCACCTGGACGATCGCGGCGCCCGCGCTGCGCACCCGCTCGCCGTCGTCGGACACGTCGAACATGTCGTACGCGGACAGGTCGAGGCGGAGCGAGATCCGCACGCCCGCGTCCATGCCGGCCGCGACCTCGGCGGCCCAGTCGTGTGCGCCGGGCAGCCGCTGGGGCCGGCGGTCCGCGAAGGGCTTCCCGCAGGCGTGCGGCGCGGCCGGGGTGCGGGGCAGGGTGTCCGCGACGGCGTCCAGGAAGGACCGCATCAGGGCCTCCGGCTTCGGCAGCCGCAGGGGGCCGGGGCCGGGGAGCGGCACCGCGTGGCCCTCGGGCGGGAGTGCGGCGGCGATCGCGCGCAGGTGTGCGATGTCCGCGGGGTCCAGGGGGCCCGCGCGCCAGGCGTCGTGTCCGGCGGGCGTCAGTCCGGGCAGCAGGCGACCGCGGGCGGTGAGCCGCAACGCGTGCAGGGCGGCGGCGCCCCAGCAGGCGGTGGCCGGATGGGCGGCGGGGTCGCGGCGGGCGCGCACGAGCAGCGGAAGTGCCTTGTCCAGCGGCAGGGACAGGGCAGGGGACTCGGTACGGCGGATGGAGGAGCCGTGCCGCCGGACGACGGTGAGCTCGGTGAACTCCGTGAGCCCCGCAGGGTCCGCGTCCGCCGCGAGGGTCGGCGGGCCCTGTGACGGGTCCCAGAAGGCGACGCGGCCCTCGCGCGGGAGGGGTGCGGGCAGGAAGACGGCGGCGAGCCGCACGGAGACGGCGCCGGGCTCGGCCGAAGCCGCCTCGCCGACCATGGCGCTCATACCTTGTGTCCACCTCCCGCCCGCGTGTCGGATCAGTCGTCTTCGACTCTACGGGCGGGGTCTGACAATCGGTCCCGGAGGCCGGCCGGCCACCCCATCGGGTCCGGTCCGCTCAGGTCCGGTCCGGTCCGGTCCGGTCAGGGCACCGTGCGGGAGACGACGTAGACGAAGGGATAGAGCGCGTTGCCGGTGTTCACCACCACGTCCAGCGTCGGATCGGGGTTCTCCCGCTCGCGGACGATGCCGAAGTCGTCGCCGGGACGGGAGCCGCGGCCGGTGAACTTCCAGCCGGTGATCTCCTGGTCGCGGTCGCTGATCTCGATGTCGCCCTTCTTCAGGGCGGCCCTGCTGACGCCGATGTCCGCGAGGAACTGGTCGAGACCGGCCTGCGTGGTCTGGAACTGCACGTAGAGCCGGCTGGTCTTCCAGTTGTTCGTCTCGTAGTAGGCGACCTGGTTGGAGGGGTGCGGGATCGGCACCTGGTACAGGCGGCGCTGGACCTTCGACGGCCAGTCCGCGGTCAGGCCGGTCGCCGAGTACTTCGCCTCCTTGTCCTTTCCGCTGTCGCGGCTCTGGTTCGCGGAGATCACCAGGTAACCGGCCGGGACACCGATGAGCAGCACGATGATCAGCAGGGTGAGAGCCCTGCGGCGGATCACATGCCGACGGTCCTCCGGTGGGCTGGAGGGCTCGTCGGGGGGCGCGGCCTGGCGGGGCAGCGATGCTGTCATGCGGCGTCCCGGATGGTGCGGGGTGGCGCGGCGGTCATGCCGTGTCCTGGGTACGGGGCAGTGCGGCGGTCGTGGCGGTCATGCCGTGTCCTGGGTGCGGCGGGCCGCCTCCGTGAACCGCTCGAAGCGCTCGTAGCGCTCCACGCGGCGGCGCTTGGCGCGCCGGAAGCGGCGGGCGACGAGTCGGGCCAGGTCGGCGGCGCCGACCATGCCGGCCTCGGGGCCGAGCTGGGCGCGGACGATCCGGGCCTCGGGGCGGTAGCCGCGGCCGGTGAGCTGGCGCTTGAACGCGTCCCGCGCGGGGGCGATCAGCAGGTCGTCGGCGGCCGAGACGCCGCCGCCGATCACGAAGCAGGACGGGTCGAGGGCGGCGGCCAGGTTGGCGATGCCGACGCCGAGCCACTGGCCGATGTCCTGGAGCAGCTCGATGCACATGGCGTCGCCCTCGCGGGCCAGCTCGGTGATCATGGGGCCGGTGATGTCCCCGATGTTGCCCTTGACGTGCTCGATGATCCCGTAGGCCACCGGGGAGTCGGCCGCGGCCAGCTCGCGCGCCTCCCTGACCAGGGCGTTGCCCGAGCTGTACTGCTCCCAGCAGCCGCGGTTGCCGCACGGGCAGCGGTGGCCGCCGGGCACGACCTGCATATGGCCGAACTCGCCGGCGACGCCGTACTTGCCGCGCTTGACCTGGCCGTCCTCCAGGATCGCGCCGCCGATGCCGGTGCCGAGCGTGATCATGACGAGGTGGTCCTCGCCGCGGCCCGCACCGAACCGCCACTCCGCCCAGGCGGCGGTGTTGGCGTCGTTGTCCACCAGGACGGGAACCGCCAGACGGCCGGAGAGGCGGTCCCTGAGCGGCTCGTTGCGCCAGGACAGGTGGGGCGCGAACAGGACGCGGTTGCGGTCCGCGTCGACCCATCCGGCCGCGCCGACGCCGACCGCGTGCACGTCATGGCGGTCGGACAGGTCCAGGACCAACTCGACGATCGTGTCCTCCACGACCTTCGGGCTCTTGGACTTGTCCGGGGTCTCCGTGCGGACCTTCTCCAGGATGTTGCCGTCGGCGTCGACGACGCCCGCCATCACCTTGGTGCCGCCGATGTCGATGCCGACGGTCGGCACACGGGGTGCGGTGAGGTGCGAGCGGCGCTCCCTCGTGCCCACGGTGCGAAGTGCGGGGGCGCGGCGGGAGCCGATGGGGGCGCTGAAGTTGCCGTAGGTGCTCATCGTCGCCGATTCTGCCTCACCGACACGTCGGGTGCCGAGTGGGGCAGTGCCCGTGCGGCGCAACCGCACACCGGCGCCGGCCCCGTGCCCCAACGGGTGCGTTCCCAGTAGTGCCGAAGATCGTCGAGCTCGTTTCCGCCCGCCATCTGCCTCGTCAGCTCGTCAGCTCGTCAGCTCGTCGTCCAGGGTGAGGGAGTCCCGCGGGTGGCTCCCCACCGTCGCACCCCGCTTCAGGAGGACGAACCCGTCCCCGACCGGATAAGCGTGGTGCGGGTTGTGGGTGATCAACACAACACACCGAGGCCCTTCCTCGGCTCCGGGCCCGGGCGCCGGGGGCGAGGGTGGCGAGCAGGGAGACCGCGACGCCCGCCCAGACGTTCGCCGTCATCCGGCAGTCACCTTGTCCGGACATCCGATCGCATGGTCAGGACATGGCGATGCCTTCGGGCTTCCCTCCCGGCTCTCAGGGCCGCACGAGCAGCTGGAACTCGAAGGAGTAGCGGGTCGGCCGGTAGATGTGATCGCCGAACTCCACCGCCCGGCCGGTGTCGTCGAAGGTCGTGCGCTGCATGGTCAGCAGAGGGGCGCCCTCGTCCTCGGCGAGCCGCTCGGCCTCGTCGGCGGTCGCGGCGCGGGCGCCGATGGACTGACGGGCGCTGTGCAGGGTGATCCCGGCGGCCCGCATCAGGCGGTACAGGCCGGTGGCCTGCAGCTGGTCGCTGTTCAGATCGAGCAGCCCGGAGGGGAGGTGGTTGCACAGGTACGCCATCGGCTCCCCGTGCGCCAGCCGCAGCCGCTCCACTCGGTGGACGTCACTGCCCTCGGCCACCGCGAGCGCGGCCGCGACTTCCGCCGACGCCGGGACCACGGTGTTGACCAGGACCGTCGTCGCCGGACGCTGCCCGGCCGCCTCCAGGTCGTCGTAGAGGCTGCTGAGTTCCAGCGGGCGCTTGACCTGGCTGTGCACGACCTGGGTGCCCACGCCCCGGCGACGGACCAGCAGGCCCTTGTCGACGAGCGACTGGATCGCCTGGCGGACGGTCGGCCGGGACAGGCCGAGCCGTCCGGCGAGCTCGATCTCGTTGCCCAGCAGGCTGCCGGGGGTGAGCGAGCCGTGCTCGATCGCGGCCTCCAACTGCTGGGCCAGCTGGAAGTACAACGGCACCGGAGAGCTTCGGTCCACACGGAGTTCGAGCTGCACGGTCGGGTCCACCTCTGGTTTCGGCACGGGCCGAGCGTAGCTCCGCCGCCGGTTGACGGGAAGTTGTGTAGTTCGGTTGTCCGGACATACGCATTGACAGCGTGCGGCCCGCGCCGCCACTTTGGTTTCATGCGCATCGGGGTCATCGGGACGGGCCGCATAGGCACCATTCATGCGAACACACTCAGCCGTCACCGCGAGGTCGGATCCCTGATCCTGACGGACGCGGACCATGCGCGGGCCCAGGAGCTCGCGCATCGGCTGGGCGAGACGGCCGCCCCTGGGGTGGACGAGATCTTCCGCTGGGGCGTGGACGCCGTGGTGATCACGACGGCGACCTCGGCCCACGCCGAACTGATCGGTCGGGCAGCGCGCTCCGGGCTTCCGGTCTTCTGCGAGAAGCCGATCGCCCTGGATCTGGCGGGCACGTTACAGGCGATCGCCGAGGTCGAGTCCGCCGGAACGATCCTTCAGATGGGCTTCCAGCGGCGCTTCGACGCGGGGTACGCGGGAGCCCGGGAGGCGGTGCGGTCGGGGCGGCTCGGACGGCTGCACACCGTACGGGCGCTGACGTCCGACGAGTCGGCGCCGCCGGCCGCGTGGCTGCCGGTGTCCGGCGGGATCTACCGGGACGCGCTCATCCACGACTTCGACTGCCTGCGCTGGGTCACCGGCCACGAGGTGGCGGACGTGTACGCGGCCGGGTCCGACGCCGGGCCCGCGATGTTCCGCGAGGCGGGGGACGTCGACACGGCCGCCGTGGTGCTCACCCTCGACGACGGCACGCTCGCCACGGCGACGGCGACGCGGCTGAACGGCGCGGGCTACGACGTCCGCATGGAACTGGCCGGGGAGCTCGACCAGATCGTCGTGGGCCTGGACGACCGCACGCCGATCGCGTCCACCGAGCCCACCGGTCCGCCGGCCGCGGACAAGCCGTGGACGGGGTTCCTGGAGCGCTTCGAGCCCGCCTACGGGGCCGAGCTGGCCGCCTTCGTCGAGGTGGTGCTCGGCCGGCGGGCGAACCCGTGCGACGGCCGCGAGGCCCTGCAGGCGCTCAGGATCGCCGAGGCCTGCGAGCTGTCCAGGCGGGACCGCAGACCGGTCGCCCTCGCCGAGATCCCGGGCGGGGTGGAGTCGGCGTTCAGGTGAGCAGGCGTATCGCGGGGGCCGCGGCGTCCGTCGCCATGAGGGACTCGCAGTGGGCGCATGTCAGGCGGTACGGCCGGACCAGGTTGGTCTGGATGCTGTTCGTGCCCGACTCCTTGGTCTTCGGGCAGTAGTACCCGAGGTGCAGGCGCACCCAGGGATGGCTGGTGGGCGCAAGGCCCCGTCTGCTGTCCCTGGCGTCCTCGAACGGGGCCCACCAGAAGTCCACCAGGGCCCGCAGCGCGAGCCGCTCGGAGCCGGAGGTCGTGTCGTACGCGGCGATCCGGCCCGCGGTGTAGTGGCTCTGGAAGCCGCTGCGGCTGCCCGAGCACAGCGCCCGCTCGGCGCCGCGCTCGTAGGCCGTGGTGCGGCCGGTCCGCTCGCAGATGAAGCAGTCCACGCTGAACTCGAGCTTGGAACTCCAGTGCAGATTGTGGAAGTCGTCGCCCGTGAGCGGGCCGGTCAGCTCGGCGGTGATCTCCGCGGTGCGCAGCACGCATGTCCCCCTGAGAACGTCTGGATCACGGTGTTCTACCAGCGCACCGGCAGGCTGCGCACCCCGCGTATCAGCAGGCCCGGGAGCCAGTCGCCGGGCGGGCCGCCGGCGGCGAGGCCGGGCGCGCGGTCCAGGAGGGAGCGCAGGGCCGTGGTCGCCTCCAGGCGGGCGAGCGGGGCGCCCAGGCAGTAGTGGATGCCGTGGCCGAAGGCGAGGTGGCCTCGGGTCTCGCGGCGGATGTCGAAGCGGTCGGGATCCGGGAAGCGGGCCCCGTCCCGGTCGGCCGCGGTGAGGCCGATCATCACGTGCTCCCCCTGCGCGATGGGCGTGCCGCCGATCTCCAACGGCTGCGCCGCGTAGCGGAAGGTGGCGTTCTCCACCGGCCCCTCGTAGCGCAGGGCCTCCTCGACCGCGCCGTCCAGGAGGGTCATGTCGGCGCGCAGGGCGGCGAGTTGGTCCGGGTGGGTGAGCAGGGCGTGAACCGCGTTGGTGATCAGGTTGACGGTCGTCTCGTGGCCCGCGACGAGGAGGATGAACGCCATGCCGCGCAGCTCGCCGGGCGAGAGCCGGTCGCCGTCCTGCGCGGTGGTGCGGATCAGGTCGCTCAGCAGGTCGCCGCCCGGTCCGGTGGACCGCTTGTCCTCGATCAGCTCGGTGAGGTACTCGGCGAGCCGGACCAGCGCGTCATACTCGCTGTCCGCGTCAGTGGGCGCCACCACCTGCGTGGACAGCTTGCGGAATTCCGTGCGGTCCAGTTCGGGAACGCCGAGCAGCTCGCAGATGACCGTGATGGGCAGCGGGAAGGCCAGTGACTCCACGAGGTCGGCGCGGCCGTGCGGCAGCATCGCGTCGAGCAGTTCGTCGGTGATCTGCTGGACCCTCGGCCGCAGTTCCTCCACGCGGCGCATGGTGAAGGCGCGGGCGACCAGCGCGCGCAGGCGTGTGTGCTGCGGCGGGTCGGCGGTCAGCAGATACGGGCCGATGAGCTGATCGTCGAAGCCCCCCAGCCGGCTGCTGTCCTTGGACAGTCTCGGATCGGCGAGCGCCGCCCGCGCCTCCTCGTACCCCACGACGAGCCAGGTCTCATAGTCTTCGCCGGCGCCGGGCAGCCGCACCCGGTGCACCGGACCATGCTCGCGCAGTCGCCCGTACACCGTGTGCGGGTCGCTCCGGAGCCCGTCGCCGAACTCCCCCAGGTCGATCACCTCGGCCATGCCACTCCCCCTCCGTCACTCCCCCAACGGACGGGAGCGACGCCTAGTGCCCGTCCTCCGCCGCGTCCTGAACTCCCGCCGCCCCTCCCGCCCTCTCCTCCAGGAGCCCCGCGTCGTACGCCAACAGGGCGATCTGCACCCGGTTGTTGAGGTCGAGCTTGGCCAGGATCCGGGAGACGTGGGCCTTGACGGTGGCGACGCTCATGAAGAGTGCGGCGGCGATGTCCGCGTTGGACAGTCCGCGGCCGACGGCGACGGCCACCTCGCGTTCGCGATCGCCGAGCTCGGTGAGCCGCACGCGCGCGTGGGCGCGTCGGGTGTCGGCCGCCGTGCCGGCCGCGTGGTCCATCAACTGCCGGGTGACCGTGGGCGACAGGACCGGGTCACCGGCCGCGACCCGGCGCACCGCGTCGAGGATCTCGGCGGGCGGGGTGTCCTTGAGGACGAAGCCGGCCGCCCCCGCCCGCAGTGCCCGCAGCACCTGCTCGTCGGCGTGGAAGGTGGTGAGCACCACCACCTGTGGGGCGTCGGCCCGCCCGCGCAGCCGCTCGGTGGCGGTGAGCCCGTCCACGGCCGGCATCCGGATGTCCATCAGGACGACGTCGGGCCGGGTGCGGTCCACGAGCCCCTCGACCTCGCCGCCGTCGGCGGCCTCACCGACGATCTCGATGTCGTCGGCGCCGCCCATCATGAAGGCGAGACCGGCCCGCACCAGGGGATCGTCGTCGACGAGAAGGAGTCTGATCGCAGTCATGGTCCTCACGTAATCACGATTGCGGGCCGCCCAGTCGGCGAGTTCACCGCTGGCTAGGGCGCCGCCGCCGGCCACGGCAGCCACGCCCGTACCTCGAAGCCGCCGTCTCCCCACGGGCCGTGTTGCAGTCGGCCCCCGGCCAGCGTCGCTCGTTCGGTCAGGCCGATGAGGCCCTGGCCGGATCCGGGGACGGGCGGTACGTCGCCCTCGGGGGCCGGGTTGCGCACGGTGACGGCCAGGCCCTCGCCGGGGCCGCCGGTGACGGTGATCGCGGTCTCCGTTCCGGGGGCGTGTTTGCGGGCGTTGGTGAGGCACTCCTGCGCGATGCGGTAGGCGGTGCGGCCGACGGAGGAGGGGACGGTCGCGGCGTCGGTGACGCGCTGGTCGAGGGTGACCTTCATGCCGGCCTCGCGGGACTCGGCGACCAGCGTGTCCAGGGCGGCCAGCGTCGGCTGGGGCCGGCCGGCGTCGTCGGGTTCGCCGGCCCGCAGCACGCCGATGATCTCCCGCAGGTCCTGCAGGGCCTCGTGGGCGCTCTCGCGGATGACGCCGGCCGCCCGCGCGATCTCCTCGCGGGGCGCGTCGGGACGGAACTCCAGCGCGCCCGCGTGCACGCTGAGCAGGGTGAGCCGGTGGGCGAGCACGTCGTGCATCTCCCGCGCGATGGCCTCGCGGGCCAGCCGCTGCGCCTGCTCGGCGCGCAGCCGGGCCTCTGTCTCGGCGCGTCGGGCGCGCTCGCGCAGGCTCAGCATCAGCTGCCGCTTGGACCGTACGAACATGCCCCAGCTGACGGCCGTGACGGTGATCAGCACGCTCCACGCCACCGCGGGCCCGTACGTCAGGGTGGGGTCCGGGCGCACCCAGGCGAGCACCGGGATCAGCGCGAGCTCGGCGCCGCCCACCCAGGCCACGTACCGCAGCGGCCGGTGCACGGCGAGCGAGAAGAGGGCGACGACGCAGGCGCCGGACGAGGTGGTCGACAGGAAGCCGAGGGGGACCAGCAGGGCCGCCAGGCCGAGGGGCCACCGGCGGCGCAGCCAGACCGCCGCGCAGGCGAGGGCGCCCAGGAGCTGGTCGGTCAGGGCGAAGGCGGGCGGGAGATCCCGTTCGCCGGGGAAGGCGTCCGCGACGGCCAGGCCGACGGCGACGGCCAGGAGGAAGCAGCAGAAGTCGACGACCCAGTCGCGTGCGGTGCGCCGCTGCCGCCGGCCGGGCCGCTCGGCGTCCGGGTCGAGCGCCGAGACCAGGGCGGACGGCAGCAGCCATCGGCGTCCCGTGAACCCGGACGCCGTCCGGGTCGCGCCGTCCGCGACATCCGTGTCGTCGTCTGCCCTCATGGTCGACGAATCTACGCAGCGCGGGGGCGCGCCACCTCCCTGTGGACGGGATCCGCCACCGAAGGGAGACGACCGTCGACCGAAGTCGCGCCGCCGGCTACTTTCGGCGCCGCCGGACCGGCGGAGCGGAGCCTTCCGTCGGACGCGTCTCGCCGCACGGCCGATGGCCTGCGAGGGTCCGCGGGGCGACAGTCCTGGACATGAAGGAACTGCTGGAAGTGATCGGTTTTCTCGCCCTGGTGCAGGGTGTGCTGGGCCTGGTGCACGAGTTCAGCGACTGGCGGGTGGGCCTGGTGCAGCGGATCGGTTTCCTCGACGGCTATGAGGTCTACGCCAGCGCCGCGCTCATCGTCCTGGCGTTCGCCCTGTTCGCGGCGGCGGAGAGCCGGGGGTCCGACTGAGTGGGGGGAGTCGGACCTCCGGCCGGTCGCACCGTTCCTCGACGGTCAACTCTTGATCGCCCGACGGCTCAGCAGCCGTAGTTGATCAGGTTGAACGTGGCGTAGTGGTCCGCGGTGTAGTAGTCCTCGGCGGTCTTCTTCCCGGTCACGATGCGGCGCGCTCCGCGCGTCGACGACCCGGGGGTCTTCACCGTGTACTCGTGGTAGTAACCGGTCGACTGCGAGGGCAGTACGCCCTCCCGGTTCTGGAAGACCGAGCCGTCCTGCGAGTACGGGAACGGCCCGCCCTGCTCGATCAGGTCGAGCGTGTCGTACGCCTGGGACGGCAGCCTGCTGTAGCAGACGCTGCCGACCGCGGCGTTCGCCGTCGTGGCGGAGACGGCGCCGCCGACCAGGAGGGCGGAGAGGACGGCGGCCGAGGCGCCTATGCGGGTGATGCGTGGGGGGAATCTCATGCCCTCATGATGACGCGCGTAGACAGTGGCATGTCAATGACAACTTCGAGGATTTTCCCGGCAAGTCCGTTGAGTTTTCGGGAAGTTAACCTGCGGCTAGCCGTTGTCCGGGAGTTCGTACGAGCCGTAACTCGGACGGCCCTGAAGGTCGTACGTCTGGACGGAGACGCCCGCGGCGGTGATCAGGCCGCCGGTGTGCCGGAACGCGGTGGGCAGGGCTCCCTCGGCGAACAGCCGCAGGCCTGAGCCGAGCACGACCGGGAACGTCAGCAGGTGAACGGTGTCCACGAGGTCCAGCGCGAACAGCGACCGGGCCAGGGCGCCGCTGCCGTGGATCTGGAGCTCGCCGTCGGTGCGCTCCTTGAGGGCGGTGACCTCCTGGGCGAGGTCGTCGCCGCGGATCACGGTGGTGCCCGCCCAGGCGGGGTCGGTGAGGGTCGTGGAGGCCACGTACTTCGGCAGTGCGTTCAGCTTGCCCGCGACGGGGTCGCCCGGATCGGTGACCTTCGGCCAGAACCCGGCGAAGATCTCGTACGTGCGCCGGCCGAGGAGGAACGCGCCGACGTGGTCGAAGACTCCGGAGATGAACCGGCCGAAGTCCTCGTCCCCGTACGGGAAGCTCCAGCCGCCGTGCTCGAAGCCGCCGCGGGTGTCCTCGTCGCGGCCGCCGGGGGCCTGGTAGACGCCGTCGAGGGTGACGAACATGGTGGAGACCAGCTTGCCCATGGCGCGTGCCTGCTTTCTTCCGTGGGGTCCTGCTGTCATCACCTCAGACCCCACCGCGGCCCGCAACTCATGGGCTCAGCCCGCGTTCGTCGAGAACAGTCCGCCCGTCGGGCCCTGCTTGTCGCCGCCCTGGGCCTTCTTCAGGGCGTTGGCGAGGCTCTCGATGGTGAGGGACTGCAGGATGACGCGGCCCTGGCCCTCCAGGGTGGCCAGGGACAGGCCCTCGCCGCCGAACACGGCGTTCATGATCCCCTGGCGGTTGAGCCCGCCGACGCGCTGGACGCCGTACCGGATGCCCTCCTCGAAGGCGACCACGCAGCCCGTGTCGACCTCGATGCGGCCGCCGAAGTCCGCCGGGTCGAGGTCGATGAAGTTGCCGGCGCCCGCGATGATCACCGTGCCGCGGCCGGTGAACTTCTCCAGGATGAAGCCCTCGCCGCCCTTCATGCCGGTGCGGCCGCCCTGGAAGGCGATGCCGAAGTCGACGGTGGACTCGGCGGCCACGAAGGCGTCCTTCTCGGCGAACCACGCGCGCGTGCCGTCCAGCTCCAGGGCGCGCATCTCACCGGGGAGCACGCCCGCGAAGCCGACCGTGCCCTCGCCGCCCTGCGCGGTGAAGTACTGGAACGCCAGCGACTCGCCCGCGAGGGCACGCTGGCCGACCTGCATGGCCGTGCCCATGGCCTGGCGCAGCATGCCGCCCATGCCTCCGCCGCCACCGCCACCGCTCTGCGGCTGCTGGCCGCCGCCTCCGCCGGACGGGCCGCCCAGGCGGGTCTCCATGGTCACGTTGGTCGTCTTGAAGAGGAACTTTCCGGCCTCGCAGTACACGGTCTGGCCGGGGTGCAGGCTGACGACGGCCATCTGCATGGCGTTGCCGACGATCTCTTGCTGAAGGGTCACGAGGGGAGAACGCAGGAGGCGGAGGAAAGAGTTCCGGCCTGCCCTCTTTCGGCCACCGGCTCCTTCGGCCCTGGACCTCGGTGTCCGTTCGCCGCCAGCATTGCGGGGCGCCGGCCGCTGGGATGGACCCATGACGACGACCTACGGAACTCTCGACGGCAAGGTGGCCCTGGTGACCGGCGGCAGCCGCGGCATCGGGGCGGCGACGGCCCTGCGGCTCGCCCAGGAGGGCGCGGACGTGGCGGTGACGTACGTGAACGGCAAGGAGGCCGCCGCGGACGTCGTGGCGGCCGTTCAGGCGCTGGGACGGCGGGCGGTCGCCCTGCGCGCGGACTCGGCGGACCCGGCGGAGGCGGCCGGGGCGGTGGACCGTGCGGTGGAGGCGCTGGGCGGCCTCGACGTGCTGGTGAACAACGCGGGCGTCGGCGTCCTCGGTCCGCTGGCGGAGCTCGCCCTCCCGGACGTGGACCGGGTGCTGGCCGTGAACGTGCGCGGGGTGTTCCTGGCCTCGCAGGCGGCGGCCGGGCGGATGCCGGCCGGCGGGCGGATCATCACGATCGGCACCTGCATGACCCAGCGGGTGCCCGGTCCCGGCGGAACGCTGTACGCGATGAGCAAGTCGGCCCTGGTGGGGCTGACCAAGGCGCTCGCCAGGGAGCTGGGCCCGCGCGGGATCACGGCGAACCTCGTCCACCCCGGCCCCATCGACACCGATATGAACCCGGCGGACGGCCCGTACGCGGCCGGTCAGGCGACG
The DNA here is from genome assembly GCF_044453465.1 of Streptomyces sp. NPDC051677. NCBI lineage: Bacteria > Bacillati > Actinomycetota > Actinomycetes > Kitasatosporales > Streptomycetaceae > Streptomyces > Streptomyces sp. NPDC051677. Next base: position 218,303 of record NZ_JBITCT010000009.1, read on the forward strand.
ATGACCGCGCTGGGCCGCTTCGGGACGGCGCAGGAGGTCGCGGCGACGGTCGCGCACCTGGCGGGGGCCGCCTACGTCACGGGCGCGGAGTTCGCCGTGGACGGCGGGCACGCGGCGTGAGCGCGGGAGTGCCTGGCCGTCAGGCCAGGGCCTCCCGGACGCGGTGCAGATAGCTGAAGTCGTGGTCCTCGCGGGCTCGGGCCAGAGGGCGGATCTCACGGGTGGCCACGTTCAGCGCGATGCCGCCGACCGCCCCGAGGACCCAGCCGAGGCCAGGCCGGACCACCTCGCCGGCGGCGGCCGTGAGGCCCACGGTCACCATCACGGACCGTTCCACCCAGGCCATCCGGCTGCTCCTGGCGGCCGCGCGGTAGTCCGCGACGGACTCGTCGATCTCGCGTCGCAGCTGGGCCAGGACGTCGGCCGGGTGGGCGTAGTCGCGACGGAGGTCGCCGAGCATCCGGTGCAGGGCCCGCATCAGCCGCTCCCGTTCGTCGCCGTACCGGTCGCGGAAGGCGAGGACGTCGGCGGTGGGGGTGCCGGGCGCGGGAACCGGCAGGAGGCCGCCGAGGTCCGCCTGGTAGGCGGGCAGCCGGTGCTCGTCGGGGGCGGCCAGGCACGCGGCCGCGGCCTCCGCGCGGTCGGTGTACGGGACGTACGCGAGTTGTCCGGCGTGGGCCAGTTCGCGCGCCATGACGCCGACGATGAGCTGCTGGACCCGCTGCGGCACGGCCAGGCTCCAGTACCCGCGGTCGCAGCGCTCGGCCAGGCCGAGGCGCAGCAGCTCCTCCTCCAGCCAGCGGCTCAGTTTCGAGCCGTAGATGAAGGTGTCGGGCGGTACGGGGAGCCGCGGCCGGTCCGGGCTCTCGGCCAGGCGGTGCAGTTCCCAGAGCAGCACCTGGGAGGTGAGGGAGCCGAGGGAGACCATGCCGTGGTACGGGTCGTCCAGCCGCTCCATCGCGCCCCGGCCGAAGACCAACGGCGTGTACAGCGCGCGGTCCCGTAGCTCCGTCAGCTCGGCGGAGACGGCGGCCTCGTACACCTCGGGGTCGCGGGGCACGACCGTGGCGATGCCGTCCCAGTACAGCAGCGCCTGGTGCAGCACCTCCGTCGGTGGCTTCACCAACGGGTAGTAGAGCAGGACCGCCATCGTGCCTCCCCGTGAACACCCCGTTTCCCGACGGGGTGTTCACCGTAGCGGAGGCCGGTTCAGCCGCCCAGTTCCTGGTGGCGGGCCCGCAGCGCCGCCGTGCCCGCCTCCGTGAGCGAGCCGAACAGGCGCAGGCGGGAGATGCCGCCGTCGGGGTAGATGTCCACGCGCGCGTGCGTGCCGACGGCCGGCGCCGGCAGGACGAAGCGGTGGTTGGTGTCGGGCTGGAGGCGGGTGCGCGGGAGGATCTCCGTCCACTCGCCGTCCTCGCCGTCCTTGACCGACACCGTCGCCCAGCCCGCGCTGTTGCCCTTCAGGTACGCGGTGTCGATCTCCAGGGCGCGGATCTGCGCCTGGGCCGCCAGGCGGTAGCGGATCCAGTCGTTGCCCCGGTCGCGTCGGCGGCGGGTCTCCCAGCCGTCGTCCATCTTGCGGGAGCGGCCGGGCTGGATGGTGTTGGAGGCCGGGGCGTAGAAGCGGTTCGAGGCGTCCTCGGCCCGGCCGCCGTTCTCCAGGGCGACGACGTCGAAGGCGCCGAGCACCGCCAGCCACTCCGGGTCCGGGATCACCTCGCCGTACACGCGCAGGCGGGCGATGCCGCCGTCGGGGTGCTGGTTGACCCGCAGATGCGTGAAGCGCTGCTCCACCGACACGGAGAAACCGTTCGCCGCATGGCCGCCGACCGGGGTGCGCGGGACCAGGGTCGTCCACTTCACGTCGTCGCCGAGGAGCTCCTCGGGGGACGGCGAGCCCGGCGCCGAGGCGCCCTCGACCGACACCGCCTGCGGGTAGTTGCCGCGGAAGTGGGCGGTGTCGACGACGATGCCGCGGATCACGCCGGGCGCGCCGAGGCGGACCAGCGCCCAGTCGTGGTCCTCGGCGGTCGGCCAGGGGTGCTCGGCCGAGGCGCCGCGGCGGCGGCGGGTCTCCCAGCCGTCCATGATCTTGCCCTTGTGTCCGAAGCGCTCCGGGTCGAACTCCGCGGGCTCGGGGATCAGCAGGTTCTCCCGCTGGGCGAAGAACTCGTCGTTGGCGGCGATCACCGAGGCGCCGAGCCGGCGGTCGGCGAGGTCGGCGTGGTGGGTGAAGGGGAAGTCGGCGGTGCGGTAGTCCGCGTACGGGTCGCCGCCGCCGTAGGGGTTCGCGTCGCCGGTGAAGCTCTCTATCGCCGTCACGGTGATCAGGTCTGCCTTTCGGGAGTCGGCCGGTGCGGGTGCGGGTGGCGTCGGGGGTGCGGGGCGGGCACGCCTTCGGCTCAGGGGGTGCGGGTGAGCAGTCGGCCCTTCGGTTCGGTGAACTCGCCGTCTGCGACGATCCGTTCGCCGCGCAGCCAGGTCGACCTGACGACGCCGTACAGGGTCCGGCCGGCGTACGCCGTGACGCGGTTGCGGTGCTGGAGGTTCGCCGGGTCGACGGTGAAGGTCTCGTCGGGGGCGAGGACGGCGAAGTCGGCGTCGCGGCCCACCTCGATGGCGCCCTTGCGGGTCAGGCCGACGAGGGCGGCGGTGCGCGCGGACATCCACCGCACGACGTCCTCCAGGCCGTGGCCGCGCCTGCGGGCCTCGGTCCAGACGGCCGCCAGGCTGAGCTGCAGGCCCGAGATGCCGCCCCATGCGGTCGCGAAGTCGTCGGTCTTCAGGTCGGCCGTGGACGGGGAGTGGTCGGTGACGACGCAGTCGATGACGCCGTCCGCGAGGGCCTGCCACAGCAGGTCCTGGTTGGCGGACTCGCGGATCGGCGGGCAGCACTTGAACTCGCTGGCGCCGTCGGGGACTTCCTCGGCGGTGAGCGTCAGGTAGTGCGGGCAGGTCTCGACCGTGATGCGGACGCCGTCGGCCTTGGCGGCGGCGATCAGCGGCAGCGCGTCGGACGAGGACAGGTGCAGGACGTGCACGCGCGCGTGCAGGCGCTTGGCCTGCGCGACGAGGTGCGCGATGGCCGTGTCCTCGGCGTCGCGCGGGCGGCTGGCGAGGAAGTCCGCGTACTTGGGGCCGCCCTGCTGCGGGGCGGCGTCCAGGTGGTGCGGGTCCTCGGCGTGCACGATCAGCAGGCCGTCGAAGGCGGCGATCTCGGCGAGCGACCGGGCGAGCGCGTCCTGGTCGAGGTGCGGGAACTCGTCCACGCCCGACGGGGAGAGGAAGGCCTTGAAGCCGAAGACGCCACGGTCGTGCAGCGGGCGCAGGTCCTTGAGGTTGTCGGGCAGGGCGCCGCCCCAGAATCCGACGTCGATGTGCGCCTTGTCGGCTGCGACCTCCTGCTTGACGCGCAGGTGCTCCACGGTGGTGGTCGGCGGGAGGGAGTTGAGGGGCATGTCGACGAGGGTGGTGACGCCGCCGGCCGCCGCCGCGCGCGTGGCGGTCCAGAAGCCCTCCCAGTGGGTGCGGCCGGGGTCGTTGACGTGCACGTGCGTGTCGACCAGGCCGGGGAGCAGGACGTCGTCCCCGAAGTCCTCCAGCCGGGCGCCCTCGGGGACGGGGGCGTCGTAGGGCAGGACGGCGGTGATCTCGCCGCCCGCGACGGCGACCGCGGCGGACCGCGTCCCTTCGGGAGTGATGACGCGTGTCGAGCGCAGCACCAGTTCGGCGTCGGGCACCCGGACCCCTCTCTGTTCGCGTTCTCCGGAAACTTCCGCGTAACGAAATTCAACGTTCTGTTGAAGGAGTCTTCACTCCCGCCTTCACGCCGTCAAGAGCACACTTCTCCACAGTGCACCCACTGCCGCCACTCTGGACGTTTCCACAAAGCGGAATTAGCATTCCGTCAAGCAGAACGTAGCTACGCACAAGCGAGGAGTCAACCGACCGCCGGGTAGGCTTCAGCCCTTCCCGCCTGTTTCGAAAGGAACGCGCCGTGCCGACGTCCAGCGCCAGCACCACCGACTCCGCCAAGTCCGCCGGCGGAGGGGTCCAGTCCCTCGAGCGCGCCTTCGATCTGCTGGAACGGATGGCGGACGCGGGCGGTGAGGTGGGCCTGAGCGAGCTCTCGGCGAGCAGCGGACTGCCCCTGCCGACCATCCACCGCCTGATGCGCACCCTGGTGGCCTGCGGATACGTCCGTCAGCAGACCAACCGCCGCTATGCGCTGGGCCCGCGCCTGATCCGGCTCGGCGAGTCCGCCTCCCGGCTGCTGGGCACCTGGGCCCGCCCCTACCTGGCCCGCCTGGTCGAGGAGACCGGCGAGACGGCGAACATGGCGCTGCTCGACGGCGACGAGATCGTGTACGTGGCGCAGGTGCCGTCCAAGCACTCGATGCGGATGTTCACCGAGGTCGGCCGTCGGGTCCTGCCGCACTCCACGGGCGTCGGCAAGGCACTGCTGGCGGGCTTCCCGGACGCCGAGGTGCGCGCCCTGCTCGCCCGCACCGGCATGCCCGCCGCCACGGAGAAGACGATCACCACGCCGGAGGGCTTCCTGGCCGCCCTGGGGGACGTACGCCGGGCCGGATACGCGGTCGACGACAACGAGCAGGAGATCGGCGTCCGCTGCCTGGCGGTGTCCGTGCCGGACTCCCCCACCGCCGCGGCCATCTCCATCTCCGGCCCGGCGGGCCGCGTCACGGAGTCGGCCACGGAGAAGATCGTGCCGGTGCTGCAGCAGGTGGCGGCGGAGCTGTCGGAGGCGCTGACGAACTCGGGACCGGCCGCCTAGCCCGACCGCACCCCAGCACCATGGACGCCTGAGGCCTAGCCTGGAAGCAGGAGGACGGCAGCGGAGCGAGGTGTCCATCATGCTGCAGGAGAACAAGCACTGGTCCTCGGGAAAGTGGCAGGTCACAGCGGGGCGAGCCGATGAGTTCATCGAGCGCTGGCGGGATTTCCTCGCCTGGACGGGCAAGGAGAACCAGGGGTTCCTCGGAGCGCGCCTGATCCGGGACCTCAAGGACCCGAACTCCTTCGTGTCCTTCGCCGCCTGGCAGGACCTCGACTCGATGCGTGCCTGGCAGGGCTCGCCCGGGTTCAAGGAGCGCTTCGACGCCGCCTACGCCCTGTGCGAGGACATGCAGAGCAGCGGCTACGAGCTGGTCGTCGAGATCTGAGCGGCCGCGGCTCAGCGGCGGGGCGTCTGCCCGAACAGCTCCACGGCGTCGCGCACGTCCGACAGGCCGCGGGCCAGCGCGCTCACCGAGCCGATCGCGCCGGCGACGAGGAGCAGGGAACGGCGTAACCGGGGGACTTCCGGGATGCCGTGGGTCGCCATCGCGGCCAGTGCGGCGAGTTCGTCCTCGGCGATGACCCGGTCGGGGAACTCGGCCGGGTGCGCGGCGAGTTCGCGGCGCAGCCGGGACACCGCGGTCCGCAGTTCCGCCACCCTCGGATCCTCGTCGCTGCCGGTCACTGCTCTCTGCCCCAAGCTCCGCAACACAGCTCTCCCCCCTGGCACACTCTCGCGTGTTCCCACCCCGCACCCCCCGGGGCGCTGGTCGGGCGTCGGAGGACGCGCGGGTCAGTAAACGCCACCCGATGCCGGGTGCGCCACTGCGCGGACGGAAATTCAGCCCCCGGAAACCGTGTGGTCGACACCGCGTCAGGTATGCAGGACGCATGACGCAAAAGGAAGACCGGGCCCGGGACCAGGTGGTCGGCCTGCTGCTGGCCGCGGGCGGGGGCCGGCGGCTCGGCGGGCGGCCCAAGGCGCTGCTCGAACACCGGGGGCGGCCGCTGGTCGAACATGCGGTGGGGGTGCTGCGTGCGGCGGGCTGCACGCGCGTGCACGTGGTCCTCGGGGCCGCCGCCGACGCCGTCCGGGAGCGGGCGCGGCTGGACGGGTGCGTGCTGGTGGAGAACCCGGAGTGGGAGCAGGGCATGGGCACGTCACTGCGAGCCGGGCTCGACTCGCTCGCCGGGACCGGGGCGGGTGCGGCGCTCGTCTCACTCGTCGACCAGCCCGGCATCGGGCCTCAGGCGGCGGCCCGGGTACTCGCCGCATACGAGGACGACTCCTCCCTCGTCTCCGCCGCCTACGACGGCGTACGCGGCCACCCCGTCCTGTTCGGGGCAGCCCACTGGGCGGGCATCGCGGCGACTGCGACCGGCGACCGGGGGGCGCGCGCCTATCTGAGGGAACACGAGGAGGCGATCACGCTCGTCGAGTGCGGGGACGTGGCCCGGCCCTTCGACATCGACACCCCCCAGGATCTCGCCCACCTTGAGTGAGGGACCTGGCACCGGGCGCCACCGTGCCTCGACCCGAAGAATCTCGACATCAACAAACCATTGAACTTCCACGATGAGGAAACTAGTATCCACTTTTCAGAAGGACCCGGCTCGTCCGGGACCCCGCTCGCCGTACCCGGTTCGACTGGCACCCGATGCCACCGCTGAAGGAAGTGACCGCTCATGTCCGCACCAGCGCCGTCCCCGCTGGCCATCGTCGACGCCGAGCCCCTGCCGCGGCAGGAGGAGGTCCTCACCGAGGCGGCGCTCGCCTTCGTGGCCGAGCTGCACCGGCGGTTCACGCCACGCCGTGACGAACTCCTCGCCCGGCGTGCGGAGCGCCGTGCCGAGATCGCCCGCACCTCCAGCCTCGACTTCCTCCCCGAGACCGCGGCGATCCGCGCGGACGACTCCTGGCGGGTGGCCCCCTCCCCCGCGGCCCTGGACGACCGCCGGGTCGAGATCACCGGCCCCACCGACCGCAAGATGACCATCAACGCCCTCAACTCGGGCGCGCGGATCTGGCTCGCCGACTTCGAGGACGCATCCGCGCCGACCTGGGAGAACGTCGTCCTCGGTCAGATCAACCTGGCCGACGCGTACACCCGGAACATCGACTTCACCGACGCCGCCTCCGGCAAGTCGTACGCCCTCAAGGCCGCCGAGGAGCTGGCGACGGTCGTCATGCGCCCGCGCGGCTGGCACCTGAACGAACGTCACCTGGTGGACGCGGACGGCAGCCAGGTCCCGGGCGCCTTCGTCGACTTCGGCCTGTACTTCTTCCACAACGCCCAGCGCCTGCTCGACCTCGGCAAGGGCCCGTACTTCTACCTCCCGAAGACGGAGTCGCATCTCGAAGCACGCCTGTGGAACGACGTGTTCGTCTTCGCGCAGGACTACGTCGGCATCCCGCAGGGCACCGTCCGCGCCACCGTGCTCATCGAGACGATCACAGCCGCGTACGAGATGGAGGAGATCCTCTACGAACTCCGCGACCACGCCTCGGGGTTGAACGCCGGCCGCTGGGACTACCTGTTCTCCATCGTGAAGAACTTCCGTGACGGCGGAGCGAAGTTCGTCCTCCCGGACCGCAACGCGGTGACGATGACGGCCCCGTTCATGCGCGCGTACACCGAACTCCTCGTCCGCACCTGCCACAAGCGCGGCGCGCACGCGATCGGCGGCATGGCCGCGTTCATCCCGTCCCGGCGGGACGCGGACGTCAACAAGGTCGCCTTCGAGAAGGTCCGCGCGGACAAGGACCGCGAGGCCGGCGACGGCTTCGACGGCTCCTGGGTCGCCCACCCCGACCTGGTCCCGATCGCCATGGAGTCCTTCGACAAGGTCCTCGGCGACCGTCCGAACCAGAAGGACCGCCTGCGCGAGGACGTCCGCGTCGAGGCCGCCGACCTGATCGCGATCGACTCCCTGGAGGCCCGGCCGACGTACCAGGGTCTCGTCAACGCCGTGCAGGTCGGCATCCGTTACATCGAGGCGTGGCTGCGCGGCCTCGGCGCGGTCGCCATCTTCAACCTCATGGAGGATGCGGCCACCGCCGAGATCTCCCGCTCGCAGATCTGGCAGTGGATCAACGCGGGCGTCGAGTTCGAGCACGCCGGGAACACCGTGCAGGCGACCCCGGAGCTGGCCCGCGAGGTCGCCGCCGAGGAACTGGCGAACATCCGCGCCGAACTCGGCGAGGAGGCCTTCGCCGCCGGCCACTGGCAGCAGGCCCACGACCTGCTCCTGGAGGTCGCCCTCGACGAGGACTACGCGGACTTCCTGACGCTGCCGGCGTACGAACGGCTCAGGGGCTGAGACCCGGCCGAAGGGCGCAGCCTCACGAAGCAGGCTGGTCCGAGTGGCCCAGGGACTTTCCCGGGGCCACTCGGTCGCGTACGAGCCGCTTCACCGCCGTGGGCTCCGGGAAGCCCTGTTCGCGGCGGTCCCAGACCACCTCGTCGCCCACGCGGACGATGAAGACGCCGCCCTTGCCGGGCTTCAGGGACAGCTCGGTGAGCTCCGACTCGAAGGTCGTCAGCAGCTCCTGCGCCAGCCATGCCGCGCGGGGCAGCCAGCGGCACTGGGTGCAGTACTCGATCTGCACGTTCTGCGTCATCCGAGATGCACCGACCAATCCTGTTCCGCCGCCGGTTTTCCGTGCAGGTCGGGAACCCGCTTGAGCCAGTTCGGGCGGCCCTGCTGGGTCCTCGCCGCGCGCTGGGCCTCCTCGGCGGCGAGCTCCTCCCGGGTGGGGAAGTCGGTGGGCAGCCAGGCCGCGGAGGCCTCCACGCGCGCGTGGAGGTAGTCCACGTACGCCGTCCGAATGTCGTCCGGGGTGGCGAAGCCCTCCTCGCCGGCCAGCCAGGCGTCCGGGACGACGGCCGTGATCTCCCGCAGGAGGTCGCGCGTCACCCGGGGCGCCAACTCCGCGTCGGCCGCCCGCACATCGGGCGCGTAGTGGCCGAGGGCGTGGTGACGGAAGTCGTAGGGCTTCTCGGGCGTCGTCGCGTCCCAGCGGTGGTGGAAGACGAGGGCCGCGCCGTGGTCGATCAGCCACAGGCGCGCGGGCGCGGTGCCGAAGGTCGGCCAGACCATGAGGTTGGAGCTGTGGACCGTGCGGTCCACGTTCACCGTGAGGGCGTCGAGCCAGACGATCCTGCCGGCCTCCAGCGGGTCCACGGGGAAGGTCTTGGCGACCTCCGGGGTGAAGTCCCGCGCGCCCGGCAGGTAATCCATGCCCAGGTTGAGGCCCGCGCTCGCGCCGTGGAGTTCGCGCACCTCCTGGTGGGGCTCGCCGTCGGCGATCGCCGGGTCGAAGTGCACCAGCACCAGCTCGGGGAACCGCAGCCCGAGCGCGCGGGCCAGCTCGCCGACGATCACCTCGGCGACCAGCGCCTTACGGCCCTGCGCGGAGCCGGTGAACTTCACGACGTACGTCCCCAGGTCATCGGCCTCGACGACACCGGGGACGGAGCCGCCGGAGCGGAGAGGCTCGACATAACGGGCGGCAGTGACCTCTCTCAGCATCTTCCAAGGCCTCCCGGACCATTCACCTTACATTCCACGGCCAGCTCCAAGGCGGCTCACCCTGGCGAAACCTCCCCGATCAGCCCTGGGGAGAATCCGGGGAGTTCTGACCGGCATCCATGTCTCCCTCTCTCCCCAGCAGACCATCAACGGCGGTGCCGCCCCCTGCTTCCGGCTTCCGGCTTCCGGCCTTCCGGCCTTCCGGCATGAAGTGAGCATAGTAACCAAGCGTGACAGCCGGGGACGAGTGCCCGAGCCGTCGCGCCAACGTCACCACAGACTCCCCGGCCTCCAGCATGATCGAGGCATAGGTGTGTCGCAGCACGTGGTGTTCCACGTGTTCACCGCCACGGCGTTGCCGAATCGTGTGCTGAGCAGAAGGGAGAACTTCCTCCGCTGCCCGTCCACCTCCGGCCTCCCCCAGGGGAGCTCCACCTCCACCGGCGGGAACGCTTCGACGTGACGCTTCAGCTCGTCGATGACCGGTATCTCGATCAGGCCCTTGACGAAGTCGTGCTGTCCGCGGACCAGGCACTGGTCCGATGAGAGCAGGCAGTCGTCGGCGCCGGCGAAGGTTGGGTCCCACACGGCCGGGGCCTCGGCTGTGTAACTCATCGGCAGCTCAAGGTGCTGAGTCCCGCAGCACGTTCGTAGGGCAGTTTTCAATGCACAGCACCAGCTGTCCCGCACGGCGCGCGCGAACCGGGTCACCATCGGGCGCGCAGCACGCCGTCCCTGTCCGGCAGGACAGCGCAGAGCAGCGGGTGGCGTTCGTCGAGGGACAGAGGCAGGACGCAAGCCGCTCGCGCATCAGCCACTTGGGTGGCGAGCTCCTGATACTCGGTGTCGTCGACGATCGCGTAGCTGATCATCCCGTCTTGCGTCTCCCAGACGAGCTCCACGGATCCCTCCTCGGGCAGCGCGGCGAGGACCGCGCCGAGGTCCGGGGTCAGGTCAGGCCAGAGGGTCAGCAGGGCACGTGGGCCGAGACGACTTCAGCCGGCCGACGAGCATGTCGAACCGGGCGTCATCGGGCTGACAGTCCTCCAGCTCCTTCAGCAGTCGCTCGACCTCGCCGTGGTCGGCGATCTCCTTGTCGGCGAGATCGTCACCATCGTCGACGTACCGGCGGACCGACGGGTACAGGTGCTGCTCCTCGGCCACCGAGTGCCGGACCAGCTCCATCGTCAACTGGTCGGCGAGGGCACGGCGCGTGTCGGCGTCCGCCGTCGGCCTTCCGATCTGCTCGAAAAGCCCTTCGACCTCGCGGTGATCGGCCATGAGCTCCTGGATGACGTTTCCTTCATGTCCCATGACGGGGCACTCCTCTCGGTGCACAGCATTCGGTGGCACTGGGCGCACGGCTCGGCGCAGGTGAGAACCGACGGGCCCGTGTGCACAGGGATGGGCGACGAGATCCGCATGCACCCGCTCCCGCCGACAAGCGTCCGGCCGCTCCTCGCGACGGACACATGGACCAGCGCTCAGAGGCCATACGTCCCCCTCGAACGCCAAGGCCTCACGGCCACGGCATGCCACCACCCGGACGGCCGAGCGAACCGCGCCGCCGAGTGCCGGCCCCGGACGGCACCTGGCGCACCGCCCGTCAACACCCCGATCAGTTTGTCGAAGAACCGCGTCACCGGCGGCCGGACGACGATGCCGTGATCGTGGAACGCACGCGCTGAGCCTCTCGTACGCCTCCGGTCGTCGTCGGGGTCAGCGGGTCGCGGCGAGGGGATTGGGCAGGGGCAGGTAGCGGGCGTCCGCCCCGTCCGCGCCCGTCCAGCGCAGCAGCAGGTTCGTCTTGCCGGGCAGGGTGGGCGCGGTGAGCAGGGCGGCGGCCTCGGGGAGGTCGTGGCGGGCCAGCTCACGGCGCACCGCGGGCCAGGGGTCGAGGCCGGGGTGGTGTTCGGCGAGGGCCGCGGCTACCTCCCAGAGGTGGTTCACGACCAGGCAGTACACCAGCCGCTCCCAGCCGGCCGCCCGCTCCACGTCCGGCAGCAGTTTCACGCCCTCGGCGTCCCGGAACAGGGCCTGCACGGGGGTGCCGTCGGCGTCTACGGCGACCAGGGTGTTCTGCAGATGCGCCTCCAGGACGACGCCGTGGTCGGCGAAGACCTGGAGCGCCGGGGGGACGACGACGGCCAGGTAGGCCTCCCACCAGGCCGCCGGGTCCGCCGTGGCGGCCAGGGGGCTGCCGTCGAAGCCCTCCACGAGGCCCGCGGCGAGCAGGGGGGTGGCGCTGGGCAGCAGGTGGTCGTCCAGGCCGTCGCGGACCAGGACGGCGAGCGCCTCGAAGGCGAACGCGGCGGTGCGGTAGCCGCGGTCGCTCAGCCAGGCGGCCGGTGGGCGGGCCGCCCGCCCGTCGTCGGCAGCGGCGAGCGCCCCGAAGGCCTGGGCCGCCGCCGCGTCGGTGCGGCGCAGTTTCAGCAGGTCGTGGCGCCACAGCCGGCGGATGTCGTTCGTGATGCGGACGTCGAGGCTGAACTTCAGGCACAGGTCCCGCTCGGGCGCGTACAGGGTGCGTACGGCGGCCGTCGGCCAGGCTTCGAAGTCGGTCGAGCCGAGCCGCAGCAGGCGGCCGTCGGCGAAGGCGGGCGCGAGTAGCGCGCCGGCCAGGTCGAGCTGCCAGGGGTGAGCGGGCAGCAGCCGGTAGCCGGACGGCGCCTCGCCGAGGGCGTCCAGCGCGGAGGTGTCGCCCTCCTCGACGACCAGGTCCTCGCGCAGGCCCAGCAGGACCAGCGGGAACCGGGCGTGCGCCTCGGGGGCGTACGGCAGCCAGCCGGCGTGCGGGCCGCCACCGCGCGCCTTGGGGGCGGGATGGTGGGGGTGGCCGGTGATCAGGGCCTGCTCGGAGCGCAGGTAGCGGGAGTCCGGCGGGGTGGCACGCGCGCGTGCGGCGAGCAGCGCGGCCACCGCGTCCCTGCTGTCGATCATCTCGGCGGGCAGCTCGTGGTTGGGCAGCCCCGTGTGCCGGCGCAGTACGTCGCCGACCAGTTTGACGAGCTCGGGGTGGCCGAGGCGGTGCCAGGCGCCCGCCGCGTACACCTCGGGGTCGGCGGGCCGCCGCGCACCGCGCACCCGCAGCAGACGGTCACCGGGCAGCCGGTACACGAGCCGGCCGTCGCCTACCGGCGAACCCGGCAGGACCGGCAGGACCGGCAGGACCGGCAGGACCGGCGGCGATTCCAGCGGTTCGGGGAGCGGTTCGGACGGCGCTTCGGGCAGCGGCTCAGGCGACGGTTGCGCGATCTCCCGCAGCAGACAGTTGAGCAGCGGCGCGGCCGCGTACGCGTCAGCGCGCTCGGCGACGCCGTCGGCGGGCGCCTCGGCTTCGGCGGGCGGAGGTATGAGGTCCACGCGATCCACTGGTTCCCTGTTCCCTACGGTTCTTCTGGGCGGAGACGATCAGTATCGCTGTCGTCACGGCCCTCCGTGACGTCGTACCCGTACCCCCAGCCCGTACCCCAGGAGCCCTGCCGTGCACCGTCCCCCCACCGTCGAGGCCGAGCTCGCCGCGGAACTGGCCGCCGTACGCCCCTCTCTCGGCCCCCGGTACTCGGCCGCGCTGCCCGGGGCGCGGGCGGCCGTGCTGACCCGGCTGTGGCGGGCCCTCGTCCACGAGCCGCTGCCCTGGATCGCGCACCGGGAGGAGTCGCGGGCGCAGAGCGTGCTGCGGTTGCGCGACGGCCGCCGTCTGGTCGGCCCGCGCGCCGACCCGTACGCGACCGCCGCGTATGTGACCGAGGTGCGGCTGGGCGGGATGGCGTACGAGGATCCCGCGCGGCTGATGACGGCGCTGGCGGTGCCGCACGGCGGGGCCTTCGCCGCCGAACTCGGCCACAGCGTCGCGTCGTTGGCGCTTTCACGGGCCGGGCAGGAGCCCGACGACGCCCTGTCGAAGGACCCACGGGAGTGGCCGGTGCACGACTGGGAGTGGGAGCAGCGGGTCGTCGACGGGCACCCGTACCACCCCAACTGCCGTGCGCGGCCCGGGTTCTCGGTCGCCGAGCAGCTGGCGTACGGGCCCGAGCACCGGCCGTCGGTGCGGCTGGGTCTGCTGCCGGCGCCGGCCGGTGAGTGCCTGGTGTCGGGTGAGTGGCCGAAGCGGCTGCGGGACGGGGGCCGGCTGCTGATCCCGGTGCATCCGTGGCAGGCGGCGCATGTGCTCAAACGATCCTGCGAGGAAGAGGTCGTCGCGCATCCGCTGATGGCGCTGCGCACCCTCGCACTGCCGGGCGGCCCGCACGTCAAGACCGCGCTGAGCACTCGGCTGACGTCCTCGGTGCGGGACATCTCCGTCGGCTCCGTCGCCGCCTCCGCGGCCCTGTCGGGGTTCGCGGAGAGCCTGACGCCGCGCACGGACGGCCTGCTGCACATGACCCGCACGCTGGGCGCGGCCACCGCCGACTCCCCCGACCTGGCGGCCGTGTTGCGCGAGTCACCGCGCGTGTACGGGGCGTTGGGCGAGCACGTCGTCCCGGTGGGAGCCCTCGCCGGAACCGAACTGCCCGGTTCCCCCGTGTGGTTGGCGGAGTTCGCGCGGCTCGCACTCACCGTCGGGCTGCGCCTGCTGGAGCTGGGTGTGGCGTTGGAGGCGCACGGACAGAACCTGCTGGTCGTGCTGTCCGCTTCGGGCACCCCGTTGCGGCTGGTCTACCGGGACCTCGCCGACATCCGGGTCAGCCCGGCACGGCTGGCCCGACACGGCGTCCCGCTGCCGGACGACCTGCCCGCCCGGATCCGCACGGACGACGTCACGGCGCTGCGACGCAAGCTGTTCGGCTCCCTGGTGGCAGGCGCGCTCGCGGCGACGGCCGGCAGCCGCCAGACCCTGCGGACGGCCCTGGAGTCGGCCGTAGGCGACCTGCCACGCACCCCCGACCTCGCGGCACTGCTGGAGAAACCGCTTCCGACGAAGGCGCTGACCCTGATGCGGCTGTCGCCAGGGGTGCCCGGCGACCAGTGGGCGCTGGTGCCCAACCCGCTGGGACCGGACGCGGACTGACCACGTTTCCGAGACCGCCGTTTTGTGGCGGGACGCCTCTGATCAATAAGATCCGCCGATGATCAGAACACAACGGCTGGCGGCGGGCGTCGGCGCCCTGCTCGCCCTGCTCGCGGCCGGGATCGCGTTCCCGGCCGGGGCGGTAGCCGACGAGACCACCGCCCTCGCGCCCAAGGTCGACCTGGTCCTCGACGTCAGCGGCTCGATGCGGACGAAGGACATGGACGGCGGGACGCGGATGGCCGCGGCCAAGCAGGCGTTCAACGAGGTGCTGGACGCGACCCCGGAGAACGTTCTCCTGGGCATCCGCACCCTCGGCGCCAACTACCCGGGCGACGACCAGAAGACGGGCTGCAAGGACACCGCACAGCTCTACCCGGTCGGCCCGCTGGACCGCACCGAGGCGAAGACGGCGGTGGCGACCCTGTCGCCGACCGGCTGGACGCCGATCGGCCCCGCCCTGCTGAAGGCGGCCGACGATCTCGACGGCGGCACCGGCTCCAAGCGCATCGTGCTGATCAGCGACGGCGAGGACACCTGCGCTCCGCTCGACCCGTGCGTGGTGGCCCGTGAGATCGCGGCCAAGGGCATCGGCCTGACCATCGACACCCTCGGCCTGGTGCCCAACGTCAAGATGCGCCAGCAGCTCAGCTGCATCGCCGAGGCGACCGGCGGCACCTACACCTCGGTGGAGCACACCGAGGAACTCACCGACCGCGTCAACCAGTTGGTCGACCGGGCCGCCGATCCCGTGGTGACGCCGGTGGCCGCCACGGGCGCGGCCTCCTGCACCAAGGCGCCCACGCTGAAGTCCGGTCTGTACACCGACCGCGAGGAGTTCGGCCAGGAGCGCTGGTACAGGGTCGACGTCGAGCCGGGCCAGGAGCTGCGCGCCTCGGTGAGCGTGTCGGCGGACCGGGCCATGAACCCCGACTACGGGGTGCTGCTGCGGGCGGTCACGGTGCACGGCCGGGAGATCGTGCGCGGCGAGGCGTCCGGCAACGGCCGTACCGACGTCATCTCGACCGGTCTGCGCTACCCGAAGGCGGAGAGCGACGAGGACGAGGCGCCCGCCGAGACGGTGTGCGTGCAGGTGACCAACTCCTACTCGGCCGCGGCCGGCGTGAAGACCACGCCGGGCATGCCGCTGGAGCTGACCGTGGACGTGGTCGACAGCCCGTCGCAGGCGAGCGACGTCGCCTCCTTCGGCCTCGGCCGCGGCTGGTGGCTGCTGGGCGTCCTGGTGCTGGTCGGCTTCCTCGCGGGTGTGCTGTGGGGCTGGCTGTCACGCTGGCGGGTCGCGGTCTGGAGGACCAACTGATGCGAATCACACGCGTGTTGAGCAACACCTTGCCCGCGCTCGGGCTGGCGCTCGGTCTGACGCTCGGCCCTGCGGTGACGTCGGCCGCGGCCGACTCCACCCCGTCGGCGAGCCCGTCCGGCGACAGCTCCGCGCCCACCGAGGCGGGCACGTCGTTCCGTACGGCGACGGAGATCGACCAGGGGCAGACGGCGACGGCGAGCGGCTCCGCGGGCGACTACCTGTACTGGTCGTTCCCGGCGGACTCGGGTCAACGCCCCACCGTGAAGGCGACGGTGAAGCTGCCTCAGACGCACACCGCGCAGACCTGGCAGGTAGACGTGTACGACGGCCTGCGGCGCCGCCAGGCCTGCCAGTACGGCGCCCAGACGCGCACCGCCGCGGCCGCCGCGACCTCCGTCGAGCTGGCCTGCGTGCTGCGCACGGTCCGCGCCTGGGCGGAGCCGTGGGCGAACGACCCGCTGCCGGGCACGTACTACGTCCGCTTGACGGCGCTCGACCTGAAGGCGGGCGACCTGGGCCTGCCGGTCAACGCGGAACTGCGGGTGGACTCCAAGGACATCGGTGGAGCCGCAGCCGTCGACGGTTCGCTGGCGAAGCCGCTGGTTCCGGGCATTGCCGTGAAGTCCGAGGAGAAGAAGGACGATTCGTCCGCCACGGCGGTTCTGTCGAGCATCGAGCCGGATGACGGCTGGGCGTCCGGCTGGTGGTCCGACCGCTGGGTGTGGACCGCGATCGGCGCGATCCTGGCCGCCCTCGCCGGCATCGGCGGCTACACGCTGACGCGCGGCTCGGGACGACCGCGGAACGTACCACCGACCGCCTGACGTGTCATCAGAAGGCCCGCCGCGGCACAGCGGTGGGCCTTCTGCTGTGCAGACTCCCGTCCTGCGTGCGCGCCCTCAGGCCTCCCGCAGCGCCTTGGCCAGAGTGCCGTCACCGGTCACGTCGATCCGCCCGGCCCGCACCGCGTCGACCACGGTCAACTCCCCCTGGGCGACCGCCGTGCAGGTGCCCGTGTCGAGGACGAGCCGCGCGTCGGGCTCCCCGGGTGCGGCGCCGAAGCCGTACACCGGCCCGCTCTCAGCGCCGACGAACAGATGGAACTCCCCCTCTTCCAACCGGACTTCGACGAGCCCCGCACTGCCGACTCCTCCACTGCCGACTCCTCCGCTGCCGAGTCCCGCACCGTCGAGCCCCTCGCCCTGCAGCCCGCGGAGCAGGGACAGCGCGAACCAGTGCGCACGCAGGGCGTCGGTGGGGCGCCGCTCGCCGAGTTCGCCTTCGCCCCACTTCCCCAGCGCCTGAAGCACGGGCAGCAACTCCCGCCCCCGCGCGGTGAGTTCGTACACGTAGGCCGCGCCCGGCGGAGGCAGCCGGCGGCGGGTGGTCAGCCCGTCCCGCTCCATGTCCTTCAGCCGCGAGGCGAGCACGTCCGTGCTCACGCCCGGCAGATCGGCGTGCAGGTCCGTGTAGCGGCGCGGGCCGGCGAGCAGCTCCCGGACGATCAGCAGAGTCCAGCGGTCGCCGACGGTGTCGAGCGCGCGGGCGGCGGAACAGTACTGGTCGTAGCTTCGGCGAGGTGACATGGCACGCAGTCTAGACATGTCGTTGGACTTTCCAAGCTGGAACTTGGTAAAACCAAGCAACACAACGAACCGGAGGGGCGAGCGCGCATGGAGTTCCGGCAGTCGAACAAGTTGAGCGAGGTCTGTTACGAGATCCGCGGCCCGGTGATCGAGCAGGCCGACGCGCTGGAGGCGGCGGGCCACAGCGTCCTGCGCCTGAACACCGGCAACCCCGCGCTCTTCGGTTTCGAGGCGCCGGAGGAGATCCTCCAGGACATGATCCGGATGCTCCCGCAGGCGCACGGCTACACGGACTCGCGCGGCGTCCTCTCCGCCCGCCGCGCCGTGGCCCAGCGCTACCAGGACCGGGGCCTGGCGGTCGGCGTCGACGACGTCTTCCTCGGCAACGGCATCTCCGAGCTGATCTCGATGGCCGTACAGGCGCTGGTCGAGGACGGCGACGAGATCCTCATCCCGGCCCCCGACTTCCCCCTCTGGACGGCGGTCACCACGCTGGCGGGCGGCAAGGCGGTCCACTACCTGTGCGACGAGCAGGCCGACTGGTACCCCGACCTGGACGACATGGCGTCGAAGATCACGGACCGTACGAAAGCGGTTGTGATCATCAATCCGAACAACCCCACCGGCGCGGTCTACCCCAAGGAGATCATCGAGGGCATTCTCGACCTCGCCCGCCGGCACGGCCTGATGGTCTTCGCCGACGAGATCTACGACCAGATCCTGTACGACGACGCCGTGCACCACTCGGTCGCCGCGCTCGCTCCCGACCTGGTCGTCCTGACGTTCTGCGGGCTGTCGAAGACGTATCGGGTAGCCGGGTTCCGCTCGGGGTGGCTGGTGATCACCGGCCCGAAGCAGCACGCGAAGAACTACCTGGAGGGCCTGACCATGCTGGCCTCCATGCGTCTGTGCGCCAACGCGCCCGCCCAGTACGCCATCCAGGCCGCGCTCGGCGGCCGGCAGTCCATCGACGACCTGACCGCCCCGGGCGGCAGGCTGTACGAACAGCGCACCGTGGCCTGGGAGAAGCTCAACGAGATCCCCGGTGTGTCGTGTGTGAAGCCGCAGGGCTCGCTGTACGCCTTCCCGCGCCTCGACCCCAAGGTGCACAAGATCCACGACGACGAGAAGTTCGTCCTGGACCTGCTGCTGAGGGAGAAGATCCAGGTGGTCCAGGGCACGGGCTTCAACTGGCCTGCCCCCGACCACTTCCGCATCCTGACCCTGCCGTACGCGGACGACCTGGAGGCGGCGATCGGCCGGATCGGACGCTTCCTGAGCGGGTACCGGCAGTAGGGCCCCGGCGCGCGCCGGACCGCGTGTGCCGGACTGCGCCCGCCGGCGCCCTGTGACACCGTGCTGTTCAGGCACGGCAGGAAGGGCGCACGTGGGCGACCTGTTTCTCGTCCGGCACGGGGAGACCTCCTGGTCGCGCTCCGGACGGCACACCGGATCGACGGACGTCCCGCTCACCGAGAACGGGCGGGCTCAGGCGCGGCGGCTCGTTCCGCTGATCCGCTCGCACCGGATCGGGGCCGCGTTCGTCAGCCCCCTGCAGCGGGCGCGGGAGACGGCGGAGCTGATCGGGCTGCACGACGTTCGGGTCGACGCGGACCTGCACGAGTGGGACTACGGCGGCTACGAAGGCGTCACGACGGTCGAGATCCAGCGCACGCGACCGGGCTGGTTCCTGTTCACGGACGGCGTCGCGCCCGGACCGCCCGACCATCCCGGGGAGACGCCCGAGCAGGTCGGTGAGCGGGCCGACCGGATGCTGGCCAAGATCGACGCGGCGCACGCCGACGCCGAGGGCTGCGTGGTGCTGGTGGCGCACGGGCACTTCCTGCGGGTGCTGACCGCCCGTCGGCTCGGACTGCCCGCGTCGGCGGGGGCGCTGTTCCAGCTGGCCACGGGGACGCTGTGCCGGCTCGGCACGGAGCACGGGCGGCCGGTGATCGCCGGCTGGAATGTCAGACCCGGGCCGTAGCCTTCGAGGAAGCCCTGCTGAGGGGCAGCACTCGAAGGGAGCACGCCGTGACCCGACCGCCGACCGCCGCACAGCGGCGTGTGATCGACGCCGCCGAACCGGTCACCGGGCGGTTGCGGGGTACGGAGGCGCAGCTCGCGGCCCTGGTGAGGCACGGGCTCGCGTTCCGGCACCCGCGGCCGCCGCACGATCACTTTCTGACTCCGGCGGGCCATCGGATACGGGAAGCCGTACCCGAACCGCCGACCGAGCGGCGGGATGGGGACGCCCCCGGTAGCGGCGGTACCGCTGCTCCCGGCGGTGCCACAGGGGTGTTCGCCGCGCGCGTCGGCGGCGAGGAAGGCGTCGGGGAGGACGGGGCCGCCCGGACCCGTGAAGTGCACAGCGCCTGGCAGGGGCTGCTGGAGCTGCGCCGGATGACCAACCCGGACGGGGGCATGGACCGGCCCTGCGGCTGGGAGCGCACGCATCTCGTGCGGGCCGCCGCGCTCGCCCTGGAGGCGGCGGGTCACCGCCCCGCCGGGCCGGCGGGCACGGACGGCTACCGGGTGCGGGCGACCCCGCAGCCGGAGGCGGTGGCCGTGCACGGGCCGGACGACGCGACGCTGCGGGCCTGTGCGGCCACACTGGAGAAAGCGGGCTGGCAGGTCGGGGAGCACACCGATCCCCGGACGAGAGCGCGCTATCTGCTGGCTTCCCCCCGCCGAATGTGAGGGACATGCCAAGATCGATGCCCGGTGCATCGAAGGCTCTTCGAAACTCCTCGAAACTCCTCGAAGCTCTTCGAAGCTCATCCGATGCTCGTCGACGAGAAGGGGAAGCAGTGAGCGAGCCGTTTTCCGTCCGGATCACCGTCCGCGGTTACGAGACGGACGTGCAGGGCCATGTGAACCAGAGCGTGTACATCAACTACGCGGAACACGCCCGCTGGTCCCTGCTGCAGACCGCGGGCATCAGCCAGGCCGACCTGCTGGGCAGGGGCGTGGGCCCGGTCGGCCTGGAGACGACCATCCGGTACAAGCGTGAACTCCTCGCCGGGGAGGAGATCGACGTCACCTGTGCCTTCGCATGGGGCACCGGGAAGACGTTCCGGATCGAGCAAACCATCCGCAAGGCCGACGGCACGGTCGCCGCCGAACTCACGTCGGTCGGCGGCCTGTTGGACCTGGAGAAGCGCCGGATGATCGCGAACCCGCACGACTGCTTCAAGGAACTGGCCAAGGATCCGGGCCTGTTCGACCTTTAGGGCCTGTCCGGCGGATCATGCCGGAGACGCGGGGCTTGGCACGCCTGCCTGCGGCGTTGTCGTCGGTTGCCGACGCTCCGCGTCGACGCCCTCCTCCGCCTTGCATTCAGACGCACCAAGCCCCGCTCACGTGCGCTGATGAAGCACCGCTGCTTTCCTCCGACTTGATCCGCCGGACAGGCCCTAGGGCCGCACCCCGAACGCCTCCCGGTGGTCGAGCGCCCACTCCCGGTACGTCCGTGCCGGACGCCCCAGGAGCTGCGGCACGTCCTCGGTGACGACGGCGTTGCCGCCCCGGCGGACGTACGCGGAACTCACCGCGACGCCGTCGGCGACGGCCTCGTCCTGCCACCAGTTCAGAACGTACGCGCGGACCTCGTCGACGGCGAGGTCGCGGGTCGGCACCGGGCGCCCCAGGAGATCGGCGAGGACCGCGGCCTGGCCGGGCACGCTGATCGTCTCGGGCCCGGTCAGGGTGTACGTCCGGTCCGCCCAGCGCTCGTCGAGGAGGGCGACGGCGGCCGCCTCGGCGACGTCGCGCGGATCGACGACCCCTTGGGCGCCGTCACCGCTCATGTTCGGCACCGGTTCACCGGCCCTCAGGGGCCGCGCCCAGCTCAGCGTGTTCGAGGCGAACGAGGAGGGCCGCAGGACGACCCACTGGGCGCCGCTCTCGCGGACCGCCCGCTCGCCCTCGACATGCCACTCACCGGTGGGCCCCACCTCGGGATCGCCGGTGCCGATCGCGGAGAGCTTGACCAGCCGGCGCACGCCGACCGCCGCTGCCGCCGCTGCCAGGGCCTCGTCGTGCTGCACGGACGGACCGGGCAGGCCCACCAGGAAGGCGGCCGTCACCCCGGACATCGCGGCTTCCAGGGAGGCGGGTTCGCCGTAGTCCCCGCGCACCACCTCGACGCCCGCCGGCATCCGTGCGTTCGCGGGATCGCGGGTGAGGGCGCGCACCTTCTCACCGCGTGCCGCGAGGTGTCGTACGAGTTCGCCGCCGATGGTGCCCGTGGCACCGGTCACTAGGATCATGGCCACCACGGTGGCGGCCGGCGCCCGCCCCGCTCTAGGAAATACCGGCACGCTTCGACAGCCCGCCCGCCGCGTCCGCGCGCATACGGTGGAGGGGTGACGAACGCCCTTGCCGCGCAGCCCCTGCCCGTCCCGTCCGCGTTGCGTCCCTGGATCGCCGGCATCGGTGACGTCGTCGTCGACCGCGCTCCGCAGGACGCCTTCACACACGTACCGGACACGGCGACCAAGGTCGTCGTCCGCGTCGAGGAGAACGGCCGGCCCGACACGCTGGTCGTCGGTCCGCGTACGCGGGCCACCTATCACGTGGATCCTGACAGACGTCTGGTGTCGTGCGTGCAACTGCGGCTGGCGCCGGGGGCGGTGGGCCCGTTGCTCGGGGTGCGGGCGGTGGACCTCGTGGGGCGGGCGGTGCCGGCCGGCGACCTGCCGTCCCCGGCGGCCGGCCGTCTGGCCCACGAACTGACCGGTGCGGAACCGGAAGAGATCACCGCCCGCCTGGCCGACCTGCTGCCGCAGCCCACGGAAAGCGCGCGTGCACGCCTGCTACGGGCCGCCGTCGACGCCCTGTCGACCCGCCCGGACCGCACCCCCGCCGCCGTGCACGAGGTGGCCCGTGAACTCGCCGTCAGCGAGCGCCAGTTGCGCAACCTGTTCGCCGACGGCGTCGGGGTCTCCCCCAAGCACTACGCCCGTATCGACCGCGTACGCCACGTCCTCACGCACGCGGCCTTGGCCCCGTGGGCCGAACTCGCCGCCGCCACCGGCTACTACGACCAGTCGCACATGACGGCCGACTTCCGCACCCTGATGGGCGTCCCGCCGCGGGCGTTCTTCACCGGCCGACTGCCCCGGGCCACGCCCTGCCAGGCGTCCTGACAGGCGTACCCTCAAGCGTCCTGGCAGGGCTGAATACGGGTGCGGAAAGCCGCGCGGACCTGCGATGATCCGGTCCCATGACCGCACGGCGCGTGAAACCAAGTCTCTACGTCTCCGTCGACGTCGAAGCCGACGGGCCGATCCCGGGCCCGTACTCGCTGCTGAGCCTCGGCGCGGCGGTCGCGGGCCGGCAGGACGCCGACGGGTTCACCGCGGCCGACCCCTCCCGGCAGACCTTCTACCGTGAACTGCGGCCGATCAGCGGCGAGTTCGTCCCGGAGGCGCTGGCCGTGAGCGGACTCGACCGGGAGCGCCTGGCCGCGGAAGGACTCGACCCCGCCCTGGCGATGGCCCAGTTCACCCGTTGGGTGCGCGAGGTGAGCGGCGACGCACAGCCGGTGATGTGCGGCTACCCGGCCTCGTTCGACTGGATGTTCCTGTACTGGTACCTGATCCGCTTCACCGGCGAGAGCCCCTTCGGGCACTCCGGCTGCCTCGACATGAAGACGCTGTACGCCGCGAAGGCGGGGGTGCCGCTGCGGTCGGTCGCGAAGCGGACAATGCCGGCGGACCTGCTGCCGGACCGCCCGCACACGCACCATGCGCTGGACGACGCCGTCGAGCAGGCCGCGTTGTTCGCCAACCTCATGAGGTGGCCGGGGCCCGCGTAGCGTCCCCGTCGCGGGGACCGGTTCCGGGGCGCGCGCGTTCACACGCGCCCCGGTCACGGCCGGCCATGAACCCTGCTGGGGTCCATGGCTCCGGTCGAGGGCCGTCCCCCTCGACCGGAGTTCTCGGTCGCTCAGCCCTGCGCGGCGATACGCGCCAGGCGCTGCGCCTCCTCGCGTGTGGAGCGGGCGATCGCGTCCTCGTCGGCGTGCAACAGACGTCCGTTCTCGACGATCTGACGGCCGTTCACGAAGGAGGCGGTGACCGGGGCCGCCGCTCCGAAGACCAGCGCGGTCACCGGGTCGGCGATGGAGGCGTGGGCGAGGGTGTCCAGCCGCCACAGCACCAGGTCGGCGAGCTTGCCCGGCTCCAGGGAGCCGATCTCCCGTGCCCGGCCCAGGACCTGGGCTCCGCCGAACGTGCCGAGGCGCAGTGCCTGACGGGCGTTCAGGGCGGCTTCCCGGTGCGCGCCGAGGCGGTTGATGAGGAGGGCGTTGCGCAGCTCGGTGTGGAGTTCGCCGGACTCGTTGGACGCCGTGCCGTCGACGCCGAGACCGACCGGGACGCCGGCCGCCAGCATGTCGGGGACGCGGGCGATGCCGGCCGCCAGCCGGGCGTTGGACGACGGGCAGTGGGCGACCCCCGTCTTCGTCCGGGCGAAGGCGTCGATGTCGGCGTCGTGCATGTGGACGCAGTGCGCCATCCACACGTCCTCGCCGAGCCAGCCGGTGGACTCGAAGTAGTCGGTCGGGCCCATGCCGAACAGCTCGTGGCAGAACTTCTCCTCCTCGACCGTCTCCGAGCCGTGCGTGTGCAGGCGCACGCCGAGGCGGCGGGCCAACTCAGCCCCCTGGCGCAGCAGTTCGGTGGAGACCGAGAACGGCGAACAGGGGGCGACGGCGACCTGGGTCATCGCGTCGAAGGAGGCGTCGTGGTGCTGCCTGACGGTCTCCTCGGTCGCGGCGAGCGCGCCTTCGAGGGTCTCGACGGCGAAGTCCGGGGGCAGGCCGCCGTCCTTCTCGCTGCGGTCCATGGAGCCGCGGGCGAGGGTGAAGCGGACGCCCATGTCACGGGCCGCGCCGATGACCGCGCCGGACAGGTCGCCGGAACCCTTCGGGAACACGTAGTGGTGGTCCATGGCGGTGGTCACGCCGCCGCGGGCCATCATGGCGAGGGAGCCCTGGGCCGCCGCGCGGACCATCTGTTCGTCGATGCGCGCCCAGGTGGGGTAGAGCGCGACGAGCCAGTCGAAGAGGTTGTGGTCGGTGGCCAGGCCCCGGGTGATCCACTGGTAGAAGTGGTGGTGGGTGTTGACCAGACCGGGAGTGATCAGGTGTCCGGTGGCGTCGATCCGGCGTACGACGTCGGTCAGGTCCGCTGGAGCCGTGCCCGCGCCGAGCGACTCGATGCGGTTGCCGGCGATGACGACGTGTCCGGTGGCGTACTCGGTGTCCTGCGCGTCCACGGTCGCGATCGCCGCGTTCTCGATGACGATGCGCTGGGTCATGGTGAGTCCTTCGCTTTCGGGTCCGCTTCGTGTCCGCTTCAGAGGTTGGTGAGGTCCACCGGGATGCGCGCCTCGCAGCCGTCGCGCAGGACGGTGGCCTCGATCAGGCCGTACGGACGGTCGGCGGCGAAGTACACGGCCCCGTCGGGGGTGGCGTTCTCCAGGCCGAACGGCTCCAGGTCCACCAGGAAGTGGTGCTTGTTGGGGAGCGAGAAGCGGACCTCGTCGATCTCGTCGCGGTGGTCGATGATCCGCGACCCCATCTGGTACAGGGTCTGCTGCAGCGACAGCGAGTACGTCTCGGCGAAGGCCTGGAGCATGTGCTGCTTCGTCTGCTCGTAGGACTCCTCCCAGTCGGGCGTCTGCTGCTCGTCGTCGGACCAGTTGAAGCGCCAGCGGGCGGAGACCTGCGTGGCCAGGATGCGGTCGTGGGCCTCGGGGAGCGTCGTGTACTTGTCCTTGACGTAGCCCCAGAACTCGGAGTCGGTGGAGTTCATGACCACCAGGTCCTTCAGACCCGAGACGACCTCCCATGACGTACCGTCAAAGGTGATCTGGGCGACGCGGGTTTCCTGTCCCTGACGGACGAAGGAGTGCTTGCTCCGGGGGGTCTCGATCCGCTCCCAGGCGTACTCCTCGATCCGGATCCGGGCCGTTCTGATCGGCTCCTGGCTCGTCACGAAGTGCCGGGCGAGGTGGATGCCGAACTGCTCGGCGGACTCGATGCCGTGCTCCTTGGCGAACGCGTACACCGTGTTCTTGGTGGTGTCGGTCGGCAGGACGTTGGCGTTGGAGCCGGAGTAGTGGACCTCGTCCATGTCGCCGCTCAGCGACACCGAGACGTTGAGATCCTTGATGTGATGGGTGGCGCCGTCCCGCGTGATCTTGACGACTCGGTTCTCGGCCTTGCCGTACTGGTTCTGTCCCAGGATGGGCATGTAGCTAGCTCCCTCGGTATACGGAGTAGCCGAACGGGTTGAGCAGCAGCGGTACGTGGTAGTGCTCGCCGGGCACGACGGCGAAGGTGATCGCCACTTCCGGGAAGAACACTCCGGCGGCACCGCTGTCCCGATTCGCGGGGGCGTCCTGCTGCGCATCGGCTTGCTGGTTCACGACATTCTCGAAGTAGGCCTCGACCGCGAAGTCGAGCCGTACCTGGGCGGTCCCCTCCGGCAGCGCCGGGAGGTCCCTGCACCGGCCGTCCGCGTCGGTCGCGGAGCCGCCGAGCGCCTGCCAGGCCGCGTCACGGCCCGGGCGGGCCGCGAGACGGACGGCGACGCCGGCGGCGGGGCGGCCGACGGAGGTGTCCAGGATGTGGGTGGACACCGAGGCGGTGGTGCTGGTGCTCATGGCGGTTCTCAGTCCTCTTCGGCGAGTCGGGCGAGCCGGATACGGTTGATCTTGCCCAGTTCGGTGCGGACGATCTCCCGCTCCCGCTCGGGCGGGTTGCCGAGCCGCTCCCTGACCGCGTCCCGCATCTGCTCTCCGGTGCGACCGGTGGCGCAGATCAGGAAGACCTGGCCGAACTTCTCCTGGTAGGCCAGGTTCAGTTCGAGCATCTGCGCCTTCAGTTCCGCGGAGGCGCCGGCCATGCCGCGCTGTTCGCGGGCCGAGGTCGGGTCGCCGGGCTTGGGGCGGCCGATCGGGGGGTGCCCGGCCATCGCCTCCGCGAGGTCCGCGGCGGTCAGGTCGGCCATGGCGGCGTCACTGGCGGCGTACAGGTCGTCGGCGGTGGCGTAGGGGCGGGCCGCGAGCAGTCGGTTCGCCCACGCTGTGGAGGCGCACGCCTCGTGGAGTGCGGCGCGGGCCGCGGACTCCTCAAGGGCGTTGAACCGGGCCAGGCCCGGGGGCGTGGAAGTCGAAGTCACGGGAGCCTCCGTGGCCGCGAGACGGCCTTCGTGCTGGAGCGGGCTGCGTTCAGCTAACGCCTCTCCGGAACACCGCGTCAACACTTTGTTGAAAATTCCGGGTAACGAAACCCGGCCCCGCACTCCCGCTCAGGGCTCGCTCAGGCCTCCTTCTCCCGGTTGAGGTAGTTGTAGACCGTGAAGCGGCTCACCCCGAGCGCGCTCGCCACGGTCTCCACGCCGTGCCGCACGGAGAAGGCGCCGCGCGCCTCGAGTATCCGCACGACCTCCTGCTTGGCCTTGCGGTCGAGGTCGGCGAGGGGCTTGCCCTTCTTGCGCTCCATCGCGGCCAGGATGTGATCGAGGGAGTCGGCGAGCTGGGGCAGACGTACGGCGACGGTCTCGACGCCCTCCCAGGCCAGGACGACGTCGTCGGGGCCGGCCTCGTCGGGCGGGAGCATCTCGGCGCCCATCGCGTCGACCAGCGGCTTCACCGCCGCGATGAAGGCCTCGTCGCCGCCGGCGCTCACTCGCCCTCCCCGAGGACGTTGACCTGGAGGGAGATGCGGGTGGCGCCCGCGCCGAGGGACTTGCGCAACAGGGCGTCCACGGCGGCGAGCACCGCGTCGGCGGCGCCCTCCACGGTGTTGCCGAACGGTCCGACGTCCACCGCGTCCAGGTCGGCCGCCTCGATCACCTCGCGGGCGACCAGCGCGTGCGCGGGCGCCTCGTCGAGGTCGAAGGGCTCGGTGGTGAACTCCACTTTCAGTCGCATCGCGCCCCACATCTCTTCGAACCGGACCGGACCGTCGACGCCCGGACCCCGACCTTAACGGACCCGGCGGACGACCACCCGGGACTCGGGATTCCCTCCCGTCCCGGCTCCGCGCCCCCTTGACAAGCCACGAGACCGGGCGGCAATCTTCCAATAAGCAGAAACTTACTTCCGCATTACGGAAACACTCGACACGGAAGGAGCGCGGAACCCCATGGGCTTCGAAGACCAGCGCTTCAACGTCAACCTGTCGATCCTCTTCACGGAACTCCCGCTCCTGGAGCGTCCCGCGGCAGCCGCCGCGGCCGGCTTCACCGCGGTCGAGCTGTGGTGGCCCTGGATCGACTCCCCCACCCCCGAGCGCTCCGAGCTCGACGCCCTGACGAAGGCGATCGAGGACGCGGGCGTCCAGCTCACGGGCCTCAACTTCTACGCCGGACAGCTCCCGGGCCCCGACCGCGGCGCCCTGTCACTGCCCGGCGAGGAGTCGGAGCGGTTCCGCGCCAACGTCGACGTGGTCGCCGACTTCGCCCGGTCCCTGGGCTGCACCGCGCTGAACGCCCTGTACGGCAACCGCGTCGACGGCGTCGACCCGGCCGAGCAGGACGCGCTCGCGCTGGAGAACCTGACCCTCGCGGCCCGGGCCGCGCACCGGATCGGCGCGATCCTGCTGATCGAGGCGCTGAACCGACCCGAGTCGCCGCGGTATCCGCTGGTGAGCGCACCGGCCGCGGCCGGGATCGTCGACCAGGTCAACGAGGCGACGGGGCTCGGCAACGCGAGGCTCCTGATGGACCTTTACCACCTGTCGATGAACGGCGAGGACCTGCCGTCGGTGATCGAGCGGTACGCGTCGATCACCGGCCATGTGCAGATCGCCGACAACCCGGGCCGCGGCGCGCCCGGCACGGGGACGCTGCCGCTGGAGGAGCTCCTCGATCAGCTGAAGAAGTCCGGATACGACGGCTGGGTCGGCCTGGAGTACAAGCCGGGCGACCGCCCGAGCGCCGAGGCCTTCGACTGGCTGCCCCGCTGACCCCCGCACCGAGAGGCACCCCCATGAGCAACGCACTCCCCAAGGTGTCCTGGATCGGCCTCGGCATCATGGGCTCCCCCATGTCCGAGAACCTGATCAAGGCGGGTTACGACGTCACCGGCTTCACCCTGGAACAGGACAAGCTGGACCGGCTCACCGCCGCCGGCGGCACCGCGGCGGCGTCCATCGCCGAGGCGGTCCGCGGCGCCGACGTCGTGATCACCATGGTTCCCGCCTCCCCGCAGGTCGAGGCCATCGCCTACGGCCCGGACGGCATCCTCGCCCACGCACGGTCCGGCGCACTCCTGATCGACATGTCCTCGATCACCCCGCAGACCTCCGTCGACCTCGCGCGGGCGGCGAAGGACAAGGGCATCCGGGTCCTCGACGCCCCCGTGTCCGGCGGTGAGGCCGGCGCCGTCGAGGCCGTGCTGTCCATCATGGTCGGCGGTGAGCAGGCCGACTTCGCCGCGGCGAAGCCCCTTTTCGAGGCCCTCGGCAAGACCATCGTGCTGTGCGGCCCGCACGGCTCGGGCCAGACCGTGAAGGCCGCCAACCAGCTGATCGTCGCCGTGAACATCCAGGCCTGCGCCGAGGCGGTGGTCTTCCTGGAGAAGTCGGGCGTGGACCTGAAGGCGGCCCTGGACGTCCTGAGCGGCGGGCTCGCCGGCTCGACGGTGCTGACACGCAAGAAGGACAACTTCCTCGCCCGCGACTTCAAGCCGGGCTTCCGGATCGACCTGCACCACAAGGACATGGGCATCGTCACGGACGCCGCCCGCAGCGTCGGCGCGGCCCTGCCCGTGGGCGCGGTGGTCGCCCAGCTGGTGGCGAGCCTGCGAGCGCAGGGCGACGGCGGGCTGGACCACTCGGCACTGCTGCGGGCCGTGGAGCGGCTCTCCGGCGCCCGGGTCTGAGTCCGCCGTAAAGACTTCCGGGCCGCGGCGCCGCCGACATCTGTCCTGTCGCGCCCAGGCGGCGCCGCGGCCCGGAACCGCTTCCACCATCGACGTCGACATCTACGTCGACATCCACGTCGACGGACTTTCGACGTCGACACGTCACACAAGCGGCCCGCAGCGGCCGAACGGCCCGGATGAGGGGTACCGGTCGGCGGCGTGCGGGCAGGGTGCGGACCGCGGCGGCGTGTGAGCCAGTGCGGTGGTGCAGGACCCGCGCCCCCTTCTCGACCTGAGGGAAGGCGTGCCCGGTTCCGTCGTACCCGCCGCGGTCCCGCCCGCACCCGAGCCCCGTCGGCACGACGACGCCGCCGGCGGACGTCCTACTCCTCCCCGGGCTCGAGGTCTTCCAGGAAGTAGCTGTCGTGCCGGATGCGAAACTGCCTGAGTTCCTCGCCGCCACGCTGCGCCATCTCCGCGACCCGCTCGAAGTACTCCTCGCGCGGGGCGCCCGGGGAGAAGAGCATCAGCATGGACATGGGCTCGTCGGTCGCGTTCTTGAAGGCGTGCAGACCGCCGACCGGCACGTACAGGAAGTCGCCCCCGCGACCCGTGACCCACTTCTCGCCGTCGTAGAGCTCCAGCTCGCCGGAGAGGATGTAGAAGGACTCCGACATCGCCTTGTGGAAGTGGGTCCTGGCTCCAGCGGACCGTGCACCCAACTCCACCTTGTACAGGCCGAATTCACCGCCGGTCGACTCGTTGGTGGCGAGGTAGTGGGTAGCCGCGCCGGGTGAGGAGATGTCCGGCGGGGCGCCGGCCGGGCGGAAGGCCGCGTTCACTTCGCCCTTGTCACCGTGGTAGCGGGCTTCCGGGTACTCGAAATGTTCCGGGTACGACATCATGCGCTCCTCTGGGCAGGTCTCCACCGGCATGGTGGCCTCCGCCGCCAGCAGCCGGCATCGGGCTTGCGCATGATCTCGGGTCGGCCCGGACCGAGGGCCGGGGACCTAGCTTGTTCTTTATCTACCAAGATCTTCCGGGCTTTCCGATGGCCTTGAGGGTCTCGGGGCGTTTGACGGTTTTACCGACGTCGTAGCGGGGTGC
>NZ_JBITCT010000010.1:0-246314 GCF_044453465.1 Streptomyces sp. NPDC051677
GGTTCTTCGATCCCTTGGCCTTGCGGGACAGCTCCCGCTGAAGGCGCCTGAGCTTCTTCTCGGCCCGGCGCAGGAAGCGCGGGCTGTCGATCTTCTGGCCGTCGGACAGGACGGCGAAGGCGGACAGCCCGAGGTCGATGCCGGCGTCGGTCTCCGCCTCGGGGAGGACGTCCGGCTCGGTGTCGACGACGAAGCTGAGGAGGTACCGACCGGAGCTGTCCTTGGTGACGGTCACGGAAGTCGGGGCGGCCGGAAGCCGGCGCGACCACTTGACCTTGAGGTTGCCGACCTTGGCCGCGTACACCGTGCCGTCGCCTCGGAGGGAGAAGGCGTTGGCGTTGAGGCGGATCGACTGGCGGGTGTCCTTCTTCGGCTTGTAGCGGGGAGGGCCGATCTTGCGGCCCTTCCGCTTGCCCAGAAGCGAGTCGAAGAAGTTCTTGCAGGCAGTGTCGAGGTCCCGCAGGGGCTGTTGCAGGACGACCGCGGAGACGTCGGCGAGCCAGGCGCGTTCCTCGGTGCGCTTGGCCTGGGTGATGCGAAGCCGGGACAGTTCGGCCGACTTCACATAGGGCTGCCCCGCCGCGTGCGCTTGCTTTCGGTCGCGCAGGCAGTCGTTCCACACCACGCGGGCGCACCCGAACGCTCTCGCCAGCGCACGGCGCTGGGAGGCGTCAGGGTAGGCCCGGTAGTTGTAGCGGAGCTGCATGGCCAAGATCTTACTACGATTGGTCTCATGGATGGGCAGAACGACTACAGGCGTGGCAGACACGTGGTTTCGGCGATGCACGTGCACTTGGTCTTCGTGACGAAGTACCGGTGCGGCGTGTTCGACGATGAGATGCTGACGCGCTGCGAAGAGATCATGCGCAAGGTGTGCGAGGACTTCGAAGCGGAGCTGAAGGAGTTCAACGGCGAACGCGATCACGTTCACCTCCTGGTCGACTACCCGCCCAAGGTCGCCGTCTCCAAGCTGGTCAACAGCCTCAAGGGCGTCTCCGCGCGGCGGATACGGCAGGAGTTCACCGGAAGGATCAACCGCGCCCTCATGCACGGACACCTGTGGTCGCCCTCCTACTTCTCCGCGTCGTGCGGCGGTGCGCCGTTGGCGATCGTCCGCCAGTACATCGAGCAGCAGAAACGTCCACTCCAAGGTGCACGTCAGAGCAGTCTTGAGATGCATTCATCCCCGGCGTGAACGCCGGGGCTTTCTGCAAGGAAACCGGTAAGGGCACCGGCGGCAGGCCCGACACGTGCCCTGAACACGTGCCCGCGGCCGCACCCCGCCTGCGCCGACGTAGCCTGAGGGCTCCGACCCGACCTCCGAGGAGCCTCGTGACCATCGCAGAGACCGCCGGCGGCCGGCCGAGCTGGCGACTGTTGCTCGACTATGTGCGGCCACACCGCTGGGCCCTGCTGGCGGGTGCGGCGCTCTCGCTGGTCACCGGCGCCACCGGGCTGCTGCTGCCGCTCGTGGCACGAGGGTTGATCGACGACCTGGGTCACGACCGTGCGATAACCGGGGCGTTGCTCGCGCTGACGGCGCTGGTCGTCGCCAACTCGGCGCTGGGCGCGCTGGGTTCATACGTGCTGCGGCGCACGGCGGAGTCGGTGGTGCTCGGCGCCCGGCGGGCGCTGTCCTCGTATCTGCTGCGGCTGCGGATCACGGCCGTGGACCGCAGCGAGCCCGGCGACCTGATGGCCCGCATCACCTCCGACACGACGCTGCTGCGCGAGGTCACCACCGACTCGCTGGTGGGTATCGGCACCGGCGGTCTGACACTGGTCGCCACGGTCGTCATGATGGGCCTGGTGGATCCCGTGCTGCTGGGGGTCACGCTGGCCGTGATCCTGGGCGCGGGGACCGTCCTCGGGGTGATCGTGCCGCGCATCAACCGGGCGAGCCGGCGCGCGCAGGACGCGGTCGGGGTGATGGGGGCCTCGCTGGAGCGGGTGCTGGGCGCGCTGCGCACGGTGAAGGCTTCGGGCGCCGAGCACCGTGAGGAGGCGACGCTGCACTCGGCGGCAGAGGAGTCCTGGCGGCAGAGCGTGCGCGCCGCCAAGTGGTCGGCGGCCGCGGGCAACACGGCGGGCCTGGCGATGCAGACCGCCTTCATCACCGTCCTCGCGGTGGGCGGGGCGCGGGTCTCGACGGGCGCGATCGAGGTCGGCACGCTGGTGGCGTTCCTCCTGTACGTCTTCTATCTGATGTCGCCGATCCAGCAGGTCGTCGGCGCGATCACCCAGTACCAGACGGGTTCCGCCGCCCTGAGCCGCATCCAGGAGGCCCTGCACCTGCCCGCCGAGCCGGCGTCCCGCCCCGCCCCCCTCCCCTCCCCCAGCGCCGAACCGGCCGCGCTCGCCTTCGCCGACGTCCGCTTCCGGTACGCCGACGACCTGCCGTACGTCCACCACGGGGTGACGTTCGACGTGCCGGCCCGGGGCATGACCGCGTTCGTCGGGCCCTCGGGCGCCGGCAAGACCACGGTGTTCTCGCTGATCGAGCGGTTCTACGACCCCGAGGCCGGCACGATCACCCTCGACGGCCGCGACCTCGGCGACTGGGAGCTGTCCCAGCTGCGCTCCTGCATCGGCTATGTGGAGCAGGACGCCCCCGTGCTGTCGGGCTCGCTGCGCGACAACCTGCTGCTGGGGAACGCGGAGGCCGACGACGACACGGTGCGCCGCGTGCTGAAGACGACCCGTCTCGACGGGCTGGTCGCTCGGCTGCCACAGGGGCTGGACACGCTGGTCGGGCATCGCGGGACGAAGCTGTCCGGCGGCGAGCGGCAGCGCGTGGCCATCGCCCGCGCGCTGCTGCGCCGTCCGCGGCTGCTCCTGCTCGACGAGGCGACGTCCCAGCTGGACGCGGTGAACGAGGCGGCGCTGCGGGACACCGTCGCGGACGTCGCCCGGACGACCACCGTCCTCGTCGTCGCGCACCGGTTGTCGACGGTCACGATGGCCGACCGGATCGTCGTCATGGACGCGGGCCGGGTCCGCGCGGTGGGCACGCACCGAGAGCTGGTGGCGGGCGACCCGCTCTACGCGGAGCTGGCGGCGACCCAGTTCCTCGCGACGGTGGAGTGACCCGGAGGCCCAGACGCGTGTGGGGGCCGTCCGGACGTCCGGACGGCCCCCAGCGGGTGGAGGGGTACGACGCTCAGCCCTGGATGCCGGGCAGCAGCCCGGTGACAGGGGCGACGAGGTCGGTCACCTGGTGCAGCTCGTTCAGCTTGTCGAGCTGGGTCACCTTGTTGAGCTCGCCCAACTGGCGCGAGGCCGGCGGAAGGTCGGCGCGGTGCTCCACGGGAATCTGGTTCGCGGCAAGCGAGTCCGGCGTGGTCATCGGGTTGAACCGGCCGGTGTGCGGGGCTTCGGCCGCGTTCGCCAGGGCCGCTGCGAGGCCCGTGACCCCGGCGGCGAGAGCGGCGATGCGTCGAGTGGAGATCATGCCCTCAGCAACGCCGGGGCGGGCCGCCGGACACGGGTGGGCGGCCGTGCTCACCCGACAGGTGGAGCGGACGGGCTGCGCTTGCCGAGCCCGGCGTGCCGGAGGAGTCTCGAAGGGAGGGCCCGGCGTTCCGTCCTCCCCATCGACCGCGGCCCTTCGAGGAGGTCACCATGGGCACCACGGCAGGCTCCGCATTCAACACCGAGACCCTGCGCAGGGGCGTGGAAGGACAGTCCGCGGCGGCGCTGCTGTCGCTCTACGCCGACGACGCCGAACTGCGCGTCATCGACCACAACACCCAGCCCAGCAGTCCCAAGGTGCTGCACGGCCGGGACGAGATCGCCCTGATGCTCGAGGACGTCTACGGCAGGGACATGACCCACAAGCTGGAGGAGTGCATCGTCCAGGGCGATCGCGCCGCCTACAGCGAGTCCTGCCGGTACGCGGACGGCGTGCGCGTGCTCGCCGAGTCGATGATCACCCTGCGGGACGGCAAGATCGTCGAGCAGACGCTGATCCAGGCATGGGACGAGTAGGAAGAAGGACCACCGGGGTCCGGGTCACCTCCCGGATGACCTGGACCTTCTCGGTCCGGGCAGGGTCGGGCCGGTCGCGTCCGGCTCGCTCTGCGCTGTGGGCGCCGGCGCTCGCAGCAGGGGGACGGGCGTCCGTCGCCCTGCTGCGGACCGCGCTGAGAGCAGCGCGGTCCCGCCCGCGTCCGCCGACGCCGCGTGCCGTGCGCACGCGGCGCGGTCGACGCCGGTGAGCCGCAGGGTCGTCTGCCCTGCGGCTCACAGCGTCAGGTCAGGGTCCACTTCTGGTTGTCGGCGGTACCGCAGGTCCACAGGACGATCGGGGTGCGGTTGGCCGTGCCCGCCCCGTTGGCGTCGAGGCACAGGCCTGCGTTGACGTTGGTGATCGTGCCGTCGCTGTTGACGTTCCACTTCTGGTTGTTCTGGCCGTTGCAGTCCCAGATCACGACCTTGGTGCCGTTGGCGGTGCCCTGGTTGTAGGCGTCCAGGCACTTGTTGCCGTACACCACGAGTTCCTTGCGGGAGGTGTACGTCCAGGCCTGGTTGGAGCCGCCGTTGCAGTCCCAGAGCTCGGCCTGGGTGCCGTTGGCGATGGTGTTGTTGTACATGTCCAGGCAGCGTCCGGACTGCTTGCCGACGACCAGGGTGCCGTTCATGCCGGGCAGTGGTTTGACCGTGATGTCGGCGAGGGTCGGCGCGTTCGTGAACGTGAGGGTGTTGGTCGACCCCTTCGACAGGGCGACCTGGAGGCTGATCGTGCCCTGCGCGGAGCCCGTGGGCGGGAAGGAGACGGTCGTCGCCGTCTGGCCGTTGACCTTGAGGGTCGCGCTGCGGGCGGTGGCGGCGGTGTTGGTGTAGGCGACGTCGACGACCTTCAGGCCGGTGTTCCCGGCGACCACGCCGGAGAAGCTCGACGTGCCGGTGTACGTGCTGCCCGACGCCTCGGCGCCGCCGGTGACGGTGAGCATGACGGAGCCGCCCGCCGGGACGTTCGCTGTGTAGCTCGTGCCGAACGAGCCGACGTCGGCGCGCGCCCACAGGTCACGGACGGTCGCGGAGGCGTTGGTCAGACCCAGGTCGGACCAGCGGGCGGTGATGTTCGCGGCGGCGGAGGTGCGGTTGAGCAGGACGACGGCCCGCTTGCCGGTGCCGGCGAGGACCTTGCCGTACACCTGGAGGCCGCTGCTGTCCTCGGCGACCTTGACGCCCTGGAGGCCGCGGGGGTCCTGGTCGACGGCGACGACCTCGGGGTTCTTGAGGATGTTCGCGGTCTCGGTCGTCATCGTGCTCAGGTCGTTGCCGGCGAGGAGCGGGGCGCCGGAGACGGCCCACAGGTTCATGTGGGTGCGGTTCTGGGCGGCGGTGAAGCCGTTCATGCCGACCATCAGCATGTCCGGGTCGTTGTAGTAGCCGGTGTGCTGGGCGGTGGGGTGCACGTTGCGGTCGAAGTTGGTCAGCAGGTTGGTCATGGACGGCTTGTTGCCGAACAGGATGATGTCGTCGTTGGTGCGCCACATCGCGCCCTGCCCCGGGGCCCAGTTCCAGGGGTTCTGCCGGCCCCAGTTGCACAGCGACAGGGTCATCGGGCGGCCGGTGGCGGCCGTGGCCTTGGCGATGGCGTCGCTGATCGACTGGTACGTCGTCGCCGCGTCGAGGCCTTCGGCGTCACCGCCGCACCAGTCGACCTTCACGAAGTCGAAGCCCCAGGTGGAGAACTGGGTCATGTCCTGCTCGTAGTGGCCCTCGCTGCCGCTGCCCGGGGCGGCGGGGCGGCCGGTCGGGAAGTAGTAGCCGCAGCCGTCCTTGCCCGCGTCGGTGTAGATGCCGGCCTTCAGACCCTTGCTGTGGATGTAGTCGGCGATGGCGCTCATGCCGCCGGGCCACTCGGACTGGTCGACGGTGATGTTGCCCGCGCTGTCGCGAGTGCCCTGCCACCAGCCCTCGTCGATGTTGATGTACTTGTACCCGGCCGCCGGCAGGCCCGCGGCGACGAACGCGTCGACCTGCTGCTTGATGACGTTGTAGTCGATCTTCGCGGCGAAGCTGTTCCAGGAGGCCCAGCCCATCGGGGCGGCGGGCACGGCGATCTGACGCGAGGTCGCGGCCTCGGCGGCGCCGGGCTGGGCGAACAGCAGGGCCGCGGTCGCGGTCAGCAGCAGGGCGAGCACGCGTGCGGCGGCGGATCTGCAGGCGGATCTGCAGCGCCGGACGAGGCTGGGGCGGGGTGGGGGAAGCATGCGGCGGCTCCGGAATTCGAACTTCGAAATATCGAACAAGGGTCGGCGAACCGAACGTATTGCGCGCCGAAAGTAGAGCCGCCCGAGAGGGAAGTCAACGGCTGCGACAGAAGTGATGTGACCGGTCACGAAAGACGGCTGCCACAGACGAAGTGGCGGCTTTCGTGGGGTCGTTCACCCACGACCGGGCTCAGCGCCGCCATACTGTCCGTCGTGCGAGTGGCGATCATGACGGCGGGATCCCGGGGCGACGTGGCCCCCTTCACCGGGCTGGGGCACGGCCTCGTGCGGGCGGGACACGAGGTCACCCTGGTCACACACGCCCGGTTCGCGCCTCTGGTGGCGGGCTCGGGGGTGGGCTTTCACGCGCTGCCGGTCGATCCGCGGGCCGAGCTGGAGTCCGAGCGGGGCCGGGGTCTGCACCGCAGCACCACCGGCCCGGGCAAGTTGCTGCGCGTGGCCCGGATGGCGCGGGCACTGGTCGGGCAGATGACCGACGACATCCTGACCGCCGCCCGCACGAGCGACGTGCTGCTGCTCTCCGCCTCGGTGGCGCCCCTGGGACACACCATCGCCGAGGGCCTGTCCCTGCCGAGCCTCGGTCTCTACCTCCAACCCGTGGCCCCCACACGGGAGTTCGCGCCGCCGATGCTGGGCGGCGGCTCCTGGGGCGCGGTCGGCAACCGGCTCGCCGGGCACGGTGTCGGGGTGGCCGTCGAGCAGATCTTCGCCCCCGTCCTGCCGACGGTGCGGGCCCGGCTGGGGCTGCCCGCCGCACGCCGTCCCGGCACCGGGCTGCGGGCGCGGCAACGGCCCGGCTGGCCGGTCCTGCACGGCTTCAGCCCGCTGGTGGTGCCCCGGCCCCGGGACTGGCGCACCGAGCTCGACGTCACCGGCTACTGGTGGCCGTACGACCGGGAGAGCCGGCTCCCGCCTGCACTGCGGGAGTTCCTCGACGCCGGGGCGCCGCCGGTCTTCGTCGGACTGGGCAGTGCGACCGTGCCCGACCCACGGCGGCTGAGCGGCGAGATCGTGCGGGCGCTGCGGCGGGCGGGCCTGCGCGGGGTGATCCAGCGCGGCTGGGCGGGCCTCGCGGCCGACGGCGACGACATGCTGACGGTCGACGATGTGCCGCACGCGCTGCTCTTCCCGGAGACGGCCGCGGTGGTCCACCACTGCGGTGCGGGCACCACGGCGGCCGGCGTACGGGCCGGGGTGCCCGCCGTGCCGGTGCCGATCCAGTTCGACGAGACCTTCTGGGCCGACCGCCTGGTCGCCCTCGGGGTGGCCCCGACCTCGCTGCCACTGCGCCGACTGACCGCCGACGCCCTCACCGCAGCGCTCGTGCGGGCCACCCGCGAGCCCGAGTACCGCGAGCGCGCGCGGAAGCTGGGGGGACGGGTGCGCGGGGAGGACGGCGTGGGGCGGGTGGTGGAGGCGGTGGCCCGCCTGTCGTCCGACCGCCCCGGCCCCATCGGCCAGGGCGGATCCTAGGCCGTCGTGAGCCAGGCGGGACTTTGCGGACGGGACTTAAAGATCAAGCCAGGGCTCCTCGGGCGTCCACCCCGGTGGGCGCAGTATCCCCAGCAGTTGGCGGACCAGTTCGTCGACGACCTCGTCCAGGGTCGCGTCCACCCACCCCGCGCTCCAGTCGTGGAGGAGGCCGTTGACGCTGCCGATGAAGGCCGTCGCCGCGAGCCGGTAGTCGCGGGGGGCCGCCTCGCCGCGGGCGGCGGCCGCGGTCGCCTCGGCGCAGATGAGGTCGACCCAGCTGGCGCGGCGGGCCAGGCGCTGTTCCTCCAGTCGGGGGCTGACGCCGACGATCTCGACGAAGGTGATCCGGATGCGGCACGGGTCCGCCGTGACGTTGGCCGCGTAGGCGCGGAAGATCGCCGTGACACGGTCGACGAGCGGCTGGCCCTCCGCGACGGCGAAGGCGGTTATGACCGCCTCCTCGGCCCAGGCGTTGACCTGGAGGTGCAGCGCCGCCAGGACGTCCTCCAGGGTGCGGAACTCCTCGTAGAACTGACGGGTCGACAGACCGGCCGCCTCGCTGAGCGAGGCGACCGTGGTGCCGCGGTAGCCGGGCGCGCCCCCGAACAACTGCAGTGCCGCGTCCAGAAACCTCCCGCGCCGCTCGGCCTGCCGCTGCTCGGCGGTCTTGCCGCCGTATCTGCCGGTCGGCGCTCTGAGCCTGCCCGTCACTGACCCTCCCTCGTCGCTCCGTGCTCCCCCGCCGCCAATTTTGTCGTGTACGGACTCTTGTGGCGAAGGGCACCCCTTCCTTACTTTCCAGTAAGTCAACTTTGAACGCACCCGTGTTCAGATTCGGTCGGGGCGCTTTGCCCTGCCTTGTCCTTTCCGCCACCCCCAGAGGAGAGAGCAGCCATGCCTGCCTTCAGAACCAGGCACCTTTGCTCCGTAGCCGCCGCCCTCGTCCTGACCGTCACCGCTCCCGCGACCGCCGCCACCGCCACGGCTGCCTCCGACGCCTCGACCGCCGCCGCCCTGCGCGAGGTGCTCTTCGTCGGCAACAACTGGGAAGGCACCGCGGACGTCATCAAGTCCAGCGGGGACTTCGCCAAGGTCGGCCGGATCAACGTGATCCCCGACAAGGCCGCCCGGATGGCGGAGATCAACGCCGACCCGATCAAGTGGATCTACTTCCAGGCCATCCGCAACGGCGTCGGCGAGGGCCACGACCAGTTCGTCGACGACATGTACACCACGCCCGACGGCGCCTCGGTAGTCGTCTCCCGACCGAGTTTCGCCGACGTCGTCTCCATCGACCTGGCCACCGGGAAGATCAACTGGCGTTTCGCCGTGTCCGGTTACCGCTCGGACCACATGGCCGTCTCACCGGACGGCAAGCGGGTCGCGGTCTCCGCGTCGATCTCGAACACCGTGCACGTCCTGGACATCGTCACCGGCAAGCAGGTCGGCTCGTTCAAGACCGGCGACAAGCCGCACGAGAACATCTTCACCAAGGACGGCAAGTACATCTACAACATGTCGATCGGCGACGTGAACACCTCGATGGACGCGCCGTGGCAGGACTTCACCAAGGGCGACCGGCGCATCACCGTCGTCGACGCGAACACCTACCAGCAGGTCAAGATCATCGACATGCGGCAGCGGCTGGACGCCATCGGCCTCAAGGACTACTCGGACGCGGTGCGCCCGGCGGTCTTCTCACCGGACGAGTCCAAGCTGTACTTCCAGGTCTCGTTCTTCAACGGCTTCTTCGAGTACGACCTCGCCACGGACAAGATCACCCGGACGAAGACCCTGCCGAAGAACCCGGCGACCAGCGACGACCGCACCACGTTCGTCAACGACTCACGCCACCACGGCCTGTCGATGAGCCCCGACGGCAGCAAGCTGTGCGTCGCGGGCACGATGGACGACTACGCGACGGTCGTCAACCGCACCACCCTCCAGGAGGGCCCGCTGGTCACCGCCTCGAAGCCCTACTGGGCCACGGTCAGCGGCGACGGCAAGGACTGCGTGATCTCCGAGAGCGGCGCCGACCAGGTCACCGCGATCGACTTCGCCACCGGGCAGAAGGTCGTGTCGGTGCCGGTGGGCGACCACCCGCAGCGCGTCCGGCTGGGCCACGTCGCCGCCGACTGGACGGGCACCGGCAGCTGACGCTCCCTCAACCAGCCTGCCGCTCCACCGCCTTGAGCACCGCGCCCGCTCCGTCCTCCGTCGCCAGACGCTTCGCGGCGGCCTGGGCGGAGCGGGCGTATGCGGGGTCGCGGACGGCTCGGTCGAGGGCGTCGGCGAGCAGTTCGGCGGTGAGGGACCGGAACGGCAGGGGTGCGGTGGCGGCGCCGAGCACCGCCAGCCGCCGCGCCCAGAACGGCTGGTCCGCCGTCACCGGCACCGGTACCGCGGGCGCCCCGGCGCGCAGTCCTGCCGCCGCGGTGCCCGCTCCGGCGTGGTGGACCACCGCGGCCGTCCGGGGGAACAGCAGCGCGTGGGGCACGTCCCCGACGGTCAGGACGTCGTCGCCGGCGGCGGTCAGCCCGGCGCTGCCGGTCTGCAGGATGCCGCGCAGACCGGCGGCGCGCAGGGCCCGTACGGCGATCTCGCTCAGCCGCTCCCCGTGACCGGCGGCCATGCTGCCGAAGCCGACGAACACGGGCGGCGGACCTGCCGTGAGGAAGTCCTCCACCTCGGGTGGCAGCCGCTCGGCCGGATCGACGTACGGCCACCAGGTTCCGGCCACCTCCAGGCCCGGGCGCCAGTCGCGGGGGCGCGGCACGAGGGCGGTGCTGAAGCCGTGCAGCACCGGCCAGTCGGCCCGGTCCTGACGGCGGCGGGTCGCGGCGGGCGTCAGCGCGGGCAGCTCCAGGCGGTGGCGCAGTGCGGTGACGGCCTGGGTGTAGAGGCGGTCGGCCATGCGCAGGGCGAAGCGGCCGGCGGCGCGGTTGGCGGGGCGGCCCAGGGAGCGGGCGCCGGTGACGACCGGCGGGAAGTCGCCGGTGGGGGCGGTGGGCTGGAGGTAGACGCCCAGGCCGGCCACGCCGGTCGCCTCGGTGAGGTGCCAGCCGAGCGGGGCGGTGGTGGTGGACAGCAGCAGCAGCTCCGGACCGCTCTCGGTCACGACGTCGGCGAAGCCCTGCCCCAGCTCGGTGACGAACGCGGCGGCGGTGCGCATGAGCGCGCGCCGGCCGTCCGCCTCCCCCTCCGGACGGCCTGGCAGGCCCCGGAACTCCAGCCCGGCCGCGCGTACCAGCGGCGCGTGGGACTCGGTGGCGGCGAGGGTGACATCGTGTCCGGCGCCGCTCAGGTGCGCGCCCAGGCCGGTGTACGGGGCGATGTCGCCGCGGGATCCGGCGGCGGCGATCAGGATTCTCAAGGGTTCTCCTCGGCAGCGGTGCGGGCCGCGTTGGCATGGACGGCCTTGCACAGGTAGGCGGCGAGGCCGGGCCGTTGCTGCGGCGGGGGCACGACGAGGGCGAAGGCGCGCGGGTCGGCGGCGAAGTCGTCGGCGACGCGCCGGTGCATGGCGGGCGGGCAGTCGGTGAACCACCGGGCGACATGGCGGCGGTGTTCCTCGGCCAGGTCCATGGCCCGCTCACCGTCGGCCGGCTCCTGCGCGTCGAAGGCGTCGAGCAGTTCGGCGCGCCAGTCGGCGGCCTCGGCCATCAGCCTGCGCCAGTCCTCCTTGGTGTGGGCGGCGGCCCGGGCCATCGCCGCGCGCTGCCCCGCCGAGTCGGCCCACTTCAGCCGGGCCTCGGTGGCGTAGCTGAGGTCGAAGGCGATGTCCCCGAAGACCTCGAACCGTTCCTCGGGCGTGAGCCGCACCCCGGTCTGCTGGACCTCGATCGCCCGCTCGGCGACCTCCGCCAGCCGCTGCAGCCGGGCGATCTCCTCCTCCAGCTTGCGCTGCCGGGCCCGTAGCCGCTCCAGGGCGTTCGCGTGCGGGTCGGCGAGGATGGCGGCGATCTCGTCGAGGGAGAAGCCGAGTTCGCGGTAGAAGAGGATCTGCTGGAGCCGGGCCAGATCGGCGTCGTCGTAGAGCCGGTATCCGGCCCGGCTGCGACCGCCGGGCTTCAGCAGTCCCGTCCGGTCGTAGTGATGCAGCGTGCGCACCGTCACTCCGGCGAAGGCCGCGACCTGTCTCACGGAGTACGTCATCCACCTGCCCTTGCGTCGAGGTCAAGCCTCAACCCTGACGCAGGGGAAGGGTCAAGCGGCGGGCGGCTACCCCACCTTCTGCGCCACCCACGCCGACAGTTCCGTGCGGGCGGCGGCCAGCAGGGTCGCGGAGGGGGCGGTGGCGCCGTTGGTGACCAGGGCGTAGTGCACGGCGCCCGAGTCGGGGGCGCTGAGCAGCAGGCGTCGGCTGCCGGCGCCGCCCGGCTCCGCGGCCGCGGCGATCTTCGTGGTCGCCGTGTACGCGGGCGGCCCGTACACCGTGCCCAGGTCGGAGACGACGGTGGTGGTCGCGGTCGGGAAGGAGGCGGGCAGGTGCATTTCGGTGGGGGCCGTGCCGCCGTTCGAGCGCCACACCAGCAGCCCGTACTGGCCGGAGCCGACGAGCTGTGCCGTGTTGGGCAGGGTGCTGGGGACCGGGTTCCAGGTGAGGGTGGTGGAGCCGTCGCGGGAGCGGTCCTCGTAGGTGAAGGCGACGGTGGCGCCGGAGGTGGCGCTCGGGTAGATCCGGTCGAGGAGACGGGCGTCCTGACGGAGGGTCGCCGTGCCGCTGCCGTCGAGGCGTACGGCGGAGAGGTCCTCGTCGTTCCAGGCGTCGCCGGAGGTCTGCACCTTGTCGGCGTTGCCGTTCATCAGCTCGTGGTGACGGCCGTTGTAGATGTCCCACTGCCACTGCGAGCCGGACAGGACCGGACCGGAGACGGCCGGGGTGCTCCACCAGTTGGCGCCCTTCACCCGGGAGTCGAGGGCCTGGTACATCGCCTTCAGGACGGTCGGAGCCTTGCCGGCGGTCGAGCCGTTCAGCGGGTGCCCGAACTCGCTGACGATCGCCGTCGTGCCGAGCGCCGAGGCGCGGTCACGGACGTTGCCGAAGTCGGTCACGTACTGGCCGTTCTCCGCGTTGCCCCACATCAGGATC
Organism: Streptomyces sp. NPDC051677; assembly: GCF_044453465.1. Lineage (NCBI taxonomy): Bacteria > Bacillati > Actinomycetota > Actinomycetes > Kitasatosporales > Streptomycetaceae > Streptomyces > Streptomyces sp. NPDC051677. Next base: position 12,808 of record NZ_JBITCT010000010.1, read on the forward strand.
CCGGAGATGGCCTTCTGGTCGTAGAAGTGGGTGTTGAAGACGTAGCGGGAGCCGAGCGTGCCCGCGTCGAGGAGGCCGCCCTCCTCCTTGCTGACGTTGCCGTTCCAGAAGAGGTTCGGCTCGACGAAGGCGGGCTTGTCGGTCCAGCCGGCCGCGTCCATCCGGGCCCGGAACTTCACGTAGAACGGCCACAGCACGTCGCGTTCCCAGGTGCGGCTGTTCTGGCCGGAGTCGTAGCTGCCGGCGTAGGGCTCGTTGTAGGGGTCGAAGCCCAGGACGCCGGTGAACTCCTCGGCGGTGAGGTTCGCCTTGACGTACGCCATGGTCTTCTGGGCGGTGGCCAGGAAGTAGTCCTGGAGGCCGTGGTCGTTGTGCCAGAAGTCGTACTGGGCGGCCTTCACCGCGCCGTTCTGGGTGATGTTCTGCCCCCACGTGAAGCAGATCCCGCAGGACTCGCTGGGGTAGCCGCCGAGTGCCACCGCCCATGCGGGGGCGCCGTCGCCGGTGTACCAGCTGCCCGAGTTGAACAGGTGGCGGGAGTACAGGTCCTGGTGGAAGTCGGGGTACACCCGGATGCCGGCGTCGAGGAAAGCCCGCATCTGCTCGGTGGCGGCGGCGAGGTAGGCGGTGTCGACCTGGCCCTTCACCGGTTCGGCGTAGGCCCAGGAGAGCAGGAAGCGGACGGAGTTGCCGCCGCCGAGGGCGCGCAGGGCCGTCGCCGACTTCTTGGCGTCGGCGACGGAGGCGAAGGGCAGGCCCTTGTTCTCCGCGAGTTTGGTCTCGCCGGAGACGTTGTAGCCGCGCAGCACGACCTCGCGGCCGTTGCCGTCGACGAAGCGGCCGCCCGACACGGTGAGCGCCGTGCCGTCGAAGGAGAGGGAGTCGGGGAGCGTGGCGGCGGCGGTGGCGGTCGGAGAGCCCGCCACCGTCAGGAAGCCACAGAGTCCGCAAAGGACTACCAGAACAGCGAGCAGACGAGCCCGGACATTCGGCATGTCCACTACAGTCCGGTGATTTCCGGACACCGTCAATACCTTCTGACCCTCCAGTAAGTTCATTCCCCGTCAGCTCAGTTGGACACCCGGCTCGTCACGTTCAACAGATACTCCTTGCGGTTGAGCGGGTTGTGGTCCGTGCGCGGCCGCTGGGGCGGGGCGCCGTGGGCGACGGGCGCGTAGTGGTCGAAGCCGCTCTCCCACTCGCCCTCACCCCGCGTCAGCCCCGGAATCCGCTGTTCGAGGCCGTGCACCCGCGCGGCCGGCACCACCCCTTCCAGCACGCACCGCGCGCCCCTGGTGTCCGTCGTGCGCGGTACGGCACGCAGCGCGGCGAGCACGGGCAGCAGCGCGCCCAGGGTGTCCGCCGGGGCCTCGACGCGGAAGCGGTGCATCGGCTCGTACACCTGCGTCCCCGCCCGGCGCAGTGCCTCGGTCAGGACCAGCGGGGTCAGGCCGCGGAAGTCGTGCCCGGTGCTGGACATGCTCTTGTCGAAGCCCTGGTGGGCATGGCTCTGGCGGGGCCAGTAGCCGGAGTGGGTCATGGTGACGGCGCAGTCGGTGACCTGCCAGCCGTGCAGTCCCTGGCCGAGGGTCTCGCGGACGGTGTCCTCGACCGCCTTGAAGAACGCGTACGGCATCGCGCCCAGCTCCACCTCCAGGCCGAAGGTCACGCCGCAGCCGGGCGGGGCCGGCTCGACGCGCAGACCGACGGTGGCGAGGAACGGGTTCGCGTCCTTCTTGATGAACTCGGCCGCCGCCCCGGCGCCGGCCGGGCGCTCGACGCACAGCGGTGTCGTCTCGCGGAACGTGACGTGGAGGCCGTACTCGTCGTCAAGGGTCGCCTGTACGACCTCCTTCTGCACCTCCCCGTACAGCGACACGGACGTCTCCTGGCGGACCTCGTCGTGCCGCAGGCCGATCAGCGGGTCCTGTTCGGCCAGCCGGGTGAGGGCGACGTGCAGGGAACGCCGGTCGGTCCCGGGACCGGGCACCACGACCGTCTCCAGGGTCGGCGGTGCGAAGAAGTGGCCGTGTTCCCTGCGGGGTGCGCCGAGGCTGTCGCCGACGCGGACGTCGGCGAGCCCCCACAGCCGGGCGATCCGGCCCGCGGACACCGCCTCCTGCCGTACGTCCGTGCCCTGGTCGAAGACGCTGATCGCGGTGACCTTGGCCGCGCCGGCTCCGTACGGGACCTCGTCGCGGGTGCGCAGGGCGCCGGAGAACAGGCGGGCGTAGGCGATCTTCTCGCCCGCCGGGCCCCGCTCCACCTTGAACACCGTGCCGGAGAGCGGCCCTTCGGGATCGCCGTCGGCGGCGGGCAGCAACTCCCGGATCCCGGCGATCAGTTCGGGCACCCCGGCACCGGTCGCGGCGGAGCCGAAGTGGACCGGGTGGACGAGGACGTCGCGGGTCTGGGCGAGCAGGGCGGCGCGCACGCGCTCCAGTGTGACGGCGGCGTCGACGTACGCCGACAGGAGGTCGTCGTCGTGCTCGGTGAGGACGTCGAGCTCGCGCACCGGCCCGGGGCGGAAGGCGGCCTCGGGCGTGCCCAGTCCCGTGACGGCGCCCATCGGGACGACCGGCGCGGACAGCCGCTCGGTCAGTTCCCGCAGGACGCCCTCGTCGCGTGCGCCGCGCCGGTCGATCTTGTTGACGAAGACGAGGGTGGGGATGCGCAGCCGGCGCAGGGTCCGCATCAGGATCCTGGTCTGCGCCTGGACGCCCTCCACGGCCGAGACGACGAGCACGGCCCCGTCGAGCACCCCGAGGACCCGCTCCACCTCGGCGATGAAGTCCGGGTGACCGGGGGTGTCGATCAGGTTGACGGTGACGTCGTCGACCCGGAACGAGACGACGGCCGACTTGATGGTGATCCCACGCCGGCGCTCCAGCGCGAGGGTGTCGGTGCGGGTGCTGCCCGCATCGACGCTGCCGAGCTCGTCGATGACGCCGACCGAATGCAGCAGCCTCTCGGTGAGGCTGGTCTTACCGGCGTCGACATGGGCGAGGATCCCGAGGTTGAGCAAGCGCACGACGTGTCATGTCCTTTGAAATGGGGGTCATTCCTTCCTGGGGGGACATGAACGAAGTTCGCATCTCTGCTCCTGTTTCCTGCGGTGGATCTTCCGGGGCGGTACCCGCGCAGTGCAGCAGAACGGCGGGCGGAGCGGCAACGGATTAACGTTCAAACATGCACGAGATTCTCCCGGCGCTGAACGGGTGGTACGCCTCCGGTGTGCCGTTCGGGCTCGCCACCGTGGTCGCCGTCAGCCGCAGCGCGCCGCGCGATCCGGGCGCGGCGATGGCGGTGGGGCCGGGCGACGAGGTCGTGGGCAGTGTGTCCGGGGGCTGTGTGGAGGGCGCGGTGTTCGAGCTGGCTCAGCAGGTCGTGGCCGATGGGAGCGCCCGGCTGGAGACCTTCGGGTACAGCGCCGAGGACGCGTTCGCCGTCGGGCTGACCTGCGGCGGCGAGATCACCGTGCTCGTGCGTCCCGTGACGCCCGCCCTCGACCCGTCGTTCGGGGCGGTCGCGGCCTCGGTCGCCGCGGGCGAGCCGGTGACGGTGGCCACGGTCACCGACGGCCCGGCCCCCCGCGGGGCAGCCCTCGCGGTCTGGCCGGAGCGGACCTCCGGCACGCTGGGCTCGCAGGGCCTGGACGCGGCGGTCACGGCCGACGCACGCGGTGAGCTCGCCCTCGGCGTCACCGGCGTCCGGCACTACGGGCCGCGCGGCCAGCGGCGGGAGGACGCCGTCTCGGTGTTTCTGCACTCCTTCGCGCCGCCGCCGCGCATGCTGGTGTTCGGCGCGATCGACTACGCGGCCGCCGTCGCCCGGATCGGCGACTTCCTCGGCTACCGGGTCACGGTGTGCGACGCCCGCCCGGTCTTCGCCACCCCGAAGCGGTTCTGGCCGGGCGTGGAGGTGGTCGTGGACTGGCCGCACCGGTATCTGCGCGGCACGGACACCGACGGACGCACGGTGATCTGCGTGCTGACCCACGACCCGAAGTTCGACGTGCCGCTGCTGGAGGTGGCGTTGCGCCGGCCGGCCGCCTACATCGGGGCGATGGGCAGCCGCCGCACCCATGACCAGCGCCGCGCGCGACTCGTCGAGGCCGGGCTCACCGACCGCGAGCTGTCCCGGCTGCGCTCACCGGTCGGACTGGACCTGGGGGCCCGTACGCCCGAGGAGGTCGCCGTGTCGGTGGCCGCCGAGATCGTCGCGCTGCGCTGGGGCGGCAGCGGTGCTCCGCTGACGGCGACGGCCGGGGCGATCCACGGTGCGCCGGGAGGTCAGGCCCCGTCCGCCCGGTAGTCCGCGATGATCTGCTCCAGGTGGTGCAGGGCCGCGGTGACGCGGGCCGGGTGGTCGCGGAAGAACGGGTCGTCGGGGACCGGCAGCGACCCGGCGAGGGCCCAGCCCCGGGCGCGTGCCCAGGTGGCGTCGTCGGCGCCGACCGCCTCGCGGAACACCGGGCGGGCCTCGGCGGGCAGGAACTTCCACGCGGGCTGCAGGTCCACCGCCGGGTCGGCCACGGCGAGCGTGCCGAAGTCGATGACCGCGCCGAGCCGCCCGTCGCGCAGCAGCAGGTTGCCCGCGTCGAGGTCGCCGTGGACCCACACCGGCGGTTTGTGCCAGGCGGGCGCGGCGAGCGCCGCCTCCCACACCTGCGTGAGCGCGCCGGCGTCGGCCAGACGGGCCTTCTTGAGCGCCTCGATCTTCGGTCGCACCCGTGCCTCGTGGGCAATCGAGTCGCGGTCGTCGCCCAGCGGCACGCCCCGGAAGGCGTTGCTCTGCTGCGGGCCGGGTCCGCCGGTGGGGTCGGCGTCCTGGAGGGCGCTGAGGAAGCCGGCCAGGTCGAGGGCGGTGCGCACCGGGTCGGCCAGCGCCTCGGGAGTGGCCGTCTCCCCGTCCAGCCAGCGGTACACCGACCACGGGTGGGGGTAGCCCTCGCCGGGGGCGCCCTGGGCGACCGGCTCCGGCACGGGCAGCGGCAGGAGCGGCGCGAGGCGGGGCAGCCAGCGCTGCTCCCGGGTGACCTGCCCGGTCCAGTGCGCGTAGCGCGGGAGCCGTACGGACAGCTCGTCGCCGAGCCGGAAGGTGGCGTTGTCCATGCCGGACTTCGGGACGGGGGTGACGGGAAGGTGGGCCCAGTGCGGGAACTGCGCGGTGAGCAGACGGCGTACGAGCGTGGTGTCGATCAGCACGCCCTCCATGACAGCGGCACACGACGGCGGCGTCCACCGAATTCGGCGTCCGTCGGATGCGGTGGGCAAGGGAGGTGTGAGGCGCGCGCAAAGGGGTACGCGCCCACAACGGACAGGCATGCATGTCCTCTGTCCTTCGTCTCGCGAAGGAAGGAGGTCCGTTGAAGAAACGCACACTCGCAAGTCCCGGGCCGCCTCCGGCCGCATCTGCCGGGGCGGCCCGGCTCTGCGTGCGCGTCCTGAGCCGCGACGTCGCGTTCAGCGCGGCGGGAGCCGGTGCAGGACGATGTCCGTGAGCCGGCCGTCGGCCGCGACGGCCGTCAGGTACGTGCAGTGCGGTTGACGACGGCGGTCCGTCGGGGAGCCCGGGTTGAGCAGACGCGGTCCGCCGGGGGCGGTGGTGTCCCAGGGGATGTGGCTGTGGCCGAAGACCAGGACGTCCAGGTCGGGGAAGCGGGCTGCGCAGCGGGCCTCCCGGCCCTGGGCGGGGCCCGTCTCGTGGACGACGCCGAACCGCAGCCCGCCCAGTTCGGCGTACGCCACCTCGGGCAGCCGGGCGCGCAGGCCGGGCCCGTCGTTGTTGCCGTACACGCCGACGAGTCGCCGGCTGCGGCTCTCCAGCAGGTCCAGGGTGGCCGTGTCGATCCAGTCCCCGGCGTGGATCACCACGTCCGCGTGCGGGAGCTCGTCGAGCAGGGGGGCGGGGAGCGCCTTGGCGCGCTGGGGGAGGTGGGTGTCGGACATCAGGAGAAGGCGCACGCCGTCAGCCTACAAAGGCGATCAGAGGGCAAAGGCGACCAGAGGACGAAATAAGCAACTCGGGCGAATCAGGATAGGTGGGGCGTCGGCGGCGGAGTTAGCATCGGGCCACACGCACCCGCCGTCCCGCGCACGGCAAGCGATCCAGCAAGGGGGCCAGGAGCCCGATGCCGGTCAAGGTCAGCGTCATCGTCCCCGTCTACAACCCCGGTCCCGCCATCGAGACGTGCATCGCCTCGCTGTTGAGGCAGTCGCTCCCGCCGGACGCGTACGAGGTGATCTTCGTCGACGACGGCTCCACCGACGCCACCCCGGCCCGCCTCGACGCGCTGGCCGCCGAGGACCCCCGGGTCCGTGTCGTCCACCAGGAGAACTCCGGCTGGGCGGGCAAGCCGCGCAACGTCGGCATCGACGCTTCCCGGGGCGAGTACGTGATGTTCGTCGACGACGACGACCACCTCGGCGACGAGGCCCTGGAGCGGATGTACGCCTACGGCGTCGCCCACGACGCGGACGTGGTCGTGGGCAAGATGGCCGGCAAGGGGCGCGCGGTGCCGGTGGAGCTGTTCCGCACGAACCGCGGGCACGCCCGTGTCGAGGACACCCCGCTCATCGACAGCCTCACCCCGCACAAGATGGTCCGCCGGGCCTTCCTGGACCGCACGGGCCTGCGCTTCCCCGAGGGCCGGCGGCGGCTGGAGGACCACGTCTTCGTCACCGAGGCCTATCTGCGCGCCGGCAACGTCTCGGTGCTGAGCGACTACGTCTGCTACTACCACGTGCGGCGGGACGACGCCTCGAACCTGAGCCTGCAGCGGTTCGACCCGGCGGGGTACTTCAAGAACCTGCGGGAGGCCCTCGACGTCGTCGAGCGGTACACCGAACCGGGCCCGCTGCGCGACGGGCTGTTCCGGCGCTGGCTGCGCGTGGAGATGGTCGAGCGGCTGCGCGGACGACGCTTCCTGGACCTGCCCGAGGACTACCGCAAGGACCTGTTCGAGGAGATCCACGCGATCGTCGTCGAGCGGTTCGGGCCGGGCGTGGCGGCGCCGCTGCAGCCGACCCAGCGGGTCGTCGCCGCACTGGCCGCCGAAGGGCGCTACGACGACGTCGTCGCGTTCGCCGAGTGGGAGGCGGGCGTCGGGCTCGCCGTCGACCCGGAGAGCGTCGCCTGGCACGACGGCGTGCTGCGGATCGACTTCGCCGCCGAGCTCACCCACGACGGCGGACCGATGACGTTCCCGTCGGCCGGAGGCTCACCGCAGTGGCCGCCGCGGGACGTCGCCGAGGCGGTGCGGTGGCTGGGCACGGACACCCTGGGCCGCTTCGACCGGGCCGTGCCCGACCTGCTGCTGCGGGAGCGGGCCAGTGCCGCGCAGTACTTCCAGCCGGTGCAGGTGGTCCGGGAGACGGTTCCGGCCGCCGGGGACGGCAGTCGGGTGCGGCTCGTGCTGCGGGCGACGGCCACCGTGGATCCCGCCACCGCGGTGAGCGGCGGCCCGCCCGGCGAGGGCCTGTGGGACGCGTGGGTGCGCATGGGCCTCGGCGGCTGGACCAAGGAGCTGCGGCTGGGCCCGGCGCCCCGTCACGGCCGTCCCACGCCGCCCGCCGGGGTCGTCGCGGGCCGGGTGGTGCTGCCGTACTGGACCGACCGGCACGCGAGCCTCGCACTGGACGTCGGTCATGCGAGCGCGCGGCTGGGCCTCGGCCGGGTCGCCGCCGAGGACGTCACCCTCGCCGGGGACCGCCTCCGGGTGGTGCTGCCCCTCTACGTGCCCGAGGCCGTCGACGTGCTGCTGCGGCTGACGGGGGTGAAGCGCGGCGGCTCCCGGGAGGTCTTCGGGACGCTGTCGCCGGGCGGGCGGCTGGAGGTCGCCCTGCCGGGCGGCGACCCGGTGGGCCGGACCTGGCTGACGACGGTGTGCCTCACCCCGCAGGAGGACGGAGCGCGCTTCCACCCGCTGCCCTTCGCCCTGCACGTCGCCTCGGACGGTCTCCTCGTGGTGCCGTCGCCCCAGCCCGGCGGGGCGCGGCGCCTGGCCCGCAGGGTGCGACGCGCGCTGTACCGGGCGCTCGGAAGGATCACCGCGCGCGGGAGATGACGGCATGCGGCCGGCTCACCGCTCCAGCAGCAGTTCGCTCCACACCTGTTTGCCGCCGCTGACCGGCACCGTCCCCCAGGCCTCGGACACGGCCTCCACGAGGAGGATGCCGCGCCCGCCGGTGGCCTCCCAGCCGAGGTCGGTCGGCTTGACGGGGGTGCGGGGCGAGACGTCGGTCACGGCGACCCGCAGCCGCTGGTTGATCAGCGTGATGTCGAGGCGGACCTGGCCGCCGGTGTGCACCAGGGCGTTGGTGACGAGCTCGGAGACGACGAGCAGGGCGCTGTCCATGAGGGCGTCGGTGACGCCCCAGGCGCGCAGGGTGCGCCGGGTGAAGCGGCGGGCGTGCCGGGACGCCTCCGGCACGCGCCACACCGTCCAGCCGTCGCGCAGCGGTTTGACGGCCATGCCGTCGTAGCGGACGAGGAGCAGGGCGATGTCGTCGCCGCGATGGGCGTTGCCGAGCAGGGCGTCGGCGACGAGGCCGAGGTGGGCGGGGTCGGCGACCGACAGTTCGTGGGCGAGGCGGTCGAGGCCGGTGGTGATGTCCAGGTCGGCGGACTCCACGAGGCCGTCCGTGGTCAGCGCGAGGACGGCGCCGGGCAGCAGCCGCAACGGGGTCATCGGGAACTCGGCCTGCGTCACGACGCCGAGCGGCGGGCCGCCGTCCGTCTCGACGATGTCGGTGGAGCCGTCCGGGTGACGCAGGACGGGCGGCGGGTGCCCGGCCCGTACGCACCAGGCGGTGCCCTCCTCCATGCCGACGTCGACATAGCAGCAGGTCACGAAGAGGTCGGTCTCCAGTTCCAGCAGGAGCCGGTTGGCGTGGGCGACGACCACGTCCGGCGGGTGGCCCTCGGCCGCGTAGGCGCGCAGGGCCGTGCGCATCTGGCCCATGAGGGTGGCGGCGCCCGCGCTGTGGCCCTGGACGTCGCCGATGACGAGGGCCACATGGTGGTCGGGCAGCGGGATCACGTCGTACCAGTCGCCGCCGAGCTCCAGCCCCGCGGTGGCGGGCAGGTAGCGGGCGACGGCGGTCGCGCCCGGGAGCGGGGGCAGACGGCGCGGGAGCAGTTGGCGTTGGAGCATGCCGACGAGTTCGTGCTCGGCGTCGAAGGCGTGGGCCCGCATGAGGGCCTCGCCGGCGAGTCCGGCGGAGGCGGTGAGCAGGGCGCGCTCGTCGGGGCCGAAGTCGTGCGGTTCGTCCCAGCCGATCAGACAGGCGCCGGCCGTGCGGCCGCCGGCGGCCAGCGGCAGCACGGCGAGGCCGCCGGGGCCCACCTCGGCGAGGGCCGGTTCCAGTGCGGTGCCGGCGGGCCAGATCCGGGCCCGGCCCTCGCGCAGGGCGGCGGCGAGGGAGGGCATGGTCCGTACCGGCGCGTCGGGCCACTCCGAGCGCCACTCCAGCTGCCACAGCTCGGGCCAGGACTCGGGTTCGGGCGGGTCGAGGACGGTGACCACGAGCCGCTCGTTCTCCAGTTCGGCGAGCGCGATCCGGTCGGCCCGCAGCGGCCCCCGCAGGGCGGCGACGACGGCCTGGCCGACGTCGCGGACGGTGCCGGCGGTGGCGAGCGCCGCGGCCAGCCGCTGCACGCGGGCGACGTCGGTGACCTCGTCGCGCAGGGTGGAGACGTCGGCGACGGTGCCGAGGAGCCGCGCCGGGCGGCCGTCGCCGCCGGGCAGCAGACGGCCGCGCAGTCTGAGCCAGCGCGGCGGCCCGGCGGGCTGGAGCACCCGGAACTCCAGCTCGCGGTCGCCGACCGACAGGTGGTCGGCCTCGACGACGGACATCAGCGAGGGCAGGTCCTCGGGGACGGTGAGCCCGAGGAGGGTCTCCACCCGGCCGTCGAACTCCTCCCGGGGCAGGCCGAACAGCTCCAGGATGTCGTCGGCGACGGCGACGCGGCCGGTGTCCATGGCCAGGTTGAAGGCGCCCGCGCGCGGCGCCTCGCCCTCGGCGGGGACGGCCGGGGCGGCGGCCGGGACGGGGAGGGCGACGGCCTCGGCGACGAGCTCCAGGCAGCTGCGGTCGTCGGCGTCGAAGCCGCCGGGGCGCTCGCTGACGGCCAGCAGACAGCCGGCCGCGGAGGGGCTTTGCGGGCCCTCGCCGACGGGCACGGCGGCCAGATGGACGTCCCGGGCGGGCATCCGCCGTGACTCCGCGCAGTCGGCGAGCTCTCCGGGGCCCCGCCACACCGGCCGCCCGGTGCGGTGGGCGTCGGCGGCCGGCGAGCGCCCGGCGAGCGGATAGCTCTCCCGCAGCCCGTACAGCGTGCGGGGGACTCCGGCGGACTCCGCCAGACAGAGCGACTCGCCGTCCTCGCCGGGCGTGTAGACGGCGGCGAGGGACGCGCCCGCGAAGACGAGTGCCTGTTCGAGCGTGCGTCGCACCCGTTCGGGTGAGGCGGGATCGGCCGTGATCGTCTTGAGGGCGATCTCGGCGCGCACGGGTCCCGTTCTGCGCTCTGCGGACCCCTCACTGACCACGTCCGCAATTACAGCGCCTACGCGCCCGCCGCGCAGCCCCTGTGTCCGATCCGTGGAGGCCGACGCCCGAAAGAGCCGACCATGTTCGGCTGAGGTCGCGCGCTGCCGGCGATCGACTGTGCACGGGAATTCGGCTCGCCGTGCGCGTCGCGCCGCCAGGGGGGAGATTTGGAGCCTGGGACCCGCGCGGCGCCGGGCGAGGGCGCGTCCTGCGGATCGGCGCGAGCCGGGGCTGGGGCGTCCGGCCGATGGCAGGTCGCCCCGCGGCCCAGGGGCGACCCGGGAGACACGCCTTGGGAGGTGGTCGCCGTGCCCGAGCAGACGTCCGGTCACGCTCCGGCGACCGCGACGGCGCCGGTCGGCCGGCCGCTGCTCTCACTGGCGCTGACGTCGATGATGGACGCCGTCGGGGCGCACTCCGGCGCCGTGTACCTGCGTCCGGGCGACGAACCGATGCTGGAGATGGCGGTGATGGCCGGGCTGCCCCGGGCGTTCGCCGCGCCGTGGGAGCGGGTGGGGCTGAACGCGCCGATCCCGGTCGCCGAGGCGGTGCGTGAGCGGCGGCTGGTGTGGGTGAGCGGGGAGGAGGACATGGCCCGCAACTACCCGCGGATCGCCGTCGTCCTGCCGTATCCCTTCGCGCTGGCCGCGCTGCCGGTGGCGACGGGGTCCCGGGTGTACGGCGCGGTCTTCGTCACCTGGCCCGGCTCCCATCCGGCGGAGCTGTCGGACCGGGAACGTCAGGAGCTGACGACGGCCTGCGAGCGGCTCGCGCTCAGGCTGGAGCGCGCCGCGGCGCAGCACCGCTCGGTGCGCGCGGAGTCGGATCTGCTGGACGCGGGGCCGCTGGGCGGCGTCTCCGACACGCTCGGCTCGCTGGAGGCGGCCCGGATGGTGGCCAGGCTGCCGTACGGGATGTGCTCGCTGGACCTGAGCGGGCGGGTGGGCTTCGCCAACGCCGCCGCGTCCGAGCTGCTCGGCGTCCCAGTGAGCGGGCTGCTCGGCACGCAGCTGTGGGCGGCCGTGCCATGGCTGAACGATCCCGTGTACGAGGAGCGCTACCGGGCCGCGCTGATCAGTCAGGACGCCACCTCGTTCGTGGCGCTGCGCCCGCCCTCCGAGTGGCTGTCGTTCCGGCTGTATCCGAGCACCACGGGGCTCAGCCTGCGGATCAGCCGGGCCCGGTCGGTGACGCAGATGAGCGCGTCCGAACCCCGCTCCGGGGACGCGCCGACCCGGCTCGTGTCGATGTCGCAGGCGCTGAGTCTGGCCGGGGCGCTCACCGAGACGGTGAGCGTGCAGGACGTGGTGCAGCTGGTCGCGGACGAGATCGCGCCGGCGGTGGGCAGCCAGGCGCTGGCGCTGCTCGGCGCGCGGGCGGGCCGGCTGCACGTGCTCGGGCACCACGGGTACCCCGACCCGCACACCGTGGAACGGTTCGACGGGATGCCGCTGACCGACCCGACGCCGGGCGCGCGTGCCGTCGCGCACGGCGTCCCGGCGTTCTTCGACTCCCGGCAGCAGCTGGAGCATCTCTACCCGGCCCGGCAGAGCACTGCGGACGGCTTCGCCGCCTGGGCCTTTCTGCCGCTGATCGCCTCCGGCCGCCCGGTGGGCGCCTGTGTGCTGGCCTACGCGGAGCCGCATCCGTTCTCCACGCACGAGCGCGCGGTGCTGACCAGCCTCGCCGGGCTGATCGCGCAGGCCCTGGACCGGGCGCTGCTGTACGACGTGAAACACCGGTTGGCGCACGGGCTGCAGGCGGCGCTGCTGCCGCCCTCGCTGCCGTCGCTGCCCGGCATCGAGGCGACCGCCCGCTATCTGCCCGCGACGCGGGGCATGGAGATCGGCGGCGACTTCTACGACCTGGTGCCCTCGCAGCCGCTGCCGGCGGCCGTGATCGGGGACGTGCAGGGCCACAACGTGACCGCGGCCGGGCTGATGGGGCAGATCCGGACCGCCGTGCGCGCGTACACGACGGTCGGGCAGGAGCCCGCTGAGGTCATGCGCAGCACCAACCGGCTGCTGATCGACCTCGGTACCGAGCTGTTCGCCAGCTGCCTGTACCTGCGGCTGGACCCGGCCCGTGGGCGGGCGGTGATGGCCCGGGCCGGGCATCCCCCGCCGTTGCTGCGCCGGGCGGACGGCCGGGTGCGCGTCCTGGACCTCGCGGGCGGTCCGCTGCTGGGGATCGACGCCTCGGCGACGTATCCGACGACCGAGGTCGAGCTCGCCCCCGGCTGTGTCCTCGCCCTCTACACGGACGGGCTCGTCGAGACGCCGGGGGTGGACATCGAGGAAGCGGTGGCCGACCTGGGGCGACGGCTCGGTGAGGCCGGGCGCCGTCCGCTGGAGGAGCTGGCCGACGAGCTGGTGGGGCACTACGCGGCGGCGGAGGAGCGGATCGACGACGTGGCGCTGCTGTTGCTGCGGGCGCGAGAGGACGACGGCTGACGGGGCGTCGCCGCCCTCGTGTGAGCGGGAGCGGAAGCGGAAGCGGGAGCAAGAGCGGAAGCGGGAGCGGAAGCGGGAGCGGAAGCGGGAGCGGAAGCGGGAGCGGAAGCGGGAGCAAGAGCGGGAGCGGAAGCGGGAGCGGAAGCGGAAGCGGAAGCGGAAGCGGAAGCGGGAGCGGAAGCGGGAGCGGAAGCGGGAGCGGAAGCGGAAGCGGAAGCGGAAGCGGAAGCGGGAGCAGGAGCAGGAGCGGAAGCGGGAGCGGGAGCGGAAGCGGAAGCGGAAGCGGGCGCGGGAGCGGGAGCGGGAGCGGGAGACGCGGACGGTCCGACCCCCGCCGGAGGGTCGGACCGTCTCAAGGGGTGATGCGGTGTCAGTGCGACTCGTTCAGCCCCGAGCCGTCCTGCAGGCCGCTGCCGTTCTGGTCCTGGCCGCCGTTGGCGTTCTGGTCCTGACCGTTGCCGGTCGCATCCTGACCGCCGTTGGCCGCCTGGCCGCCGTCAGCGGCCTGGTCCTGACCGCCGTTGGCGTTCTGGTCCTGACCGTTGCCGTTCTGGTCCTGGCCGCCGTTGGCGTTCTGGTCCTGACCGCCGTTGGCCGCCGCGCCGCCGCCCTGAATGGCTTCGCCGGTCTTGTCGTCGATGCCGTCACCGTTCTCGTCCACGGCGCCCGCACCGGCACCCGCGCCGCCGCCCTGAATGGCTTCGCCCGTGTTGTCGTCGATGCCGTCACCGTTCTCGTCCACAGCACCGGCGCCGGCACCCGCGTCGCCGCCACCGGCCCCGGCGCCCGCACCGGCGCCGTCGCCGAGGGTCGCGCCGACCGCGGTCAGGGCGGTGGTCACCGGCTGGAAGAAGGTCTCGCCGCCGGCGGTGCAGTCGCCGCTGCCGCCCGAGGTCAGGCCGATCGCCTGGCCGTCCTGGGTGAACAGCGAGCCGCCGCTGTCGCCGGGCTCGGCGCAGACGTCCGTCTGGATGAGGCCGGTGACGGTGCCCTCGGGGTAGTTCACCGTGGCGTCGAGGGCGAGGACCTGACCGTCGTTGAGACCGGTGGTGCTGCCCATCCGGAAGACCTGCGTGCCCACCGTCGCGTCGGCGGCCTGGCTGATCGCGACGGTCTGCTGGCCGGTGTTGACCTCGCTGGGCGCCTGCGTGTTGGGGTCGTCGTACTTCACAAGCGCGAAGTCGCCGTCGCCGGGGAAGGTGGCCTGGTCGACCGTGGCGATCGGCTGGCCGTTCTCGGAGTCGGACCACTGCTTCTCCGCGACCCCGCAGTGACCGGCCGTCAGGAAGGCCGGGGAGCCGTCGCCCGCGGTCACGTTGAAGCCGAGGGAGCAGCGCGCTCCGCCGCCGAATATCGCGTCGCCGCCGGAGACCAGGGGCTTGAGGGCGCCGGCCGACTTCTTGATCGTGGCCATGCCCGAGCCGAGGGTCTTCACGGTCGACTCGATCTTGTCCCACTTGTTGCCGGTGACCGTGGAGTCGGCGGTGACGAGGATCTTGTTCGTCTTGGGGTCGACGGCCCAGGAGGTGCCCGGGATGGTCGCCTCGGTCTTCAACGTCTGTGCGGCCGCCTTGAGTTCGGCCGTGCTGTTCTCCACCTCGCGGACCTTGGCGCCCGCCTTCTTCGCCTGCACGACGACGTTGTTCTCGTCACCGGAGACGTTCACGACGTTGACGACCAGCTGCTTGCCGTCGGTGTCGTAGTAGGAACCGGCGAAGGCGTCGCCGAGCAGCTTCTCGAGCTGGGAGGCGAGGTCCGAGGCGTCGCCCGCCTTCAGGGTCTTCACCGAGGCGGCGTTGTTCGAGCCGCCGTCCTGGGAGGCGTTGGCCTGGGGAAGGAGGATGGCCGCCGCTCCGAGCGCCGCCACACCGCCAGCCGCGACGATGGCCTTGCGCTTCGTAACTCGCTTGTGACTCAAAAAACTCGACCTCCTGGGGGACGGGGTCTGGCTGCCGGGGTTCGGCAGCTCCGTACAGCGGCGCCTGGTTGGCCATCAGTACGCAGGGGTCGCGTGGTGCGTTCAATCGCGATTGCCAACTTTCTTTGCTGAACCCTGAATCGGCCATGACCTGCGTCCGACGTCGCGGCCCTGGGAACAATCGCCCATATGACGATGACGACCGCCGAAGCCGACAAGATCCTTTCCGACAACTTCGCGCCCTGGGTGCTGGCTCTGGGCCTGTCCGTGCAGGCCCTGGGCGAGGACCGGGCGATTCTGCGTCTCCCCTGGTCACAGCAGCTGGCACGGGAGGGCGGAGCGCTCTCGGGGCAGGCGTTGATGGCCGCCGCGGACACCGCCGCCGTGATCGCCGTGTCGTCCGCCCGCGGGGCCTACGGACCGATGACGACGGTCCAGCAGTCGACCTCGTTCCAGCGCGCGGTGGCCGATTCGGATGTCCTGATCCAAGCGGTGCTGACGAAGCTCGGCCGCCGGATGGCTTTCGCGGACATCACCATGACGGCCGAGCGGACGGGCGAACTGGCCGCCCGGGCCGGCACGGTCTACGCCCTGCTGGGCTGAAACACTCCGAGCCCATTGCGGATCGACACCGTTCGTGGTCGGCCGGCGACGATCCGTTCCGATCGGAGAGCGGAATCCCTGCTTCAGAGAATCTGCACATCGACTGCCCAAGCGGGTCACCGGAAGCAGGGGTTCTGCACAACTCGTCGGCGCCGGCCACGCCATTGAGGCGGGAGTGTCGGATTCGCCGCGAGGGGGCGCGACGCTCATCCGAGCGAAACCCGGCCGTGGTGTGAAGAAGTCGCCGACAAGCCGTGGGCGCACCTGCACGCTTTAACGTTCCTGTGACGCAAGTTCCCAGGTGGGACGGGGGATTGATTGGCTGCGCCGGCCGTAAACCTGCTTTGATCCATCGCACCGCAGGGGCCGCACGGCTTCCGGAAACGGGTGCCCGGCACCGGCGGTCGCGGCCGTCATCTGTCCCCAGAGGGGGCCGCTCCCCCTTATGAGATATCCATGTGAAGGGAAGTTCCACCATGAACTCCACCCCCCAGGTTGAGACCGTCGAGATCTCCGACGCCGAGCTGGACAACGTCTCCGGCGGTCTGTCCCTGAACGCCCTCGGCACCGTCACGGGCCTGGTGGACGGCGTCGCCCCGGTCTCCGGCCTGGTCGACACGGTCGTCGGCACCGTCGAGGGTGTCACCGGCCTGAACACGGCCCCGGTCACCAACCTGGTCGCCGGTCTCTGATCGCGTCCTTGTGACCCCCTGTGAGTCCCGGAGCCGTCACCCGGCTCCGGGACTCATCGGTGTCCTGAAACTCCCGAGGTAAGCCCCGTGCAGTTCCGCCAACAGGCTCTCGCCAAGCTCCAGTCGCCGGAGGAGCTCGACCTGCCGGTGCGTTTCGCGCGCCCCCAGGGCTGGCTGGTGCTGTCCGTGACCGTGGTCGTCATGGCGGCCGCGTCCGTGTGGGCGGTGACCGGCTCGGTCGCCTCCACGGTGAGCGCGCCCGCCGTCCTCACCCACGGCGAGGGCAGCTACATCCTGCAGAGCCCCGCCGCGGGCCAGGTCACCGCCGTCCTCGCGAAGGAGGGCCAGCGGCTGCCCGCGAACTCCCCCGTGCTGAAGGTGCGCACGGCCGAGGGCGACGCCGTGGTGCGCACGGTCGCCGCGGGCCGGATCACCGCGCTCGCCGCCGCCATCGGGCAGATCATCTCCACCGGCGCGAACGTCGCCGCCGTGGAGAAGGTCGCGGGCGCCGACGACCCGCTGTACGCCACGGTGTACGTCCCGGCGGAGAACGCGGCCTCCATACCGCAGGACGCGGCCGTCGACCTGACCGTGCAGACCGTGCCCTCGCAGGAGTACGGCGTGCTGCGCGGCCATGTGAAGTCGGTGGACCGCACGGCCCAGTCGGCTCAGCAGATCGCCGCGTTCCTCGGCGACAGCCAGCTGGGCGGGCAGTTCACCAAGGAAGGCCGCCCGGTGGCGGTGCTGGTGAAGCTGGACAAGTCGGCGGGCACGAAGAGCGGCTACAGGTGGTCGTCCGCGGACGGACCGCCGTACCCGCTCACCTCCATGACCATGGCCACCGGTTCGATCCGGCTCGCCGACCAGCGTCCCGTCGATTGGCTGCTCCCGTGACCGCCGCCGAGCAGACCCGCAGCCGACGGCGCGCCGCGCCGCCCCGGCGCACGGTCCCCAAGAGCAGCGTGAAGACCGTCCGCACGCCCACCGTGCTCCAGATGGAGGCCGTGGAGTGCGGGGCCGCCTCGCTCGCCATGGTCCTCGGCCACTACGGCCGGCACATCCCGCTGGAGGAGCTGCGCATCGCGTGCGGCGTCTCCCGCGACGGCTCGCGCGCCAGCAACCTGCTGAAGGCGGCCCGCAGTTACGGCCTGACGGCCAAGGGCATGCAGATGGACCTGGCCGCCCTCGCCGGGGTCGGCACACCCGCGATCCTGTTCTGGGAGTTCAACCACTACGTCGTCTACGAGGGCCTCGGGCGGCGCTTCGGTCGCCGGGGCGTGTTCATCAACGATCCCGGCAAGGGCCGACGGTTCGTGCCGATGGAGGACTTCGACGGCAGCTTCACCGGTGTCGTGCTGGTGCTGGAGCCGGGCGAGGACTTCGAGCGGGGCGGGCGCAAGCCGGGTGTGCTGGGCGCGATGCCGGCCCGGCTGCGCGGCACCGCGGGCACCATGCCGGCTGCCGTGCTGGCGAGCCTGCTGCTGGTTCTGGTGGGCGCGGCGGTACCCGCCCTCAGCCGGACCTACATCGACATGTTCCTGATCGGCCGGCAGACCTCCCTGCTGACCGTGCTGTTCGCGTCGATGGGCGCCTGCGTGGCCCTCACGGTCGCCCTGACCTGGCTCCAGCAGGCCAACCTCCACCACGGCCGGATCATCTCGTCCACGCTCTCCAGCGCCCGCTTCCTGCGCCATCTGCTGCGGCTGCCGGTGACCTTCTTCTCCCAGCGCAGCCCGGCCGACCTGGTCCAGCGCCTGCAGTCGAACGACGCGGTCGCCGAGACCCTGGCCCGCGACCTGGCGTCGGCGGGCGTGGACGCGGTGGTCGTCGTCCTCTACGCGATCCTCCTCTACACCTACGATCCGCAGCTGACGTACGTCGGCATCGGCGTGGCCCTGCTCAACATCGTCGCCATGCGGATCGTCATCCGCTTGCGCGCGACCCGGACGGCGAAGCTGCGCGCGGACAACGCGCGGCTGACCAACACGGCGTACACGGGGCTGCAGTTGATCGAGACGATGAAGGCGACCGGCGGTGAGGACGGCTACTTCCGCAAGTGGGCGGGGCAGCACGCCACCACGCTGGAGGAGCAGCAGCGGCTGGGCGTGCCGAGCGCCTGGCTGGGCGTGGTCGCGCCGACGCTCGCCTCGCTCAACAGCGCGCTGATCCTGTGGATCGGCGGCATGCGGGCGATCGAGGGCCATATCTCCGTGGGCCTGCTGGTCGCGTTCCAGGCGCTGGTCACCCGCTTCACCGCGCCCCTGACCCGGCTCAACGGCGTCGCGGGCCGGATCCAGGACTTCGCGGCGGACGTGGCCCGGCTCAAGGACGTGGAGAACTTCCGCGCCGACCCGCTCTACGACCGCCGTTCCGGCGCCGACTCCACGCGCCGGCTGCAGGGTCACGTCGAGCTGGAGAACATCACCTTCGGCTACAGCCCGCTGGACAAGCCGCTGCTGACCGGATTCGACCTGACCGTCGGCCCCGGGCAGCAGGTGGCGCTGGTCGGCGGCTCCGGCAGCGGCAAGTCCACGGTGTCGAGGCTGATCTCCGGCCTGTACACGCCCTGGGAGGGCGTGATCCGCATCGACGGGCAGCGGCTGGAGGACATCGCGCGCGGGGCGCTCGCCTCCTCCGTCTCCTTCGTCGACCAGGAGGTGTTCCTGTTCGAGGGCTCGGTCCGCGACAACGTGGCCCTGTGGGACCCGTCGATCCCGGACGACGCCGTCGTCGACGCACTGCGGGACGCGGCGCTCTACGACGTCGTCATGCGGCGGCCCGGCGGCATCCGCAGCAAGGTCGAGCAGGACGGCCGCAACTTCTCCGGCGGACAGCGGCAACGCCTGGAGATCGCCCGGGCGTTGGTGCGCCGGCCCAGCATCCTCGTGCTGGACGAGGTGACCAGCGCGCTGGACGCGGAGACCGAGCAGGCAGTGATGGACAACCTGCGCAAGCGCGGCTGCGCCTGCGTGGTCATCGCCCACCGGCTCAGCACGGTGCGCGACAGCGACGAGATCGTCGTGCTCCAGCACGGCACGGTCGTGGAGCGCGGGCGGCACGAGGAACTGGTGGCGCGCGGCGGTTCGTACGCGGCCCTGGTCAGGGAGCGTTGAGATGACGGCCGTACCCGAGGGCGACGTCGTTCTCGCCGCGCTGGGGCAGATGGGCTCGCGGATCGACTGCGCGGGCTTCAGCCGCCTCGACCTGGAAGGCCCGCAGGTGCTGTGGCTGGTCGCGTCCGGCGCGCTGGACCTGTTCGCGGTGGACGCCGAACAGCAGGGCCACTGGCACCACTTGGGCCGCCTGGAGGCGGGCTCCCTGCTGCTGGGTCCGGTCGCCGGTCCTCAACACACCCTCGTCGCCCGCCCGTTGCGCGACTGCGTAATGCACCGCATCGGCCTGCGCGAGCTGTACCAGCCCGCGAGCACCCAGACGTGGTCCTACGACGAGTACGGCAACCCCCAGTACGTGCCGCCGACTTCGAGCCCCCTGGAGTACGCGCTCGCCCTCGGCGTCGGACGCGGTCTGTCGATCCTCTTCCAGGCGCCGATGGCCACCGAGCGGGCGGCGGAAGTCACTGACGACGACGTGTTCTGGATGCAGGTGCCGCCGGGCAGCGTCCAGTACGGCCAGTTGTACGGCGCGGAGGCGGCCGCCGACCTGTTGATGGACCCCGCGGTGTGGCAGTCCATGGTCGACCAGCAGTACCGGCTGCTGACCACGCTGGACCGCTGGATCGAGCAGCTGGAACGCACCCACGAGACGCGTACGGCCGCCGGGATCAAGGCGGGTGAGGCGGTCCGCGCTCAGGCCGACCGGACGCTGCTGGCGTCGATCGGCAAGAAGTCGGGGCAGCGCACGACGGCCGCCGACGCCGACGCGACCTTCGCCGCCTGCAGGCTGGTCGCCCGGGCCGCCGGGATCACCCTCGCCGAGCCCTCGCAGATGGGCGCCGACAGCGACCGGCTGGACCCGGTCGAGCGGGTCGCGCTCGCCTCCCGGGTGCGCGCCCGGGCCGTCCGCCTCGACGGCCGCTGGTGGCGGGACGACGTGGGCCCGCTGGTCGGCCACCGGGCCCTGTCCGGCGCGCCGGTCGCCCTGCTGTGGCGGCGCGGCGGTTACGTCGCCGTCCATCCCGCGACCGGGCGGGAGACACCGGTCGAGAAGGCCAACGCGGAGGAGTTCGAGCCGCGGGCCGTCATGTTCTACCGCCCGCTGCCGGAACGCACGTCGGGCCCGCTCGGCCTGCTGCGGTTCAGCATGCGGGGCACCGGCGGGGACCTGACGAACCTGCTGCTCAGCGGGTTGGTGACGGTGGCGATCGGGGCGCTGGTGCCGATCGCCACCGGCAAGGTGCTCGGCGAGTTCGTGCCGAGGGCCCAGCAGGGGCTGATCGTGCAGGTGTGTCTGGCCGTGATGGTCAGCAGCGTGGTCGCGGCGGCGTTCATGCTGCTGCAGAACCTGACCATCCTGCGTCTGGAGGGCCGGATCGAGGCGACGCTCCAACCGGCCGTGTGGGACCGGCTGCTGAGGCTGCCGACGAAGTTCTTCGCGGAACGCTCCACGGGCGAGCTGGCGAGTGCCGCCATGGGCATCAGCGCGATCCGCCGGCTGCTGGCGGGACTCGGGCCGTCGGTCGCGCAGTCCGTCACCGTCGGCGCGATGAACCTGGGGCTGCTGCTCTGGTACAGCGTGCCGATGGCGTTGGCCGCGATCGGCATGCTGGTCGTCATCGCGTCCGTGTTCCTGGCGCTGGGCCTGTGGCAGGTGCGCTGGCAGCGGCGGCTCGTGGTGCTCTCCAACAAGCTCAACAACCAGGCGTTCCAGACCCTGCGCGGACTGCCGAAGCTGCGGGTGGCGGCGGCCGAGAACTACGCGTACGCGGCCTGGGCGGCGCAGTTCGCGCGCAGCCGGGAACTCCAGCAGCGCCTCGGCCGGATCAAGAACCTCAACACGGTGCTGGGCTCGGTGTACCTGCCGCTGTGCTCGCTGCTGATGTTCATGCTGCTGGCCGGTCCGGCTCGCGGTGCGCTGTCGGCGGCGGACTTCCTCACCTTCAACACGTCGATGACGATGCTGCTCACCTCGATCACCTCGCTGACCGGCGCGTTCGTGTCGGCGGTGGCCGCGCTGCCGCTGTTCGAGGAGATCCGGCCGGTGCTGGAGGCCACGCCCGAGGTCCGCACGGGGAACACCCGGCCGGGCCCGCTGACCGGCGCGCTCGAGGCCCGCCGCCTGTCCTTCCGCTACTCCGACGACGGTCCCCTCGTCCTGGACGACGTCTCCTTCGAGGTGCGGCCGGGCGAGTTCGTGGCGATCGTCGGCCCGAGCGGCTGCGGCAAGTCGACGCTTCTGAGGCTTCTCATCGGCTTCGACAAGCCGGTCTCGGGCAGTGTGCTGTACGACGGCCAGGACCTCGCGGCCCTCGACCAGTCGGCGGTGCGCCGGCAGTGCGGGGTGGTGCTCCAGCACGCCCAGCCGTTCACCGGCTCCCTGCTGGACGTCATCTGCGGCACCGAGGCCTACACGCCCGAGGAGGCGATGGCGGCCGCCGAGCTGGCGGGGCTCGCGGAGGACATCAAGCGCATGCCGATGGGGCTGCACACGATCGTCTCGGGCAGCGGGTCGGTCTCGGGCGGCCAGCGTCAGCGCCTGATGATCGCCCAGGCGCTGATCCGCCGGCCGCGCATCCTGTTCTTCGACGAGGCGACCAGCGCCCTCGACAACGAGACGCAGCGCACGGTCATCGAGAGCACCCGCAAGCTGAACGCCACCCGGGTCGTCATCGCCCACCGCCTGTCGACGGTGATGGACGCCGACCGGGTCGTCGTCATGGAGAACGGCAAGGTGGCCCAGCAGGGTCCGCCCGCCCAGCTCCTCGCGGACACGAGCGGACGGCTCCACGAGCTGGTGCGGCGGCAGTTGGCCTAGGGGCCTCAGTCGGTGTCGGTGTCGGTGTCGTTTTCGGGGTGGGGGTCGGTGTCGACGTCAGGGACGGGTGCGCCGTGGGGAAAGCCCGCCTCGACGTAGGCGCGGTAGTACGCCTCCCAGGAGCCGGTCTCGCCGGCGGCGGCGTCGGCCCTGGCGTCCAAGGCGGTCAGGCACACTTCCCAGCCGGCGGCGTTGCGGGCGGCGGTGTCCGCGCTCTGCAGTACGTCCGTGAGGGTGAGGCGGGTGCGGTCGCCGGGCACGGCCTCCAGGTCGAAGCGGAGTTCGTCGCCGCCCCACGCGTAGGACAGTCGGCGGGGCGCGTCCACGGCGAGCACCCGGCCGGTGGACTCCGGCATGTTCGGGTCGCCGCTGAACCGGATCGTGCCGCCGGGACGCAGCTCGATCTCGACGCGGGACGGGAACCAGTGGGCCAGTTCGCCGGGGTCGGTGACGAGTTGCCAGACCCGGTCGGCCGGATGGCCGTAAGTGCGGGTGAAGCGGACGGCGGGGCGGCCGTCGTCCAGGGTCAGATACGTGCCGGTCGGATCGGTCGGCATGGCGGATCAGTCCTTTCTCGTCAGGAGCTTCATAGGGGCGGCGCGGATGTCCGGAGGCTCTCACTAACGAAACTTTGCCGTTTCGCGGAAACTCGGCTAGCCTCCATGTGTACGAAACCGTTTCGTTTACGTATTCTTTGCCTTCACGTCCCTGGAGTGGTTCCCCATGTCCTCGAAGACCTTGACGGACGGCACCCGCACGGGCGCCGAACAGCCGCCGTCCGCAGCATCCGCCAAGAAATGGTGGATCCTCGCGGTCGTCGCGCTGGCCCAGCTGATGGTGGTGCTGGACGCCACCATCGTGAACATCGCCCTGCCCTCCGCGCAGGCCGACCTCGGCTTCTCCGACGGCAACCGGCAGTGGATCGTCACCGCGTACGCGCTGGCCTTCGCCTCCCTGCTGCTGCTCGGCGGCCGGATAGCCGACCTCTTCGGCCGTAAGACGGCCTTCCTGGTCGGCGTCGTCGGCTTCGCCGCCGTCTCCGCACTCGGCGGCGCCGCGACCAACTTCGAGATGCTCGTCACGGCCCGCGCGCTGCAGGGCGCCTTCGGCGCGCTCCTCGCACCGGCCGCGCTCTCCCTGCTCAACACCACGTTCACCGACGCCAAGGAGCGCGCCCGGGCGTTCAGCGTCTACGGCGCCATCGCCGGCGCCGGCGGTGCGGTGGGCCTGCTGCTCGGCGGCATCCTGACCGACGCGCTCGACTGGCGCTGGACGCTGTACGTCAACGTGGCCATCGCCGTCGTCGCCTTCGCGGGCGGCTGGCTGCTGCTGTCCAACCACCGCGACGCCGAGAACTCCAAGCTGGACGTGCCCGGCACCATCCTGGTCGCCGCCGGTCTGTTCTCCCTGGTGTACGGCTTCTCCAACGCCGAGACGCACGACTGGGACTCGGCGCAGACCTGGGGCTTCCTGATCGTGGGCGGGGTGCTGCTGGTGGCCTTCGCCTGGTGGCAGACGCGTGCCGCGCACCCGCTGCTGCCCCTGCGCATCCTGCTCGACCGCAACCGCGCGGCCTCCTTCTTCGCCGTGCTGATCTCCGGCGCGGGCATGTTCGGCGTCTTCCTCTTCCTCACCTACTACCTGCAGCTCAACCTCGGCTTCAGCCCGACGAAGACGGGTGTGGCGTTCCTGCCGATGGTCGGGGCGCTCATGGTCGCGGCGCAGGTCGGCACGACGGCCCTGGTCCCGCGGCTCGGCCCGAAGGCGGTCATCCCGCTGGGCTTCGCGATCGCAGCGGGCGGCATGGCCTGGCTGACCGGGATCGGCGTCGGCTCCCACTACCTGAGCGCGGTGCTGCCGCAGCTGGTGATCACCGGTATCGGCCTCGGCCTGGTCATGCCGCCCGCCATGCAGATGGCCACCGGCGGGGTCGCCGCCGAGGACGCGGGCGTGGCCTCCGCCACCGTCAACGCCATGCAGCAGGTGGGCGGTTCGATCGGCACGGCCCTGCTGAACACCCTCGCCGCCAGCGCCGCGACCGACTACCTCGCCGGGAAGGACCCGACGAACAAGCTGGTCCAGGCGCAGGCGACCATCGAGAGCTACACCACCGCCTTCTGGTGGTCGGCCGGCTTCTTCGCCGCGGGCGCGCTCATCGCGTTCCTGCTCTTCCGGCGCGGGGTGCCGCAGCAGGACGCGGACGCGGCGCCGGTGATCCACATGTGACGGACCCTCGTTCGGAGCCGCACCAGGGAGAGGGGCCGCCGTCCGCGAGGGACGGCGGTCCCTCTGCGTCGCGCGGGGAAGTTGAGACCGGGCGCCCGAAACAGGGTGCGCGGCTGGAGGTTTACGCCTGGGTACTCGACGGTCCATGAGAATCAGCGTGCTGGATGTGGGGTCGAACACCGTGCGGCTGGTGGTGGCGGACGCTGCGGGCGGGGTGCCGCTGCCGGTGCACACGGCGAAGTGGCGGCTGAGGCTGTCCGAGCAGGTCGCGCCCGGTGACCCCATCCCCGACGAGGCCGTGGAACGGCTCGTCCGAGCGGTCGCCGCGGCGGCCAGGACCGCGGACCGGTGGGGTGCGGCGGGCCCGCTGGCCTTCGCGACCGCCGTGGTGCGCGCCGCCCCCAACCGCAGCGAGGTGCTGCGCGCGGTCCGGGCCCGGACCGGCGTCGCGCTGAGCACCCTGCCGGGCGAGGTGGAGGCCGAGCTGACGTTCCTCGGCGCCCGCCGCTGGATGGGCTGGCGGTCGGGACCGCTCGCCCTGCTGGACATCGGGGGCGGCTCCTTCGAAGTGGCCTTCGGCCGGGGCCGGCTGCCGGACTTCGTCGCCTCGCTGCCGCTCGGCGCGGGCCGCCTCACCCACGACTTCTTCGCGGACCACGACCCGCCGCCCCCGGATCTCGTCCGCGCGGTGCGGCGCAGGGTCCGCCACCAGCTCAGGGACGTGGCCGCCCGGATCCGCTGGGAGGGTCCGCGCACGGCGGTGGCCACCTCCCGCACCTTTCAGCAGCTGGGCCGGCTGTGCGGGGCACCGCCCGGACGGCACGGCCCCTTCATGGACCGCACCCTGCGCCGCCGCGACCTGGGCGAGGCCGTCGACACGCTGGCCGCGCTGTCCACCGCCGAACGCGCCCGGTTGCCCGGCATCTCCGCGCCGCGCGCCGCACAGAGCCTGGCCGGCGCGGTGGTCGGGCACACGGCGATGAAGCTGACCGGGCTGACCGCGGTCACCGTCTGCCCGTGGGCGATCCGCGAGGGCGTCATGCTGCGCCACCTGGAGGACGGGCCGTCCTGGTGGGCGGACCTCACCCGGCTCCCCGACGAGGACGCGCCCCCGGATCCGCTCCCCCTGCGCCTGGCGAAACACTGACGCGTGCGGGGAACGCATGAGCCCGGAGGCCGGCGGGCGGCCCCACTCCGCCCGTCCGGCCTCCGGGTGCGGGATCGCGGCGGTCCCGTGTCAGGGGCTCGCACTCCCCACTTCACGAGCCTCACTCGGCGTCCACGGGGGCCACGCGATCCCGGTCTCAGAAGGTGAAGAGGCTGCTCCCGGCAGCGTTCTTCACGCAGGCGTTGGCGAAGGTGCGCTCGTAGGAGACGCGCTTGCCCCGCCAGACGCCGTCGACGGTGACGACCACCGGGTCGTACTGCTTGGTGCACCTGGCGTCACCCGGGGCCGCCAGGACGTCGAAGTCGCCGTCGGCGGCGCGCAGTTCGGCGCAGGCGAGGGCGGCGGCGGGGTGGGTGCCGGAGGGGGTCGGCGCGCAGCTCAGGGTCACGGCCCTGGCCGCGTCGACGGTGGCGGCGCTGTCTCCGTGGCCCACGGTCAGCACGAGGGCCGACGGGGCGTAGAGGGAGGTGGGCGCTGCGGCCGGGGCGGCGAGCGCGGATCCGGTGAGGGATCCGCAGACGGTGGCGGCCGTGAGGCCGAGGGTCGCTGCCCAGCGCGCGGTGTTCCGCATTGTGTGCATCCTTCCGCTCGATTCGGGGGTGTGCCGGTCCTGCTCGGTCGGTGCCGGACGCGGCGAGCGCGAGTCTGCCGAGTCCGCCGCCGAATATCACCTCGACCCCATGGGTTTCAGTAACCTTGCGTATTGAAGCAGTGGCGTGAAGTCACGGAATTCGAACGTTCCAACGCCGAAAGCAAGCGCTTCATGATCCCTTCGGTCCGCTCGGTGACCGGTTTTCATAGCTTCGTTAATCGGCCTGAAACATTCCGCTCCGACCCTCGGCCCGCCCCCGTTCCGCTCTCGGCGGACTCCTCGGCGACCCCTTGCGTTCATCTGCCTGCGGAGTAATGGTGATTACATGATTACGCCAGAGCAGAGAGAGAAGCTCAGGGGCTGGTTCGCGGGCCGGCTGCCCGACGACCTCTTCGAGGAGCTGACCGAGGTGACGGTCGACCGCGAGGAGATCACCGTGATCGGGCGCATCCCCGCACCCCGACTGAGCGAGGACGCCCCGGCCGCCGAGCGGGAGGCCGCCGTCGCCGCCCGGATCCAGGAGTTCCGGGAGCGCACCCGAGAGAACCGGATGGCCGTGGCCCGCGACGCCGAGCACCGCTTCCGGCGGAAGGTGTCCTGGGGTGTGGTGTGCGACGGGGAGCGCGCCCTGTTCACCCATGTCGCCGCGCCGGTCATGACCCGGCTGCGGCAGCCCGAGCGCCAGGTCCTCGACACGCTGATCGCCGCGGGCGTGGCCCGCAGCCGCAGCGACGCCCTCGCCTGGTGCGTCCGGCTGGTCCAGCGGCACACCGACGACTGGCTCACCGAACTGCGGGACTCCCTCGAGCACGTCCAACGGGTACGGGCCCAGGGACCGGACGCGGAGCCGGACACCGCCCACGACGACAAGGAGGCGGCGGATCCGTCCCCTCATGACACGGAAGAAGGATGATTCGTCCAGCCGCAGTCGGCGGTGGACGACCACGACAGGCCCCCACCGCCCCTGTGCCTACCCGCCGGTATGGTCGCCCTGCTACGCACGCTCGACCACGGGACGACGAGAGAGGCGGCACGGACGGATGGCCAAGCACTGGGCGGACTTCCAGTACGAGATCTACCTCAACGGGATGACGGGCGCGGTCCCCCGGCTGCCCACCGACCTGACCCGGCTGGAGGAGCTCACCGAGCAGCGGCTCGGGCCGGGTCCGGTCGGCTACGTGGCGGGCAGCGCGGGGAACGGCAGCACGGCGCGGGCGAACCGCGCGGCCCTGGAGCGCCGCCGGATCGTGCCGCGCATGCTGCGGGACGTGCACGAGCGCGATCTGTCGGTCGAGGCGCTGGGCCGGTCGCTGCCCGCGCCCCTGGCCCTGGCGCCCGTCGGCGTGCTGTCGATCATGCACCCGGAGGCGGAGTCCGCGGCGGCCCGGGCCGCGGCCGCACAGGGCGTGCCGTACATCCTGTCGTCGGCGTCCAGCACCCCGATCGAGCAGGTGGCCGAGGCGATGGGCGACGCCGAGCGCTGGTTCCAGCTGTACTGGTCCAAGGACCGGGAGGTGACCCGGAGTCTCCTCGGCCGGGCGAGGGCGAGCGGATACACCGTGCTCGTCGTCACCCTGGACACCCCGCTGCTGGCATGGCGGCCGCGCGACCTCGACCAGGCCTACCTGCCGTTCCTGCACGGCGTCGGCACCGCCAACTACTTCACCGACCCGGCCTTCCGTGCGGGCCTGGCCAAGCCGGTGCACGAGGACCCCAACGCGGCCGTCCTGCACTTCATCAGCCTGTTCGCGGACCCCGGAAAGACCTGGCCGGACCTCGCGTTCCTGCGGGAGAACTGGGACGGACCGATCGTCCTCAAGGGCGTCCTGCACCCGGACGACGCCCGGCTCGCCGCCGACGCCGGGATGGACGGGGTGGTGGTCTCCAACCACGGGGGCCGGCAGGTGGCCGGTTCGGTCGCCGCCGCCGACGCGCTGCCCGGGGTGGCCCGGGCGGTCGGCGACCGGCTGACCGTGCTGTTCGACAGCGGGGTGCGCACCGGCGACGACGTCTTCAAGGCGCTCGCCCTCGGCGCGCGGGCGGTCCTGCTGGGCCGGCCCTACGTCTACGGGCTGGGCCTGGACGGACAGTCAGGCGTCGAGCACGTGATCCGCTGTCTGCTCGCCGAGTTCGACCTCACCCTCGCCCTGTCCGGCCACGCCACCCCGGCGACCGTCGGCCCGGCGGACCTCGCCGAGAACGCCGAACAGCCCTGACGGGGCCTGCCGGCCGGACACCGGTCGGTCGGACACCCCGCACACGACCCCTGACCGGGCTTGCCAGCCAAGCACCGGTCAGTCAGGCACCCCGCACCGAAGCCGGCCGCCACCCCGCACGACAACCCATCAACCCCTGACCAGGCCTACCAGCCAGGCACCCGTCAGTCAGACACCCCGCACCGAAGCCGGCCGCCACCCCGCACGACAACCCATCAACCCCTGACCAGGCCTACCAGCCAGGCACCCGTCAGTCAGACACCCCGCACCGAAGCCGACCGCCACCCCGCACGACAACCCATCAACCCCTGACCAGGCCTACCAGCCAGGCACCCGCCGGTCAGACACCCATCACGGAGGCCGGCCGCCACCCCGCACGACGACCGATCGGGCCCCGGACGGGGCTGCCAACCAGGCACCGGTCGGTCAGACACCCCACACCGAAGCCGGCCGCACCCCGCACGACGACCGATCGGCCTGGCGGGGCCTGCCAGCCGGGTGCCGGTCAGTCGGGTGCCCCGCGCGGAGGCCGGTTGTCGCGTCCTGTGTGGCCATCGCTCGTTGGGACACCGACGCGCCGATCGGACGTCGTGTGAGGGTCGATGCCTGCCTTGCGGATCAGTTGGGCCCCCGCGGGCCCTGGCCGCGCTCCCCCAGGGCCCGCGACCGCGTTGCCGTTGGGCGACCGGCTCGCCGGCGGCCCGTGGGGCAGCGCGCCCCGCCTACGAAGGCGGCCCTCAGGCCGCTCCGTCCGAGAGGTCGACCGGCTGGGCCGACGGAGGTGCGTCCGTGCCGGTGACCGCGAGGGAACCGGGGGTGGCGGAGGCGACGTCGGTCAGCCAGCGCTGGCCGGTGGAGTGGTCGCGGACCTTGACGACGACGTCGGCGCCCGGCTCCGCACCGGCCGTCGCGAGGGCGAGCGCGTCGTCCCAGCGGGGCAGCAACTCGCCCTGCACGGTGAGGTCGTAGCGGACGTCGTCGCCCCGGGCGTTCTCGGCGTCCGCGCACGCGCCGAGGATGACCACGCCGGCGTCCGCGTGGGAGTCCACGCACAGCTCGGGGTGGGCCGCGCTGCGCAGCTGCCCGTCGTCGTTGTAGGACCACTGCTGCGTCCCGTCGGACGAGCAGTCCGCGAGTTCGACGGCGGCGCCCGCCTTGGCCTCGCCCCGGATGTCCAGGCACAGGTCGGCCGCGGCGTTGCGCAGCCTCGTCTGCCGTGGTGCGCTGGGCAGTTGGGCGGTGCCCGGGGCCGTGGGCGAGGCGGTGGCGGCCTGCGAGTCGGTGCCGGGGGCGCTGCCGCTGGTGGAGGCGGCCGGGTCGGCGCCGCCGCTGTCCGACCACATGCCGGCCGCGAGCAGGGTGGTCAGCAGGCCGGCCGAGGCCAGTCCGACGCCGGTGAACAGGGCGCGCGGCGACCGCGCCGCGCCGGACTCCCGGCGGCGGGGCGAGGGGATGCGCGAGAGCAGGTTGCCGCGTCGGCCGCGGGTGCCGCCGCCGCGGTGCCGGGCGGAGCCCTTGAGGCGCACGGTCTGCTGCTTGCTGCGGCCGGGCCGGGTGTCGTGGTAGCGGCGGGCCCCCCAGCCGAGCACCGCCTCGGCGAGCAGCACACCGAGGCCGTTCTCGAAGTGGCCGAGCTGTTCGGCGGCGGAACGGCAGTACCGGCAGGCGTCGAGGTGCTGGCGCACGTCGGGCAGCAGGTCGCCGCCGCGGCGGATGGGGCCGTCGAGGAGCCGGTTGTAGAACCGACAGTCCTTGTTCGGCGCGAGTTCCCGATGGGCGCGTACGACGCCCTCGCGGAGCTTGTCGCGGGCCTGTTCGAGGGCGGCGGACACGGTGTCGGTGTCCATGCCGAGCAGCCCGGCGGCGACGGTGATCTGCTCGGCCTCGACCTCCACGTGCCACAGGACGCAGCGGGCGACCGCGGGCAGGCCCTGGAACGAGCGTTCCGCCAGCACCCGGTTCTCCGGCGTCATGGACTTCGCGCTGCGCATGCCCCGGGCCCCGGCCGGCTTGCGCAGCACCGGCAGAACGCCGGACAGCCCCTCGTCGGCGGACCACAGCCGGGCCATGTCCCGCACGGTCACCAGCAGTCGGGGACGCAGCGCGGTTCCCGGCTCGCCCAGCTTGAGCCGGTCGAAGACCTGGTGGAAAGCGGCCGCGGTGATCATGGACGCGACGCTTGAGGAGGAGGCGAGACAGATGACCGCGTACTCGTGCACCGGTCGCCAGTGCCGGGCGATCAGCAGGGCGGTGGACTGGGCGACTTCGCTGTCCGCGCCGCCGCGTATCCCGGCGGCGAGGGACTCGTCGGATTCTCCTGGGCCCCCGCCCGGCGGAGGATAGGGCGGAAGAGGAGGCTGAGCGGTGGACACTGAGCGAATTCCTTTGGTACGTACCTGTTCGGTGCGGCGGGGAGCGCGAATTCGCCTCCGCCGACGAACGCAGGGGACCCGGCCATGACCCCCCACACGGGTGGTTCACCTTTGCACAACTTAGTCGCGCACAACAAGGCGGCTGCTGAAGCTGCCCTTTGTTGAAAGAGTGTCGATAAGCGACGCCGTGCGCCCCGTGTGAAAAACGCGCACCGAGCAGAACGCCGCGCACGCTCCCGACCCACCGGGACGCGTAGTTGGCTGGAACCCGGCCACTCCTCGGAGGCCCCGCGCAGGACGGCGGCACTCCTGCGCGAAACGGCCGCCGGCCCTGATCCTCCCGCCCTCGGCCGGCGGCCCGCCGCTCCGTGAGCGGCTATATCTGCCAGGACCGCAGCCGGTCCGCCGCGCCGTAGACGTCGGTCTTGCCGTCGATCAGGTCCCGGGCGAGGTCGACGAGCGCTCCGTAGGGCGGATCGATGCCGACCCCGCTGGTGAACATGTACGCCACCGCCGTCGCGCAGGCGAACCGGGCGTTGGCCGAGGGCAGGGGCTTGAGCAGGGTGAGCGTGTGCAGCAGCGCGGCCGCCCGCCAGGCGGGGTCGGAGTCCACGCCGAGCTTGGGCGGATCGACCCGGTGCCGGGCGACCGCGGCGACCAGCGCCGAGAAGTCGTTGACGGTGGGCTGCTCGGGCAGGACCTCTTCGTGGCGCTGGAGCAGCCAGGGCACGTCGATATGGATGACGGCTGTCATCGGTCAGGCGACCCGCCCCTCGCCCTTGGCGGAGCGTTCGTCATCGGGGAAGGCGGCCGCGAACTCGTCGGCATGGGACGCGAAGAACGTGCGGAACGCCTCCGCGCCCTCCTGGAGCGCCCGGTGCCGGGCGATGTCGGCCGCGGCGGCCTCCCGTACGAGTGCCTTCATCGACGTGCCGCGTTCCTTGGCGATCTGTCGCAGGTCCTCCAGCTCACGATCGCTGAATTCCACATTGAGGGCTGGCATGCCCTTCACGGTACCGCGCGGGTACTTACTCGTAAATATCCCCAGGTCAAACTGATGACCACGCGGTACCGGAGGGTGTCCGACCCTTATCCGACCCTGCACGATCCTGACCGGATTCGCGTCTATCCCTGATCCGCCGCGAAGGACGCCATGCGGGTCAGCGCGGCGTTCCAGTTGATCGCGGTCTCGTTGGTCGACCAGGACTGGATGTCGTCGATGTAGCAGAACTGACCCACGCACCCCTGGAGCTTGCTCTGCGCATAGGGGTCCTGAATGCTCGAGTTCGCGCCGCCCGCGAGGGTTCCCGCCGGCGGTCGCGGAAGGCTCGGGTCGAGCTGGTGGGCGTACCAACGGCTGTGCTGCTGATGGGAGTCGACCTCCCCGTAACCGGTGACGTACGACAGGTTGAGCGCATTGCGTCCGAGGATGTAGTCCATGCTCTGGACGGCCGCGTCACGGTACTTCGAGGCGCCGGTGATGTCGTAGGCGGTGGCGATGACCACGGCGTTGTTGAGGACCTGGTGGCTGGAGCCCCAGTCGTAGCGGTTGCCGTCGGGCGCGTAGGGCATGCCGTACGGCTGTGAGGCGAGCGTGGCGAGGTACGTGTCGGCGCCCCGCACCACCGAACGGCGCACCTTGTCGCGGCCGGGGAGCTTGTTCGGGACGGTCGCGAGGTCGAGGCGCCCCGCGGCGGCCGTGCGGGACCAGTCGAAGCCGTAGGGGACGAAGAGGTCGGCGGTGTGCACCGGGGAGGCGAGCACATGGTCGGCGAACTGCTTCTCCCCCGTGGTGAGATACAGCTCGGCGGCCGCCCAGTAGAACTCGTCGGTCGCGTCGTCGTCGTTGTAGGCGCCGCCGCCGGTGCCGTCATTCGGGTCGGCGTAGACCTTCGGATGGGCGAGGGCCGCGGCGAAGGCCTTGCGCGCGGCCGTCAGCGCCTTCGCCGCGAACGCCTTGTCGTAGGGCCGGTACAGGCGGGCCGCCTGGGCGGCCGTCGCGGCCAGGTTGAGGGTCGCGGTGGTGGTCGGCGGGTGCAGTTCGCGCTGCTGGGGGTCGTCGCTCGGCAGCAGCGGCAGGCCCGTCCACTGGGCGTCGTGGACCTTGTGGTGGGCCATGCCCGCGAGGGGCTGCCCGTCCGGCACCTGCATCCTCAGCAGGAAGTCGAGCTCCCAGCGGGCCTCGTCGAGGATGTCGGGCGCCTTGTTGCCGCTCTCGGGGAGGGCGAGGGCGCCGTCGCCGAGCCGGGACGGGTGGCCGGTGCGGGCGAGGAGGGAGCGCTCGTAGGTGCTCAGCAGCTCCCAGGTGGCGATGCCGCCGTTGACGACGTACTTGCCGTGGTCGCCGGCGTCGTACCAGCCGCCGGTGACGTCGAGGCTGTAGTCGCACACACCCGGCTGACAGGGGACGGCGGAGTCGCCCTTGTTTGGGGCCACGCCGACATGGCCGGCCGCCCTGCCGTAGCCGGGGCGGAGGTCGTCGCGGATCGCGATGCCGCTGCGCTGCGTGTAGTAGTACTTCACCGCGTCCAGACTCAGCCGCTCGT
This sequence comes from Streptomyces sp. NPDC051677, assembly GCF_044453465.1. Classification (NCBI taxonomy): domain Bacteria; kingdom Bacillati; phylum Actinomycetota; class Actinomycetes; order Kitasatosporales; family Streptomycetaceae; genus Streptomyces; species Streptomyces sp. NPDC051677. The sequence goes on from NZ_JBITCT010000010.1 coordinate 46,081, forward strand.
AGGCGGCGTCGCCGATGTCGAAGGGGCGGCTGGTCTCGCCGTCGGCGACCAGCGTGAAGCCCGCGCCGCGCGTGCGGTAGGCGCCGAAGTCTATGGAGTGGACGCGCTGCCCGGAGGAGACGTCGAGGCCGCGCGGCACGCTCCAGCCGTGCGCGACCGTCGTCCCGGCGCTGTTCTTCAGCTGCCAGGGCAGTTTCGCGGCGGCGTCGGTGACCAGGGTGGCGTTCTTCGGCCCGGCGGGCAGATAGGCGACCTGGTTGACGCGCACGCGTGGCCCGGTGTCGGGCTCGTACACCTCCGGTGGCACCCCGCCCAGCAGCGACACGTCGTCCAGACAGAACCGCCAGGGCTCGGCGCTCCCGCCGACCTGGAAGGCGACCTGCCCCTGGGCGCTGTCGACCGGCGAGGTGAACGTGTAGGAGTACGACTCCCCCGACCCGCTCAGCACCGGGGTCGCCTCGTACCAGGTGTCGTACGGGGACGCTCCGAGGCCCACGATCGCCCGCACCACATGCCCCTCGGGCACCCCGGAGGCGCTGAAGGAGAAGCGGTACGACGACCCCTTCACCAGGGTGATCGCGTCCTGGCCGACGGCGGAGTCCCAGCGGTTGACGGTGCCGCCCGGCACGTCCGCGCACAGCTTGCCGTCGCTGAGGCCGGCGGTGACGTTGCTGGTCCACCACGGGTCGGCGGTCGTCTCGAAGCCGCCGTTCCTGACCTGCTCGACCTCGTCGGCCCCGGCCTGCTGCACGGGCAGCGCGGTGAGCGCCGCGCCCAGCAGGGCCGCGAGGGACAGCAGGGCGGTTCTGCGTCGTTTCACGTCCAGGCTCCTCGGGGAGGTGCGGGACGCGTCCCACGAGGTGCGTATGGGAGCGCTCCCAGGGAGGGGTCGCAGGACATGCTTGTTGGAGTCATGACACCCCGTCAACGGTACGGACGAGATGAACGCGAGATGAGGGCCAGATGCGTCTCGGGGCCGTTGTCAGTGGTGGGTTCTAGGGTGGGTCGTCCGTGGACCAACAGGTCGACTCACAGGAGGAATTCATGACGAGCCTGCCCGACCGGCCCCTCACCGCCCTGCTCGTCATCGACGTCCAGAAGGGCGTGGTGGCGGGCGCGCCCCGGCGCGAGGAGGTGATCGCGAACATCGACACCCTGGTCGGCGCCGCACGCGCGCAGGATGTGCCGGTGATCTGGGTGCAGCACTCCGACGACGACCTCGAGCACGGCAGCGAGGACTGGGAGTACGTCGAGGAGTTGGTCCGCCTCGACGCCGAGCCCCTCGTCCACAAGCACTACCAGGACTCCTTCGAGGAGACCGAGTTGGAGACCGTGCTGGCCGCGCGCGGGGTGGGCCGGGTCGTCGTCACGGGGGCGCAGACCGACGCGTGCATCCGCTCCACGCTGCACGGCGCCTTCGTGCGCGGGTACGACGTGACGCTGGTCGCCGACGCGCACACCACGGAGGACCTCACCTCGTACGGCGCCCCCGCTCCGGAGCAGGTCATAGCCCACACCAACCTGTACTGGGCCGGGCAGAGCGCACCCGGCCGCAGCGCGGGCACGGTGGACACGGCGAAGGTGACGTTCGACGCGGCCGACGCGGGCTGAGGCAGGGCCGCCGGGAAGCGGCGCCCGGACGCGGTGACGCCCGGGCGCCGAAGGATCCGAGGCGGCCCTCCGGTCAGCCGCTCATGCCTCCAACCTGCTGATGCGGACCGCCCCTTGGACCGTGCCGGGTGCACCGCTGGTCAGTTTCAGCCGCAGCCTGGAGCCGCGGACCGGGTCGAAGGTGAGCGCCGTCGGCGCGTCCGAGGCGGTGGCCCAGTCGACGGTCACCCCCGTGACCGGCACATACCGCTTGCCGTCCCAGACCTCGGCCTCGATCGACGCGGGCAGGCTGTGCGCGGCGTCGACGGTGAAGGACACCTCCGCCCGGTCGAAGTCCCGGGTGCGCCCGTAGTCGACCGACACCCAGTCCCTCGGCCGAGCCCCGCTGAAGGCGGGCAGCAGGGCGGTGGCGGCCTTGGCGAAGGCGTTGGACCAGCCGGTGGCCGGGTCGCCGTCCAGCAGCGCGGCGGGCAGGGTGTCCGGTCGGCCGGAGTAACTGGCGTCCGCATGGGGGTAGGCCACGGGCTCCGGGTGCTCGGGGGCGAAGGCCGCGGCCGGGGTGGTCGCCGCCGAGCGGGCGTGCGTGGTGCGCACGGTGGCCGTGCCCTTGCGCAGGCCGTCCACGCGGGCGGTCACCTTCAGGGCGCCCGCCTCGGCGCCGGAGCGCACGATGGCGAGGGCCTTGCCGTGGAAGGCGGTGCGGGTACTGGCCTGGTAGCGCTCGGCGCTCTCCTCCCGCCCGTTGTCGAGTCCGGCGAGGGAACCGCCGGTCACCTGGAAGGAGATGAGGTGCTCGGCGTCGGGCACGACGGTCCCCCGCGCGTCGACCACGTCGGCGGTGACGAAGAGCAGGGAACGCCCGTCCGCGGGAAGGGACTTGCGGTCCGCGGTGAGCCGTACGGCGTGCGGGGCGCCGGCCGTGCGCAGCACGTCGGTGGCGACCGTCCTGCCGCCGCGGCGGGCCACCGCCTTCAACTCGCCCGGCGCGTACGGCACCTTCCACGTCAGGTGCAGCTTGCCCGCGCTGCCGTTCGGGCTGGTGTAGCTGCCGGGGTAGGGGCCGGTGGTGAAGGTCTTGTCGTCGCCGGGGGCCTCGGTGGTCTCCAGGTAGGTGCGGCCGTCGAGGGTCTTCTTCGTGTCGAACTTCCGTACGCCCAGGGACTTTCCGTTGAGGTACAGCTCCACCGTGTCGACGTTGGAGTACGCCCACACCTCGACCGTGTCGCCGGCCTCGTGGTTCCAGGTCATCGGCGCCAGATGCACCATCGGCTCCTCGACCCACTGGCTGCGGAAGAGGTGGTACATGTCCTTCGGGAAGCCGGCCGTGTCGACCGCGCCGAAGAAGGAGGCCTTCACCGGGAAGACGTTGTACGGCGTGGGCTCGCCGATGTAGTCGATGCCGGACCACAGGAACTGGCCCATGAACCACTTCCGGTCGCGGTCCTTCTTGTGCCCGTACTCGCCGCTCATCGTCCAGGAGGCGAGGTTGTTGTCGTACGAGGAGGTCGCCCGCTTGCCGGGGGTGTGGTTCTCGCCGGTGTTGAGGTGCTCGGGCTCCTGGTAGGCGCCGCGGGTCGAGGTCTCCGAGGAGGACTCCGACTCGAAGAGGAACAGGTGCGGGTAGGTGGCGTGCAGGGCGTCCACGGACTTGGCGGTGTTGTAGTTCAGGCCCAGGCCGTCCAGCTTGGCGAGCATCAGGTCGGCGGCGGAGCCCTTGGCGGGCGGGGTGCGGTACTTGTCCGAGCCGATGATGAGCGGCCGGGTGTCGTCCACCGCGCGGATCGCGGCGATGATCCGGTCCGCCATGGCGAGACCGGCGGTGGAGGTGGAGTCGGTGATCTCGTTGCCGATGGACCACAGCAGGACGGCGGGCGAGTTGCGGGCCGCGAGCACCATCTCGGTGGCGTCCCGCTCGCACCACTCGTCGAAGAACCGCCCGTAGTCGTACCGGGTCTTGCCGGTCTTCCAGCAGTCGAAGGCCTCCACCAGCATCACGATGCCCAGGTCCTCGCAGACCCGGATCATCTCCGGGGAGGGCGGGTTGTGGGAGGTGCGGAAGGCGTTGACGCCCATCGACTTCATGATCGTCATCTGGCGGCGGACAGCGTCGACGCTGACCGCGGCCCCGAGGGCGCCCAGGTCGTGGTGGAGGTCGACGCCCTTGATCTTGGTGTACGTGCCGTTGAGGTGGAAGCCCTCGTCGGGGTCGAAGCGGAAGGTGCGGATGCCGAAGGGCGTGCGGTAGGTGTCGGTGCGCTCTCCGGCGACGCGTAGTTCGGTCTCCAGCGTGTAGCGGTGCGGGGTCGCGAAGTCCCACCGCTGCGGATCGGTCACCGTGAGTTCGTGGGTCTCGGCGGCCCGGTCGGCGACGGCGACCGTGGAGGACGTACGGGCGACGGTGCGGCCGTTCGGGGCGAGGATCCGGGAGACGACCTCGACGTCGGCGCCCGTACCGGACGCGTTCACCACGGTGGTCTCGACCCGGACGACGGCCCGTTCGTCGGTGATCTCGGGGGTGGTGACGTATGTGCCCCAGCGGGCGACGTGCACCGGTTCGGTGACGACCAGGCGGGCCTCGCGGTAGATGCCGCTGCCGGAGTACCAGCGGCTGCTCGGGAGCCGGTTCTGCACCTTCACCGCGAGCACGTTCTCGGTGACGCCGTCGGTGTGCAGCAGGTCGGTCAGGTCGAAGGCGAAGCCGGTGTAGCCGTAGGGGTGGCGGCCGGCCTCGACGCCGTTGCAGTAGACGGAGGAGTCCATGTAGACGCCGTCGAACTCGACCGAGATCCGCTGGCCGGCCCGGGCGGGCGGCAGGGTGAAGGCGAGGCGGTACCAGCCGAGGCCCCCGGGAAAGAAGCCGGTGCCGCTGGTCGTGCCGTTCTGTGTGGTCGGGGTCTGCTCGATGCTCCAGTCGTGCGGCACCGCGACCTCGCGCCAGGCAGAGTCGTCGTAGCCGGGTGCGGCGGCGTCCGCGTACTGCCCGGTGGGGTCGGTGATCCCGCCCGGGTTGACCAGCGCGAAGCGCCAGCCGTCGCGCAGCGCGACCGTGCGGCGGCCGAAGGCGCTCGTGGCGGCCTCGGCGGCCTGAGCCGCGGGCGTGCCGAGGAGTGCTCCGGCGGCCGGTGCGGCCGTGGAGGCGAGAAGGACCGATCTGCGAGTGACCGTCATGGTCGGCTCTCCCTCATCAGGAACCAGAAGTACTCACAACTGATCGTTAACAAACAGAATCTGACGACGGGCCACTCATGCCCGTCAAGGGTGCGGAGGCGTCCTCCCGCCTCATGCGCCCCCCGGGGCTTCCTGCACGACATAGGCCGGTTTTGCCCCTTGACCTCGGCGGGACAACGCTGTCTCGTCGGGCCGTGGGGGTTCCGGTCCATGCAGGAGACGGACGCACTAGGCTGGACGGAAATGTCGTGTCCGTTCACTGTGAGTGTCCGCGATGGAGTGGCCAGATGAGCCCGGAGTATCCGTTCGACGAGGCCGCGACGGCCCGGGCTGTGGTCGATGACGCCGGCACGCTCGTCGGATGGAACAAGGGCGCGCAGACCCTGTTGGGCTGGTCCTCGGCCGATGTCGTGGGCCGGCCCGCCGCGGAACTCCTCGTCGACGGAGCGATCGTCCCCACCGGCCCCCGCTGGGACGGAACGGTCACTTTGCGCCACCGTGACGACCGTCCGGTACGGGTGTGGCTGCTCGCCCACCACGCCGAGTCCCGGGACGACGACCCGGGGCAGTGGCTCGTCGTCACCCCGCTGGCCGGAGGCGGCCCCGGCTCCCCCGACGACCCTTTGGCCACCGCGGCGCTGGTCCAGTCGCCCTGTGCCGTGGCGGTCTACGACGAACGCCTGCGGCTCAGCCACATCAACGAGGCGATGGGCGAGGTGATCGGACTGCCCGAGGAGCGGATCCGGGGGCTGCGGCTCTCCGAGATCGGCGGCCGACCGCAGAGTGCGGAGCTGGAACAGCACATGCTGCGCGTGCTCGCCAGCGGCCGGGCGCAGGACGTGCAGATGTACACGAAGACCGGCGGCGAGGCCCGGGCGCACGCCTGGCTGGCCCGGATGGCGCCGGTCACCGACGCCGCCGGCCGGGTGCGGGGCGTGTGTCTGGCCGCCCACGACTTCACCGACAACTACCTCGCCCGTGAGCGGCTGCAGCTGGTCAACGAGGCGAGCGTGCGCATCGGCAGCACCCTCGACGTCACCCGGACGGCCCAGGAGCTGGCGGAGGTCTGCGTGCCGGCGCTCGCCGACTTCGTCAGCATCGACCTGCTCGACCCGCGGGACGGCGGCGACCCCCCGAGCCGGTTCGACCCGCCGCTGAGCCTGCGACGGGCCGCGCACCACTCGGTGAACCCCGGCAGCCCGGAGGCGGTGGCCAAGCCCGGAGAGGCGCAGGACTATCCGACCGGGTCGCCGCAGGCCGACTCGCTGGTCGCCGGGCACACCGTCCTCGGCTCCCTGGCGGACGGCGGTCTGGACGCGTGGCTCGCCTGGGACCCGAGACGCGCCTCCCGGGTGCGGGAGCTCGGCATCCACTCCACGATGTCCGTGCCGATCCAGGCGAGAGGTGTGACGCTCGGCGTCGCCGTCCTCACCCGGTTCAGCCGACCGGACCCGTTCACGGCGGACGACGTGCTGCTGGCCGAGGAGGTCACCGCCCGGGCCGCCGTCTGCATCGACAACGCCCGCCGGTACTCCCGGGAGCGTGAGACGGCCCTCGCGCTGCAGCGCAGCCTGCTCCCGCGCACCCTGCCGCGCACCGCCGCCGTCGACGCAGCCTCCCGCTATCTGCCGGCTGCCCGGGCCGGGGTGGGCGGCGACTGGTTCGACGTGATCCCGCTGTCCGGGATGCGGGTCGCCATGGTCGTGGGGGACGTCGTCGGGCACGGCGTCCAGGCCTCGGCCACCATGGGCCGGCTGCGCACCGCCGTGCGCACCCTCGCCGACATCGACCTCGCCCCCGACGAACTGCTCACCCACCTCGACGACCTGGTCGTCCGGCTGTCGGAGGAGGCGGGTGTCGAGGGCAACCCGGGCGAGGTCGGGGCGACCTGCCTGTACGCGGTGTACGACCCGGTGTCGCGACGCTGCACCCTGGCGCGGGCCGGGCATCCCCCGCCCGTGCTGCTGCGGCCGGGCGGGGCGCCCGACCGGGTCGAGCTGCCCGCCGGTCCCCCGCTGGGCCTGGGCGGGCTGCCGTTCGAGTCGGCGGAGCTGGAACTCGCCGAGGGCAGTGTCCTCGCCTTCCACACCGACGGCCTGATCGAGTCCCGCGAGCGGGACGTGGACGCCGGTCACCAGCTGCTGAGCCAGGCCCTGGCGGCGTACTCGGACTCCCTGGACGAGACCTGCGACCGGATCCTGCACGCCCTGCTCCCGCCGGGCGGCGCCACCGCCGACGACGTGGCGCTGCTCCTCGCGCGCACCCGGGGCCTGCCCGCCTCCCAGGTCGCGACCTGGGACATCCCCGCCGACCCGTCGCTGGTCGCGCCGATCCGCAGACAGGTCGTCCGCCAGCTGGGCGACTGGGAGCTGAGCGATGCGTCGTTCACGACCGAGCTGGTGGTGAGCGAGCTGGTCACCAACGCCATCCGGTACGGCTCCCACCCGATCCGGCTGCGGCTGATCCACGACGCGGCGACGCTGATCTGCGAGGTGTCCGACAACAGCCACACCGCCCCGCACCTGCGCCGGGCGAAGACCTGGGACGAGGGCGGGCGGGGCCTGCTCCTGGTCGCCCAGCTCACCCAGCGCTGGGGCAGTCGGCACACCCCCGACGGCAAGACGATCTGGGCGGAGCTGAGCCTGTTCGACGAGGAGTGACCCGGCCGGCAGCCGCTTGACGGGTGTTTTACCCGCGCGTGTTTTCATGGACGGACACCCGGACCAGTTCGATGGGCGGGCACCACCGCACCCGCCCGCTCCGGAGATCTCCCCTGAACACCCCGCTCGCCGAAACGCTGTCCGTCGCCCTGCTCGCCGCCGCTCTGGGATGGGCCGTACTGCGTCCCGCCGGGCGGTCGGAGGCCGTCGTCGCCGTGCCGGCAGCGGCCGTGGCGGTCGCCCTCGGGGCGGTCTCGCCGGAGCATGCGCTGACGGAGGCCGAGCGGCTCGGGCCGGTCGTCGGCTTCCTCGCGGCGGTGCTGGTGCTGGCCCACCTGTGCGACGTCGAAGGGCTGTTCACGGCGTGCGGGGCGTGGATGGCCCGCCGTGCCGCGGGGCGCCCGCGACGCCTGCTGGTCGCCGTGTTCGTGCTGGCCTCGGTGGTCACGGCCGTGCTCAGTCTGGACGCGACCGTGGTGCTGCTGACGCCGGTGGTGTTCGCCACCGCCGCCCGCATGGGGGTCCGCGCCAAACCCCACGTCTACGCGACCGCGCACCTGTCGAACACGGCCTCGCTGCTGCTGCCGGTCTCCAACCTCACCAACCTGCTGGCGTTCGAGGCGAGCGGGCTGAGCTTCAGCCGGTTCGCCGCGCTGATGGCGCTGCCCTGGGTGGTCGCAGTCGGCGCCGAGTACCTGGTCTTCCGGCGCTTCTTCACCGCCGACCTGCCCGCCGCCGAACCCGCCCCCGACGCGGGCCCGGCGCCCGAGCTGCCGCTGTTCGCGCTGGTCACCGTCGCCTGCACGCTCGCCGGGTTCGTGGTGGCCTCGGCGGTCGGGATCGAACCGGCCTGGGCGGCGTGCGCGGGAGCCCTGGTGATGGCGGGGCGGGCGCTGGTGCGGCGGCGGGTGACGCCGGTCGCCGTGGTGCGGGCCGCCGCGCCGGGGTTCCTGGCGTTCGTGCTGGCGCTCGGGATCATCGTGCGCGCGGTCGTCGACAACGGGCTCGCCGGCGCGCTGCGGCACGTCCTGCCCGACGGCTCGGGCCTCCTCGTCCTGCTCGCCGTCGCCGCGCTGGCCGCCGTCCTGGCGAACCTGATCAACAACCTGCCCGCGGTGCTGGTCCTGGTGCCGCTCGCCGCCCCGGCCGGGACCGGGGCGGTGCTCGCTGTGCTGCTCGGCGTGAACATCGGCCCGAATCTGACGTACGCCGGATCGCTGGCGACGCTGCTGTGGCGGCGCGTGGTCCAGGCGCGCGAGGAGCAGGTCGGGGTGGGCGAGTTCACCCGCCTCGGCCTGCTCACGGTGCCGGCCGCGCTGGTCCCGGCCGTCGTCGCGCTGTGGGCGTCGCTGCGGATGGTCGGCGTCTGACCGCTCGGGTCGTCAGCGGCGCCCGTAGAAGCCGGAGCCGTAGCCCCCGTAGCCTCCGTAGCCGTAACCGCCGCCGTACCCCGAGCCGCCGTAGCCGTATCCGGTGCCGCCGGAGGAGCCCGGCTGGCCGCCCCACGAGCAGGAGTACCAGTTGGAGGGCGAGCAGGACGTGTTGTTCGAGCCCGGGGAGGAGCTCGTCGGCGGCGTGGCCGTCGCGGACGGCGTCGGGGTCGGGGTCGGCTTCGCGGCCTTGGGCGTGGGAGCCGGTTCCGGGGTGTCGGAGGGGGTGCTGTCGGCGCCCCAGTTGACGAACTGCATCTGAGCGTCGGGCTGCGAGGTGTCGACCACCCAGCGCTGTGCGGCGCTGTCCACCCGGCTCTTCAGGACGAGGGCGCCCGACCCGTCGGTGGCGGCGGGCGCCAGCGCGAGGTTCTGGCCCGAGCGCGGGACGAGCGTGCCCTGGAGCGTGAAGTCGTACCGGACGTTCTTGGGGTCCGGCTGGGCGGCGCCCGCGCAGGGGGCCAGCCGGATCGAGTAGCCGAGGCTGGAGTCGAGGCAGAGGTCGGCGTTGGCGGCGCTGCGCAGCAGCCCGTCGGGTGCGTACGACCACTGCTGGCCGGCCGCGGAGGAGCAGGTGGCGAGTTCGGCCTCGGCGCCGCTGACGGCCTTGGGGCCGACGACGCCGATGCACAGTCCGGAGGCGACGTTGTGCAGCCGGCCGCGCAGGGTGCCCTGGGCGTCCTCGCCGGCGCCGATCCAGGACGGGTCGGAGGCGGCCGCGTCCGTCCCGGGCGCCGGGGTCTTCGCCGGCTCGCTGTTCGCGGCCGGGGCGGTTCCGTCCCCGGAGCCGATGGCGGCCCACACCACGAGCGGCAGGACGACCAGCCCGCTCACCGTCAGGACGGCGGCGGTGAGGTTGCGGCGTCGGGCGGCACGGCGGGCCGCCTTCTGGGCCGAACGGCGCGATCCGGGACGGGAGTCGGCGGCGGGTACGGGCCGGGCGCGGAAGGGACCGCCGGCCCGCGAACCGAGCCGGGAGAACGCGCCCGCTCGCAGTCCGGCGCGGGAGTCCGCGGCGGCGGCGACCGGGCCTCCGGGCGTCGAGGGGACGGGGTTCCCGTCGGTGAAGGCCTCGCCGGCGTAACTGGGGGGCTGCTCCGTGACGGGGTCGGCGCTCTCGCCGTCGCCGGCCACTCTGATCTGCACGTAGGCCGCGGCGGCCCAGCCCAGGACGCCCTCGGCCAGCGCGGCCCCGAGCAGGCCCTCGAACTGCCGCAACTGGTCGGCGGTGTGGGCGCAGTGCCGGCACTGGTCCAGGTGAGCGCGCAGGTCGAGGTCGACGCCGCCGCGGCGGCAGGTGACGTCCAACAGCCGGTGGTAGCGGTGGCACTCGTCGTCGGTGGCGAGTTCGCGGTGCACCTGGAGGCACTCCTCGCGCAGCCGCTCCCGGGCCCGGGCCAGCTCGGCGCGGGCGCCGTCGTCCTCCAGGCCCAGCAGCCCGGCCGGGACCGCCAGCGGCTCGGCCTCGACCTCGGTGTGCCAGAGCAGGCAGCGGGCGGACTGCGGCAGCCGCTGGAACGCCCGGGACAGCATGCGCCGGTGCACGGGCGGCAGCAGCCGGGCGGCCGCGCGGTCGCCGTCCTCGCCGTCGGAGCGCAGTGCGGGATGCAGCAGGTCACGGCGGCCGTCGGCGTCCCACTCGGCGGCGATGCGGCGCACGGTGACCAGCAGATGAGGGCGCCAGGCGGCGGTCGGCCCGTTCTGCCGCAGGGTCTCGCCGAACAGCCGGGTGAAGGCGGCCGTGGTGAGCATGCCGGCCGCGCGCTCACCGTCGGTGCACAGCCGTGCGTAGGCGAACGCGGCCTCCCAGTGCCGGTCCAGCAGCTCGCCGACGGGATGCGGCGCGGGCGTCGCCCCCGTCCACTTCTTCAGCTCCGAGCTCAACTGTTCGTCCGTCGCCTCATAGCGGCGCGCCGAAGGGGAATTCGACAGGCCTGCGTCATTCACGGTCTGCATTCCTTCCGGGGACATGCGGCATAAAGTCCATACCATCCGGTATGCGACCCCGCCCACGAAGCGGGATCGACGGCACAGGATTCGGCGCCTCTGACATCCGTGGGGGACAGCTCTTTTGAAGCGTGGGGGGTGTGGACGGGAGGCGCCTCGCGCGCAGCGGAGAACGTTGTCCGTGCGCCGACAGGCACACCTTCGCACAGCCGGACCAGGAGGAACAAGGGATCTCGCGGTTTCATGCAAGTGTGCGACTCGAATAATTTTGACGAAACGTCAATCGGGCATCGGAGATGTCTTCGAGGTGCCTTTCAAGACGGTAATCACGTGTGCATTCCGTCCCGGTACGCGCCCGGCGGCGTCCCGTAGCGGGCGCGGAAGACACGACTGAAGTGGAACGCGCTCGCGAAGCCCGAAGCCGCGGCGACGCGTTCCACGGGCAGGTCGGTGCCCTCCAACAGCCGTGCGGCGTGGCGCAGTCGCGCCTCGCGCAGGGCCCGCATCGGTGACTGGCCCACCTGCTCGGCGAACAGGTGGGCGAAGCGCGAGGGCGACAGCGCGACCTCCTCGGCGAGCGAGCGGACGGTGTGCGGGGCGCCGGGGTCGCCCGCGATCCGGGCCTGCGCCCGGCGGACGCGGTCGTCGACGCCGGTCGGGGACGGGGAAGTGCCCGCCGAGACGGTGGCCAGCAGGACGGCCTCCTCCAGTGCGCACAGGGCGAGTTCACGGGCGGCGGCGCCCTCGGCCACCACGATCCCGGCGCCCCCGGCCCCCTCTGCGGCGCCGGGGCGGCGGGCGTCGGCGTACATGCGCCGCCAGGCCGCCCCGACCCGGTCGTGCAGGGCGACCGGGACAGGTCGGGCGACGTACAGGCCGTCCCCGGTGTCGTACGGGCGGAGCCAGGGCGTCCAGGACGGGCGGGCCTGGCAGTGGGCCCACCAGAACCGCCAGTGCCGGGCCCCGGGTTCGACGGTGTAGGCGTGCGGGACACGCGGCGCGAGGACCACCAGGTCCCCGACGCCCGCCCGCACCTCGCCGCCGCCCTGCCGTACCCGGCCGCTCCCGCCCGTCGTCCAGATGAACAGCCAACTGTCCGAGCCCCGCGGCCGGTCGACGCCGTACCCCACGCCCTCGTCGAAATGACCGGCCACCACCCACCCCGGCGGCGGGGAGGGATCCCCGGACTCGGCAGTCCTGGGCAGATCGTCAGCACGCATGGGCATCCTCCGGTACGCCGGGTCCGGCACAACATGAGCGGGTCTACCAAGGAGGCACCTATGACCGTCCCGGACATCGGCCTGACGCCGGCCGCGCTGCGACAGTACGAGGAGGACGGCTTCACCGTCGTCCGGGGGCTGTTCCGACCCGACGAAGTCGAGCGTCTGCGCGGCGAGTTCGCGGCCCTGCAGGCCACCGGCGAGGCGGTGCCGGGGCACTTCGAGCCGCGGGCCGGCGACGACCCGCTCGCCCGGTACCCGAGGGTGATGCACCCGCACGAGATCAGTCCCCTCGCCCGGCGGGTGCTGTTGGACGCCCGTCTGCGGGGCGTGCTGGAGCAGCTGCTCGGCGAGGAGGTGCTGGCCGCGCAGAGCATGTTCTACTTCAAGCCGCCGGGCGCCCGGGGGCAGGCGCTGCACCAGGACAACTTCTATCTGCGGGTCGAGCCGGGCACCTGCATTGCGGCTTGGCTGGCCTGCGACGTGATCGACCGGGAGAACGGCGGCCTGGAGGTCGTGCCGGGTACGCACCGGATGGATCTGTTCTGCCCGGAGGAGGCGGACGCGGAGGTGTCGTTCGCCCGGGAGTACGTGCCGCCGCCGCCCGGGGTCTCGGCGGTGCCGGTCGACATGGCGCCGGGGGACGTGCTGTTCTTCAACGGCAGTCTGGTGCACGGGTCGCAGCCCAACCGGAGCGTCGATCGGTTCCGGCGGTCGTTCATCGGGCACTATGTCGGGCTCTCGGCTCGGCGGATCGGGCGGTACTACCGGACGGTGTCCATGAGTGGGGAACGGGTGGCTCTGGCGGTCAGCGAGGGGGCCGGGCCTTGCGGTACGGAGTTCGCGCCGCAAGGCCCGCATTAGGAACGGCGCGCCCCTTCGGTTCCGGGGCCTGCCGGATCGGCGGACGCGAGGCCTCCCTCGACCCGCCGGGCGGCTCAGTCGAGCAGGTCCAGCGCCCGCTCCCAGCCGAACCCCTCCCCCTCCGCACCGCCGTACGGATGCCCGAACCGGACGCCCATCCCGCGGAGCCGTATCAGGCTGTCCTGGTAGGCGGGGTGGCCGGCGAGGAAGTCGTTCACGCAGGGCAGGACCCCGATGGGTATGCCGAGGCCGGAGACCTCGCACAGGGTGCCCAGGGCGAGGGTGTCGGCGATCCCGGCCGCCCACTTGTTGATCGTGTTGAAGGTGGCCGGGGCGACGACGACCGCGTCGGGTTCCGGGAAGGGCCGCGGATCGCCGGGGCGCCGCCAGGCGCAGCGGATCGGGCGCCCGGTCTGCGCCTCGACGGCGGCGGTGTCGAAGAAGCCGTTCATGGCGAGCGGGGTCGCGATGACGCCGACGTGCCACTCCCGCTCCTGCGCGGCAGTGATCAGCCTGCCGACGTCCGCGGCGATGCCGGCGGCGCAGACGACGACGTAGAGAAAGGGCGGCTGCTCGTCCTGTTCGGTCACCCGGGAACCCTACTCAAGCGGGAAGGACAGCCCTCGTTCGGCGTCGGGGCGCGATCCGTGGATCCGGCGGTCGGCCTCCTCGATCGGCACGTCGTCGATGCTCGCCTCACGGCGGGTCATCAGCCCGCGCTCGTCGAACTCCCACAGTTCGTTGCCCTAGCTGCGCCACCACTGCCCGTCGGCGTCGCGCGACTCGTACGGGAAGCGGACCGCGATGCGGTGATTGTCGTGGGCCCACAGGTCCTTGCGGAGCGCGTACACGTGCTCGCGCGCCCACTGGGCGGTGAGGAACTCGACGATCGCGGCGCGCCGGTGAGGAAGGTGACGCGGTTGCGCCAGACCGAGTCCTCGGAGTGGGCGAGCGCGACCTTGTGCGGGTCGCGGGTGTTCCAGGCGTCCTCGGCGGCCTGGACCTTCTGGGCCGCGGTCTCCCGGGCGGCGCGGCTGCTGCTGGGCTGAGAAGCGCCGGCGGGGCGGGGTCGGACCGCCGTCTCGGACACTCTGATCACGCCGACGGGACTGGCCCGCGCGACCTCCTTCACCATCGGGTCGCCGCCGCCGTCCTCACGGCCGGGCAGGAGGGCCGGATCGGCGAATGGGGCGATTCGGCCGGGATCATTCGCTCCGATGTGTCATTCCGGGCCGTGGCCATGAGCTGGGGACGGCGGCGGAAAACCGGTTGCCGGCGGCCGGTCGCGGGGCGCAGGATCCGGCCATGTCCACACGCGATGCCCGCCTGCCGCTGATGTCCGCCGCCGCTCTTCCGGCGCGGGTCCAGCAGCAGCCCGGCCGTCACCGAAGGCGCGACGCCGTCCGACCGTGACGGCCGCGTTCGTCGCGGGCCTGGTCGCGGGATACGGCATCGCCGTGCCCGTCGGCGCGGTCGCGACCTACCTCGTCTCCCTCACCGCCCGCACCTCCCTGCGCACCGGCGCGTGCGCCGCACTCGGCGTCGCCACGGCGGACGGGCTCTACGCCCTGGTCGCCACCGTCGGCGGCACCGCCGTCGCCGCCGCGCTACGACCGGTGCTGACGCCGCTGCGCTGGGCCTCGGCCCTGGTCCTGCCGGCGCTGGCGGCACGGGGCGCGGTGACGGCCGTACGCCGGTACCGGGCCCACCGAGTCAGCACCCGTACCGCACCGCCCCCGCCGAGCCCGGCCCGGGCCTACCTGAGCCTGCTCGGCATCACGCTCCTCAACCCGACCACCGTGGTCTACTTCGCCGCGCTGGTCCTCGGTGCCGGCTCCTCCTTGCGACCCCTGGACCAGGGCGTGTTCGTGACGGCGGCCTTCGTCGCCTCGGCGAGCTGGCAGCTGCTGCTCGCCGGGGGCGGCGCGCTGCTGGGCCGGGCGCTCACCGGTCACCGGGGGCGGCTGGTGACGGCGCTCGCGTCGAGCGGCGTGATGACCGTGTTGGCCGTGCTGGCAGTGCGCATGACGGGGTAGGTGTGCACTGTGCACCGTGCTCTGCCGCGGATGAATCACGGGGGTACCGGTGTTGAAGAAGTGTGCGCGTCGGACGTGCGGGACGCGGACGGCCGGCCGCGTGTCGATACGGCGATGCGACGACATGTCGATACGACGAAAGGGACGGATGCCATGCCTCTCGAAGGCGAGTACGAGCCCAGCCCGACGCCATGGGTGCGCGAGCAGGTGGAGCAGTACGAGAGCTCAGGCGGCACCGAGGGGACGACGCTGCAGGACACAGGGCTGCCGGTCATCCTGCTGACGACCCGGGGTGCGAAGAGCGGGAAGATCCGCAAGACGCCGCTGATGCGGGTCGAGCACGACGGCCGCTACGCCGTGGTCGCCTCTCAGGGCGGGGCCCCGAAGCACCCGGTCTGGTACCACAACATCAAGGCCGACCCCCAGGTGGAGCTTCAGGACGGGCCCGCCAAGCAGGACATGACGGCCCGTGAGATCACCGGCGCGGAGAAGGCCGAGTGGTGGGAGCGTGCCGTCGCCGCATATCCGCCGTACGCCGACTACCAGAAGAAGACGGACCGGGAGATCCCCGTGTTCGTCGTGGAACCGGGCGCCGGCGGCTGAGCGGAGGAACGCCCTCCAGGAATTTCGTAGAAAAATCTGCCGTGGGTGCGCATGAACGGGCGTGCACCGGGCAGCCGAGAGTCAGGCCCCGCCGCGTTCCCCCGTCGCGGCGGGGCTTTCTCGTGCCTCGCGCGCCGGGCGGTCGGTCACGTCGAGGAAGATCGGGGCCGCCTCCGGGGTCGTACGGGCGATCGAGCGCTTGATGCGGACGGCGACCTCTTCGACCCGCTCGCTGTCCATGCCCGGCATGAGGTCGACGCGGGCCGCCACCATGGTCGAGTCGAGGCCCGTCTTCATCGTGAACAGCGCCTCCACGCTGTCGATCTCGGGCTGGGCGTCGAGGAGCGCCCTGATCCGCGCGCCGGTCTCGGGGTCGGCCGCCTCGCCGATGAGCTGGTCGCGGGCCGCACGACCGAGTCCGTAGGCGACGTAGACGAGCAGCACACCGATCGCCAGCGAGGCGCCGGCCTCCCAGACGACCTGCCCGGTGACCATGTGCAGGACCATGCCGATCGCCGCCAGGGTGACGCCGAGCACCGCCGTGCCGTCCTCGGCGACGACCGTGCGCAGGGCGGGGTCGCGCAGGCCCGCGAGACCGCCGCCCTGCCGGTGCACCTGGTGCAGGGCCCGCAGCAGTGAGACGCCCTCGGCGAGGAAGGCGACGCCGAGCACGATCAGGCCCACCACATAGCCGCTGAACTTCTCGTCCGCGCCGGTCCGCAGGGCCTCGACGCCCTGGAAGACGGAGAAGCAGCCGCCCATCACGAAGATCCCGACGGCGGCGAGAAGCGACCAGAAGAAGCGTTCCTTGCCGTAGCCGAAGGGGTGCCGTTCGTCGGCCGGGCGCCGGCTGCGGCGCAGTGCGGCCAGGAGGAAGACCTCGTTCAGGCTGTCGGCCACGGAGTGCGCCGCCTCCGACAGCAGCGCGGGCGAGCCCGCGACCACACCGCCCACCGACTTGGCGACGGCGATGACCAGGTTGGCGGCGAGCGCCAGCAGGACGGTGAGACGTGTCCTGCGATCGGCTGCGCGGCCTGTCGTGGCTTCGGACGTGCGGCCTGTCGTGTGCTCGGGCGTGCGGTCGGTCGTGCGGTCGGCTGTACTCACCTTCGCCGACTGCCCCGGCGGGTCGGGATCACACCGTGCCGTCGGCGGAAATCGGGGAACGCGGTCAGCAGGACGTACTCGAGTACCGCGGCGAGCAGCGGGAGGAACCATGAGCGGCGGGGGCGACGGCAACAGCGCGTACGGGCGCACGACGTTCACCCGGTCCAGGAGTCACTTCACCGACCGGATCACCGCGGACGGCAGGGACGGCTGGCCCGTGACGGCCGACCGCTATCGGCTGGTGGTCAGCCGGGCCTGCCCCTGGGCGAGCCGGGCGGTGATCTCCCGGCGGCTCCTGGGGCTGGAGGACGCGCTGTCGATGGCGATCGCCGACCCGATCCAGGACGACCGCAGCTGGCGCTTCACCCTCGACCCGGACGGCCGCGACCCGGTGCTCGGCATCCGGTATCTCAGCGAGGCGTACGACAAGCGGGAGACCGACTACCCCGGCGGGGTCAGCGTGCCGGCGGTCGTGGACGTGCCCAGCGGCGAGCTGGTCACCAACGACTACCAGCAACTCACCCTCGACCTCGCCACCGAGTGGACGGCCCTGCACCGCCCCGGCGCCCCCGACCTCTACCCCGACCGGCTGCGCGACGAGATCGACGCGGTCATGGCCGACGTGTACAGGGACGTCAACAACGGGGTGTACCGGGCGGGTTTCGCGCGTGAGCAGGGCGAGTACGAGGAGGCGTGTGCGGGGGTCTTCCGGCGGCTGGAGCTGCTGACGGACCGGCTGGCCCGGCAGCGGTATCTGGTCGGCAGCGCGATCACCGAGGCCGACATCCGGCTGTTCACCACGCTGGTGCGTTTCGACGCCGTCTATCACGGTCACTTCAAGTGCAACCGCTGGAAGGTGACGGAGAATCAGGTCCTGTGGGGTTACGTCCGGGACCTCTTCCAGACGCCCGGCTTCGGTGACACCGTCGACTTCGACCACATCAAGCGGCACTACTACCGGGTGCACACCGGCATCAACCCGACCCAGATCGTCCCCCTCGGCCCCGACCTGGCCGGCTGGCGCACGCCGCACCACCGCGAGGAACTCGGCGGCCGCCCCTTCGGCGACGGCGCCCCGCCCGGCCCGGCGCCCGCCGACGAGGAGGTTCCGGCGGCCGGACGACCCTGAGAGAGCCTGCGAGAGAAGGAGTGAGGCAACCGTGGCCAAGAAGAGGAAACTCCCCCTTGTCTACCAGCCCATCGGCTTCGTGCTGGGCTGGGCGAGCGGCGCCCTGGCAGGGCTCGCGTTCCGCAAGGTGTGGATGGCGATACGCAACGAGGACGACGCCCCCGACGCCCTGGACCGGGACCGCGGCTGGGGCGAGATCCTGCTGGCCTCGGCGGTCCAGGGTGCGATCTTCGCAGCGGCCCGCAGCGCCGCCGACCGCACCGGCGCCAAGGCGATCGAGCGGTCCACGGGAGTCTGGCCGGCCAAGGAGAAGGGCGGCCGGGACTGAACACACCCGAGACGTCCGGCACGGGGGATGCTCTACGGCAACCCAGCCACGCGGGTGGCCACAGCTCACCGGGCTCCGGGTCGGCCCGGCACCCCGTGCCCGACGGCGGCCACGACACCGACTCCCGGTACGGCCCGGGTGACCTCGGGGGCGGAGGGGCGTCCGCGGATCCCGAGCTGCGGCAGACGGGCGGACGCGGGCCGCACACGTTCGGATCGGCCGGACGGCTCGGAGCCGACCGCTGCTGTGGCGCCGAGGGTCCCGGCGGCCAGGGCTCCGAGCTGCGGCAGACGGGCGGACGCGGGCCGCACGCGTTCGGATCGGCCGGACGGCTCGGAGCCGACCGCTGCTGTGGCGCCGAGGGTCCCGGCGGCCAGGGCTCCGAGCTGCGGCAGACGGCGGACGTGGGCCGCACGCGTTCGGGTCGGCCGGGCGGCTCGGAGTCGACGGGTGCCGCGGTGCCGACTCCTTGTACGGCCCGGGTAGCGTCAGGGGCGGGGGCTGCTTGGGTCAGCCCTGTTTCGGGGCTGTGGAAGGTTCGAGGCGGAGGGTGAAGGAGTGGCCCGCCGGGTCGGCGTAGCCGCGTTCCTCGTGGGGGCCGGAGGCGCCCTTGGTCTCCAGGGGGCGGCCGCCCAGGCCCACGATCCTGCGTTCCACCTCGTCGAGGTCGTCGACGAGGAAGTCCAGGTGGGCCTGGAGGGCGTTCTCGGGGCGCGGCCAGCTCGGCGGGGTCGCGTTCACGTCACGCCGGAAAGCCAGGCGGGTGCCGTCGGCGCCCCTGATCTCCACGCGGTTGGCGGTCGAATCGGTCTCCTCGGCGTCCAGCAGCCCCACGTAGAACTCGGCGAGCTTCTCGGGCTCGGCACAGTCGAGCACCACGACGCCCGCTTTCACCACTGCCATGTCGTCTTCTCCTCCGCGAGGTCCGGGCGGGGGCGAGCGCGTCCCGTCCCCGAACCTTGCGGATACCCCGGTTTCAGTCGGCCAGCAGCCACTCCCCGTCCCGCATCAGCTCGCGCCCCTGGAGCTCGTCGGCCTCACGCCAGGCCTGGATGCGGCCCGGGAGGACCCGGAAGTACAGGTAGGGCGCGGACAGTTCGCGCGGGTCGAAGCCGGTCTTGCCCGCGAAGATCTCGGCGTCCTCCTCCGGCAGCTCGGCCGGCGGCACGGCCACGGCCGTTCCCTCGATCATGACGACGTCCCGGGTCGGGCCGACGCCGACCCGGGCGATGCCGGTGGCCAGCAGGTTGCGGCCGGTGGGGCTGGTGGCGGGGGTGGCGAAGAGAAGGGTCGCGCCGTCCCAGACGTAGGAGAGCGGGACCAGGTAGGGGGCCGCGCCGTCCTCGGCGGCCGTGGCGACCCAGGCGTCCACGTCGTGCTCCAGCCGGTGGAGCGTGTCGAGCTTGCGCTGCTTCGCGGGGCGTGCGATTGCTGACGTCATGTCTCCAGTGTGACCTTCGCCCGCCCGGCTGTCAGAGGGATCGCCGGAGGGTGACGAGGCGCGGGGCGAAGCCGTGGCGTGCATAGAAGCGCAGGGCGTCGGTGTTGTCGGTGTAGGCGGTCACCTCGGTCTGGCCGGCGCCCTGTTCGACGGCCCAGGCGAGGAAGGCCTCGACGAGTCGCGCGCCGGCGCCGTCCCCGCGGTGGGCGGGGCGGACGTACAGGCTCATGAGGGTGGCGGACTTGACCGGCCGCACCGCCGAGGGCTCGGTGACCGACCCCATCAGGTGGCCGACCACCTGTCCCTCGCGCTCGACGGCGAGCACGAGGCGGGAGGGGTCTTCGAGGGCGGCCGCGAAGGACCCGGCGGCGTGTTCGCGCGGCCAGTCGGCGTTGACGGCGGGGTCGCGGGCGCCGGCGTCCTCGGCGAAGAGTCCCGCGCTGGAGGCGACGAGGCCCGGTATGTCCTCGGTGCGGGCCACGCGCACGGTCACCGCTGGGTCGGTCGCTGCTCGGTCGGTCGCCTCGTGATCAGTCATGTGCCGCAGGCTAGCGGCCCCCACTGACAGTCCATCGGCAGCAGACTGGACTTCCTGGACAGGTGTCCCGTTATAGTGGACACCTGTCCAAGAAG
Organism: Streptomyces sp. NPDC051677; assembly: GCF_044453465.1. Classification (NCBI taxonomy): domain Bacteria; kingdom Bacillati; phylum Actinomycetota; class Actinomycetes; order Kitasatosporales; family Streptomycetaceae; genus Streptomyces; species Streptomyces sp. NPDC051677. The sequence continues at coordinate 66,258 of NZ_JBITCT010000010.1, forward strand.
TTGAGGGAGACCATGGAAATCCTGGCGAACGTGCTGGTCGTTCTGGTGGCCGCGCTGCATCTCTACATCCTGGTGATGGAGATGTTCCTGTGGCAGAAGAAGCCGGGGATGTCGTTCCACGGCTTCGACGCGGAGATGGCGCGGCGGACCGCCTCGATGGCCGCCAACCAGGGGCTCTACAACGGTTTCCTCGCGGCGGGCCTGGTGTGGGGGTTGATCGCGGCCGACCCGACCGGGTTCCGGGCGCAGGTGTTCTTCCTGTCCTGCGTGATCGTCGCGGGCGTGTACGGCGCGGTCACGGCGAACCGTCGGATCCTCGTCGCGCAGGCCCTGCCCGGCGCGCTCGCCCTGGCCGCCGTCCTGATCGCGCAGTGACGCGCGGCGAGCCCGAGGACCCGCGGGCGGCCCGTACCCGGGCGAGGCTGCGGGCCGCGCTGCTCCAGGAGTGCGCGCAGCGGCCGTTGGCGGAGGTCGGCGTCGCCGCGCTGGTGCGGCGGGCCGGTGTCGGGCGGGCCACGTTCTATGTGCACTATCCCGACCTGGAGGCTCTCGCGGTCGACGCCTGCGCGGACGTCGTACGGGAGGCCGTGGAGGCGTTGCACGCCTGGCAGGGGCGGCCGGACCCGGTGCGGGCGCCGGCCGCGCTGGCGGAGTTCTTCGGCTCGCTGACCCCGCACGCCGCGCTGTACCGCACCCTGCTGGCGCCGGGCGGCGGGGGCCCGCTCGGCCGGGTGCTGCACCGGGACCTGCGGGCCTACAGCCTGCGCGAGCGGCAGCGGGCGGGCGCGGCGGACGCGCCCCTGGTCGCCTCGGCCGTCGCCGCGACCTTCGCCGGGGTGCTGGCGGACTGGCTGCACGGCGATCTCGACGGCGCCCCCGGAGAGATCGCGGACCAGGTGTGGCAGTTGCTGGTCGCGCTGCACGCGAGCCGCTGAGCGGCGGTCACGCGCAGGCCACCACGTCCTTCGCCAGCGGCCAGGCCTCGACGCCGTCGGGGGTGCGGACGTAGGCCGTCGTGCGGTCGTCCGTCAGCCACAACTGCCGGTCCCCGTAGCGGTATCCGGTGTCGTGGGCGTCGGCGGGCATCGGGACGTCGCCGTCGTACGGGGAGGTGAGGAGGTCGCCGTCGAGCACACCGTCGGGGTCGCGGACGTACTGCCGGCGATCGTCGGCCCGGCCCATCCCCAGGAAGTGCGCCTTCTGCCAGCCGCAGTGCTGCGCACCGGCGTAGCTGCTCAGTGTCGTGGTCGCGACCCGCTTCCCGTCGCGGTCGGTCCAGATCTCCTGGCCGCCGGAGTCGGTGACGCTCGCGGGGAGTTCGGCCGGATCGCAGGAGGCGTGGGTCTCCGGGCCCCAACCCGGCCTGTTCTTCTGGTCCTTGGCGACCACGACCGCCACCTTCGTCCGGCCGCCGACGTCGTAGGAGTACAGGACGCGATCGGTCTCCGCGCGCTCCACACGGAATCCGGAGCGCGGACCTGGCGGCTCGAACATGTGGAAGTACAGCCTCAGTCCGTCCTGAGGGGTGTCTCCGCCGTCGTGCTCGCTCCACCCGTCGGGCCCGGCGCCCCAGGCGATCTCACCGTCGCACTCCAGCGCCCGGCCCGCGGCGCCCGAGGCGAGGAGCATGGCCGCCGGGGTGTCCTCGTCCACCTCCTTCACGGCGATGTGGAGCGGGCCGCTGTACGGGGTCGCCACGGGCCCGCGGTCGATGACCATGTCCTCGCCCCCGTCGTCCTCGGCGCCGCATCCCACGGCGGCCACCAGTGCCGCCGTCACCACGACGAGCCCTCTGCGCACATCCGCCCCCTCGTTCCACCGACCGTTCCCGCACCACTTCGACGCCGCCGCGGGCCGCAACGTTCAGCGGACCGTCTGGAACGTCCTGCGGTACGCCTGTGGGGTGACGCCGATGGCCGCGTGCAGGTGCTGGCGCAGGGAGGCGCCGGTGGCGAAGCCGACGCGGCCGGCGATCTGGTCGACGGAGAGGTCGCTGGCCTCCAGCAGGTGCCGGGCGTGCGTGACGCGCTGCTGGATCAGCCAGCGGCCGGGGCTGAGGCCCACCTCGTCGTGGAAGCGGCGGGCGAAGGTGCGCAGGCTCATCCGGGCGTGTGCGGCGAGGTCGGCCAGGGTGAGGGGTTCGTCCAGGCGCTCCAGGGCCCAGGCGCGGGTGGCCGCCGTGCTCGCCGCGCCGCTCTCGGGTATCGGCTGTTCGATGTACTGGGCCTGGCCGCCGTCGCGGAACGGCGGGACCACGCAGCGGCGGGCCACCTTGTTGGCGAGTTCGCTCCCGTGGTCCTTGCGGACGAGGTGCAGGCAGACGTCGACGCCGGAGGCCGCGCCCGCCGAGGTCAGCACGCGGCCGTCGTCGACGAAGAGGACGTCGGGGTCTAGTTCGACCTGCGGGTATCTGCGGCGGAAGTGCTCGGTGACCTGCCAGTGGGTGGTGGCCCGGCGGCCGTCGAGGAGGCCGGCGGCGGCGAGGACGAAGGCGGCGGTGCAGATGGAGACGATGCGGGCCTCGGGCCGGATCCGGGCGAGGGCCTCGGCCACCCCGGCCGGCAGGTCGTCGGTGAGCCGGTCTGGCGCGACCGGGGCGACGACGACCGTGTCGGCCGTGTCCAACGCCTTCGGGCCGTGCTCCACGCCGATCGTGAAGTCGGCGTTCGTCTGCACGGGAAGGCCGTCGACGGTGCAGGTCAGCACCTCGTAGTGACCGTCGGCCGCGCCGAGGATGCGGCTCGGGATGCCGAGTTCGAAGGGGTAGACGCCGTCGAGGGCGAGGACGACCACGCGGTGCGTACGGTGCTTGCCAGCCATGGCACGATCCTATCGAAGCTTGGCAATCGTGCCATTTCCCGGGCAGGCGCGGCCCGGCAGGCTGGTTCACCATGAGCACTGTGCACACCATGCGTGTCATCGACCAGGACGTCCTCGGCGGTCCCGAGGCATTGAAGGAGACAGAGGTGGAGCGGCCCGCGCCGGGCCCGAACCAGGTGCTGGTCCGGGTGCGCGCCGCGGGCGTCAACCCGACCGACTGGAAGCACCGCGCCACGGGCGGGTTCCTGGGCGAGCCGCCCTTCGTCCTCGGCTGGGACGTGTCCGGAACCGTCGAGGCGGTCGGCGTCGGCGTCGCCGCTTTCGGGCCTGGCGACGAGGTCTTCGGCATGCTGCCCTACCCGTTCGGCCACGGCTCGCACGCCGAGTACGTCATCGCCCCGGTCCGTGCCCTGTGGCACAAGCCGGCCGGGATCGACCACGTCCAGGCGGGCGCGCTGCCGCTGGTCTCGCTGACGGCCTGGCAGGCCCTGGTGGAGACCGCCGACGTCCAGGCGGGGCAGCGGGTGCTGATCCACGCGGCCGCGGGCGGCGTGGGGCACGTGGCCGTGCAGATCGCCAAGGCGCGCGGCGCGCAGGTGATCGGCACGGCGAGCGCGGGCAAGCACGACTTCCTGCGGAAACTGGGCGCGGACGAGGTGATCGACTACCGGGAGACCGACTTCGTCGAGGCCGTGAAGGACGTCGACGTGGTCCTGGACACCCTCGGCGGGGAGACCTCCGTGCGGTCGTTGCGGGTGCTGCGGCCGGGCGGGATCGTGGTGTCGATCCTGCCGGTGGGCTCGGACGCATTCCACGAGGAGGCCGAACGGCTCGGTGTCCGGTCGGTGCGGATGCTGGTGGACGCGGACCGGGCCGGCATGCGGGCGATCGCGGAGCTGGTCGAGGCGGGGACGCTGCGGGCCACGATCGCGGGGACGTTCCCGCTGGCCGACGCCGCCGAGGCGCACAGGCTCGGCGACACCGGCCGGACCACCGGGAAGCTGGTCCTCACGGTCGACTGACCGTACGTCAGAAGGTCAGGACCGGCTTGATGGTCTTGCCCGAGGTCATGTCCTGGACCGCCTGCCCGATGTCGGCGAAGGCGTAAATGCCGATCAGACGGTCCAGCGGGAGCCGGCCTTCCTTGACCAGCTTGACCAGGGCCGGGATGAAGGTCTGCGTCTCGGCGTCGCCGAGGGTGAGGCCGACGACCCGCTTGCCGCCCAGCAGTCCGTTGACGTCCAGGGCGACCTCGGTGCCGAAGGGCGGTGCGCCCACGACGACGAGGGTGCCGCGGGCGGCGAGCGCGTCGACGCCCTGCCGCAGGACGGCGGTGCTGCCCGTGGTCTCCACTATGCCGTCGGCGCCCTGCCCGCCGGTGATCTCCGCGATCGCCTCGCCGAGGGTGGCCTGGCCGGCGTCGACGGTGTGGGTGGCGCCCAACTCCTTGGCCAGGGCGAGGCGTTCGGCGACCTTGTCGACGGCGATGATCGTGGTGGCCGGGGTGAGCGCGGCCGCCATGACCGCCGACAGGCCGACGGCTCCGGCGCCCAGGACGACGATCGTGCTGCCGATCGCAGGCGTCAGCACGTTCCAGACGGCGCCCACGCCGGTCTGGACTCCGCAGCCCAGCGGGGCGATCGACGCCAGCGGTACGTCCGGGTCGACCTTGACGAGGCTGCGCTCGTCGACCAACGCCCGCTCGGCGAAGGACGACTGGCCGAAGAAGTGGCCGCCGAGGGCCTCGCCGTTTCGGCTGATGGTGCTGGTGCCGTCGGCGCGGCGCCCGCCGATGAGGTTCAGCGGCAGCCAGGTCGCGCAGTAGGCGGGGTGGCCGCCGTGGCAGTTGCGGCAGTCGCCGCAGGAGGTGAAGGACAGCACGACGTGATCGCCGGGTGCGACCCCGGTGACGGCGGAGCCGACCGCCTCCACGACTCCCGCGCCCTCGTGGCCGAGGACTCCTGGCAGCGGGAAGGGCAGTCCGCCGCTCGCGACGCCGAGGTCGGTGTGACACACCCCGGCCGCCACCAGACGGACCAGCGCCTCGTGCGGCGCGGGGTCGTCGAGGACGACGTCGGAGAGGGTGAAGGGGGCTCCGCCGGACTCGACGACGGCGGCGCGTGTGGTGGTGGACATCGGTTGAACTCCCTTGGTTCCTACAGGTGTTCCTGCAGGCGCGTTCAGTCGAGCGAGACGACGACGGACTTGACCTGGGTGTACGAGTGGAGCGCCTCGGGGCCGTACTCGCGGCCGAAGCCGGAGTCCTTGACACCGCCGAAGGGGACGGCGGGGTCGAGCATCGCCCAGTCGTTGACCCAGACGATGCCGGCCTGGAGGCGGTCGGCGACGCGGTGGGCGCGGGCCAGGTTGCCCGTCTGGACGCCCGCGGCCAGGCCGTACGGCGTGGAGTTGGCCAGGGCCACGGCCTCGTCCTCGGTGTCGAAGGGCTGCACGGTGAGGACCGGCCCGAAGACCTCCTCCTGGACCACCCGGGAGTCGTTCGCGAGGTCGGCGATGACCGTGGGCTTGTAGTAGTAGCCGCCGTCGAGGTCGAGTCGCTCGCCGCCGCAGACGATGCGGGCGCCCTCCTTGCGGGCGATGTCGACGTACTCCTCGACCTTGCGCAGGTGCTTCTCCCCCGCCATCGGGCCGACGACGGTCTCCACCTGCCGGGGGTCGCCGACGGGCACGCCGGGCACGGCCTCGGCGAGGATGTTCAGCAGGGTGCTGTAGACCGGGCGGGCCACCAGCAGGCGCGGGCCGCCCATGCAGAACTGGCCGGTGTTGAAGACGAATCCCTTGATGATCGCGCCGACGGCCTTCTCCAGGTCGGCGTCCTCGAAGACGAGGTGCGCCGCGTTGCCGCCGAGTTCCATGGTGACCGGCTTGAGGTTCTCGCCCGCGATGCTCGCCGCGTGCCGGCCGATCGCGGTGGAGCCGGTGAAGGCGATCTTGTCGACGCCCGGGTGGCGCAGCAGCGCCTCGCCGGCGACCGGACCGCTGCCGGTGACGACGTTGACGACGCCGTCGGGGACGCCGGCCCGCTGGAGCAGTCCCGCCATGTACAGGGCGCTGAGCGGGGTCTCGTCGGCGGGCTTGTGCACGACCGTGTTGCCGGCGGCGAGGGCCGGGGCGAGCTTCGAGCCCGCCAGGATCAGCGGGAAGTTGAACGGGGTGATCGCGGCGACCACGCCGATCGGGCCCCGCCTGGTGTAGGCGTGGGCGTTCATCGGGGTGTCGCGGTTCGCGCCGTCCAGACAGAAGGCGAGGGAGGCGAAGTACTCGTAGTCGTTGGCCGCGTTGGTGACGTCGACCGCGTGGGCCAGGGTGATCGGTTTGCCGACGTCGAGGCTCTCCAGCCGGGCGATCTCGTCGGCCTCCGCGCGGATCAGCTCCGCGACCCGGAGCAGGATCCGGCCGCGCTCCCGGCCGCTGAGGCCGGACCACTGTCCGGCGTCGAAGGCCTCCCGCGCGGCCCGTACCGCCGCGTCCACGTCGGCGGCGCCCGCCTCCGCGACGGTGGTGACGACCGCGCCCCGGGACGGGTCGACCACCTCGGTCCGCGCTCCGTCCGCGGCCTCGCGCCACTGTCCCCCGATGAACAGTCGACCGGGGTCGATCTCGAAGGTGGTCATCACCACTCCTCAGCATCGTCGCCAAGATTTCAACCAACAGGATTCCTGTTGGTCCGCAGTCTCATTACAGACAGGTTTCCTGTCAATGGTCTACGCTCGGACTCATGGTCGGCACCCAGGCAGCCAAGGCAGCAGCGTCCACACCTCAGCCCCACCGGGCACCCCCGTCTCTGCTTTACATGGTGAAGCAGGTGGAGCTGGTCGTGCGATCCCACCTGGACGAGCTGGTCAAACCCTCCGGGATCACGGCGCTGCAGTACACGGCGCTCACCGTGCTGGAGCGGCACGACGGCCTGTCGGCCGCCCAGCTGGCCCGGGACTCCTTCGTCACCGCCCAGTCCATCGCCGATCTGGTGCGCTCCCTGGAGGGGCGCGGCCTGATCCGCCGCGAGCGCAATCCGCGCAACCGGCGCGAGTTGCTGATCCTGCTCACCGAGGAGGGGCGTGAGCTGCTTCAGCGGCACGCCGGGCCGGTGCGGGAGCTGGAGGAACGCATGGTGCGGGAGCTCACGGCCCACCAGGAGGAGCAGTTCCGCACCGCCCTGTCCAAGGCGTGGCACGCCCTGTCCTAGGTCCCGGCAGCCCTTCGCCCGCCCCGTCGGCCGGGACTTCGTTCACAACGCGAAAAAACGCGGACACTGTCGGTTGCATTTCGAAGACATATGTCAATCGAACATGCTGGAATTCACTCCAACGGGGGTAACTTGCTGGGGCGGGGAACTGCTGCGTGCGCCCCGACCGTTGGAGGCTCCCGACCGGTGGAGCGGGTTGGAGGCGATGTCGTCGTGCAGCAGGAACCCACGGCGGACACCCCGCACCTGCACGTCCGCCAGGACCGGGGGTACACGGTGCTGGAGTTCCGCGGTGAGATCGACATCGTCGCGGCCACGGAGATCGGCCCACGCCTGGACGACGCGACCGCGGGTCCCGGCCCCCGGATCGTGATCGACCTGACCCGGATCGAGTTCTTCGACTGCTCCGGGCTGCGGCTGCTGTACCGGGCGCGCGGCCGGGTCCTCGGCCAGGGCGGGCAGCTGCACCTCGTCTGCGCCCATCCGCTCACCCTGCGGATCCTGCGGGCCACCGGGCTGTCCCGGCTGCTGCCGCCCGCCACGACGCTGGACGCGGCCCTGGAACGGCCCGAGGCCACGTCCGGCTCGTTATGACGGCGCCCTGAAGCGCTACCGCCCACTCACCTCCACTACCGCCCACTCACCCCACTACCGCCCACTCGCCGCGCCACCGCCCACTCGCCGCGCGCCGCGTCGAACAGGGCGCTGACGGACTCGCCGTTGTGAATGCGGCGCACGGCCTCCGCGAGGGCGGGGGCGATGGACAGGATCCGCAGCTTGTCCGTGTACTCCTCCTCGGGCACCGGCACGGTGTTGGTGCACACGATCTCCAGCACGTCGGGCTGCTCGCTGAGCCGTTTGAGCGCGCCGGCCGCGAAGAGGCCGTGCGTGCACGCCACCCGTATCGAGCGCGGCTCCAACTCCCTGAGCCGGTCGAGGAGTTCCAGGACCGTGCTGCCCTTGGCGATCTCGTCGTCCAGGACGATGACGTCCCGCCCGGCGACCTCGCCGATGACGGCGCTGATGCTGACCCGGTCGTCGGCGTAGCGCTGCTTGGCGCCCGCCGCCACCTGGGCGCCGATCATCCGGGCGAAGGCGGCGGCCTCCTTGGCGTTGCCGAGGTCCGGTGAGACGACGGTGGTACGGGTGAGGTCGTAGCGGCGGAAGTGGGCGGCCAGCTCCCGGTGGGCGTGCAGATGGTCGACGGGCATCGAGAAGAAGCCGTGCACCTGGGGCGAGTGGAGCGTCATGGCGAGGACCCGGTGCACACCGGCCGCCGCCATCAGGTCGGCGACCAGGCGGCCGCCCAGCGAGATCCGGGGCGCGTCCTTCTTGTCGGAGCGGGCGTAGGAGTAGTGCGGCATGACGACGGTGATCCGGCCCGCCGACGCCCCGCGGGCCGCGTCGCACATCAGCAGCAGCTCGACGAGGTGCTCCTGCACGGGCCGGACCAGGGGCTGGACCAGGAAGACGTCCCGTTCCCGGCAGTTGGCCTGGAGCTGGACCTCCAGACAGTCGTTGGCGAACCTGCTGAGGCGGGTGGGGCTCAGCGGCACGCCGAGGTGGGCACAGACCTCGGCGGCCAGCTCGGGGTGGGCACTGCCGCTGAACACGGAGATGTCTCGCACGATCGGCTCCTCGCTGATCATGTCCGGCTGGGGCGGGAGCTCTCATGCTACGGACCACGCCCGTTTCGCCCACCCTCAGGAGTGCCCCGGAGCCCCAGGAGCGCCCAGAACCCCCTGAACCTCTCAGGCGCCGGAATCCGGTCACGGCCTTCCGGTAGACCCCGGGCTGCTCCAGGTCGACGAGGTGGCCGGCGTCGGGCACGGTCAGCAGCGTGGCGTCCGGCAGGACCTCCTCGTACTCGCCGGCGATCCCGGGGCTCTTGTAGTCGCAGGCGCCCCGGATCACCAGCACCGGCACGCTGGCCCGGCGCAGGGCGGGGCGCGGGTCGGGGACGGTGAGCTGGTCGGCGGTGGTGAGCTGGTCGGCGTAGAAGCCGGGCAGGGAGGCGGGGAGGCCGGTCAGGGGGCGCTCGGGGTGGCAGGTGGCCGCCGGGGCGGCGATGTCGAGCAGCCGGGCGAAGACGGGGTCGACCTCGGCGTCGGGGACGAGGGCGTGCGCGGCGCGCGGGTTCGCCTCCATCAGCAGCGACCAGGCGGCCAGCCGGGGGGCTTGCCTCCAGCTCGTCGATCCGGCGCTGCCGGTCAGGGGTGAGCCGGTCCCAGATGTCGCCCTCGGCACGGTCCTGCCAGGCCGGGGCCCACAGGACGCCGGGCGAGGTGAGGACCATGCGCGCGACGCGGTCGGGGTGCGCGGCGAGGTACTCGGCGGCCAGCGTGGCGCCCCAGGAGGCGCCCAGCAGGATGACCCGTTCGGCGCCGATCCGCCGACGCACGGCCTCCAGGTCGGCGACCTGGCGGGCGACGGTGTATCCGGCCGGATCGGCCAGCCGGGTGGAGCGTCCGGCGCCGAGCTGGTCGTAGGAGAAGACGTCGTGGCCGCGCGTGGCCAGCAGGCGCTCCAGCGGGTCGGGGCCGTCGCCGGGGGTGCCGGGGCCGCCGTGCAGCACGATCACCGGCGCCGGACGCCTGACGCCCTCGGCCGGCAGGTGGGTGTAGGCGAGGCGGGAGCCGGTCGGCAGGGTCCAGTAACCGGTCGGCTGCACGTGCGGCCGGGGCGGGGGCGCGTCGACGGGCTGGAGCACGGTCAGCCAGGCGCCGCAGAACGCCTGACGCCCTCGGCCGGCAGGTGGGTGTAGGCGAGGCGGGAGCCGGTCGGCAGGGTCCAGTAGCCGGTCGGCTGCGCGTGCGGCCGGGGCGGGGGCTCGTCGACGGGCTGGAGCACGGTCAGCCAGGCGCCGGTGGAGGTGGCCGACAGCAGGGCCGCCGTGATCAGCGCGGTGACGCCCTTGCGGCGCACGCCCGCGTACACGGGCAGCGCGCAGGTCACGACGAGTGCGGCGAGGCCGGACGCGGAGACGGTCGGCCGGGTGGTGCAGGAGTCGCTCACCAACGTCGTCCGGCACGCGCGACCCGCCCACGCGGTGGTCGACGTCGAGGTGGGGGTCGGCGCTGTCGGTGTCCGGGTGTCGGACGACGGGGCCGCCGCGGCGACCGAGCGGCGGCCGGGCGGTGGGCGGGGGCTCGGTTCCATGCGGGAGCGGGTCGCCGGGCTCGGCGGGCGCGTCGAGGCCGGGCGGACGCCCGGCGCGGGCTGGTGCGTGACCGCCACGATCCCCTGGCCGGAACGGAAGGGACCCGCATACTCCGCGTACTCCTGGCCGACGACGAGGACCTGATGCGTGCGGGGCTGCGGATGATGCTGGAGACGCAGGCCGACCTGACCGTGGTGAGGGAGGCCGCGGACGGCCGGGAGGCGGTGCGTCTGGCGGCCGGTGCGGCGCCCGACGTGGTGCTCATGGACGTCCGTATGCCCGTGCTGGACGGGGTGGCGGCGACCCGTGAGATCACCGGGGCCGGGGCCGGCGCGCCCAAGGTTCTGATCCTGACCACCTTCGAGCTCGACGAGTACGTCTTCGCAGCCGTGCGCGCGGGCGCGGCCGGGTTCCTGCTCAAGCGCAGCCCGCCGGAGGCCCTGATCGACGGCATCCGCACGCTCGCGGCGGGCGACGCGCTGCTGGGGCCGTCCGTCACCCGCCGGCTGCTCGCCGAGTTCGCCCGCGCCGCCCCCGTCGAGCCGGCGCCGGACACGGCCCGCCGGCTGTCCCGGCTGACCGAGCGGGAGCACGCGGTGCTGCTCCTGCTCGGCCGGGGCCTGTCCAACGCGGAGATCGCCGGACGGCTGCACATCGGCGAGGCGACCGTGAAGACGCACGTCGGCCGGGTCCTGGACAAGCTGGCCCTGCGCGACCGGGTGCACGCGGTCGTCTTCGCCTTCGACCACGGTCTGGTGCGGCCGGGCGGGCGACCACGTCCGTGACATCTGCGGGTCTCCTGTCACAGCTCGTCAACAAGACGGTCTGACAAGGGAATTGGCGGGCATCCGGTCAGTAGGAAGGAGGACCGTCCGCATGACGACTTCCATCAAGCCCGACAAGCCCGTCAAGCCCGTCAAGCGTCTCCCCCAGCGGATGCCCGGCTGGGCGAAGGCGCTCACCGCCGTCGTGGTCGTGCTCGTGGTGATGTTCGCCGGGATCCGGCTGAGCCTGCTGCCGGGACTGCGCGACTTCTTCGGCACCGAGACCCACGACCGCTCCGGTCCCGCCCTGCTCCAGTCCATCCAGGACATGAGCCGTTACGACGCCGCCACCGGAAACTTCCAGGTCGTCGTCGACCTGGAGAAGGACGCCAAGTTCCTCCCCGACGCGATCCGCGGCACCCGCACCCTGTACGTCGGGGCGGGCACCGTGGACGCCTTCGTCGACCTCGGCAAGGTCGGCGACAAGGACGTGACGGTCAACGGCGACCGCACCTCGGCCACGCTCCGGCTGCCGCACGCCCAGCTCGGCAAGCCGGCGCTCGACCCCGACCGCTCCTACGCGGTCTCCAAGCAGCGCGGTCTCCTCGACCGCCTCGGCGACCTCTTCTCCGACAACCCGGGCAGTGAGCAGGCCGTGCAGAAACTCGCGGTGAAGCACATCGGCGAGGCGGCGAAGGCGAGCGAGCTGACCGCGCGCGCCGAGACCAACACCACCGGCATGCTCCAGGGGCTGCTGCGCTCCCTCGGCTTCAAGGAGGTGAAGGTGGCCTACGCGCCCTGATCCCCCTGATCCCCGAACGCGGCGCCCGGCCACCGCGCCGGCATCGGCGTCGGCGTCGGCGTCGGGCTCAGCCGCCGAGCACGCCCGGCAGGGTCAGCGCGCCCAGGAGCGTGGCGCCGACCAGCAGCCAGGCCACATAGTCCCCGATGTGCCCGGACTGCAGCCGACGCAGCACAAGCGCCCGGCCGGGGCCGCCGAGCAGCCGCGGACGGGTGAGGGCGACGGCCGCCAGGCCCACGGCCAGCACGGTCGAGGCCAGGCCCAGCAGGGCCCCGGCCCAGGTCCAGCGGACGGAGGCGAGCGCGCCTGCCGAGCCGGTCTCGTTCACGGCGTGCGCGACGACGTGAGCGAGGCCGGGGGCCACGCCGACGGCGACGGCGGCCGTGAGCAGCAGCGCGGAGACCACGGTCATGGTGTCGGGGATCCGGGTCAGCCGTTCCCGGGTCTCGGGCCGCTCGCCGGAGCCGGTCGTCTCGTACCCCTCGCTCTCGCGCGGTTCCTCGGGGCGGGGGCCGAGGCCGAGGAAGACGCGGGCGGCGACCCGCAGCACCGCCCCGGCGGTCACCGCGGAGACGGCGACGTAGAGCACGGTCAGGGGGTGGCCGACGGCCTCCTCCGTGACGGACTTGCCCAGTGCCGTGCCGAACGGCGGCAGCCCGGCAAGGCCCAGCGCCCCGGCGGCGAACATCACGGCCACGCCCTTCAGCTTGCGGGCGCGGCCGTACAGGGCGTGCTCGTCCACGCTGCCGTAGCGGTCGAGGAGGATGCCGGTGCAGGCGAAGAGGGCGGCCTTCACCCCCGCGTGCCCGAGGACGTACAGGGCGACGCCGTCGTCGGCCTCGGGCTTCAGGACGCCGATGCCGATGAGGAACAGCCCGGTGTGGGCGATCGTGGAGCAGGCCAGCAGGCGTTTGATGTGCCGCTGGTACCAGCACATGACCGCGCCGACGGCCGCCGTCAGCGCGCCCAGCACGACGAGGGCGCGTTCGAGATCGGGGGCCGGGATCCCGCCGGGCCCGGAGAAGACGGTCGCGTACACCCGCCACACGCCGTACACGCCGAGCTCCACCATCACGCCGGACAGCAGCATGCACACGGGGGTGGGCGCGACGGCGTGCGCGTCCGGCAGCCAGAAATGGAAAGGCGCCACGGCGGCCTTGACCAGCAGACCGGTCGACACGAGGACGAAGGCGGCGAGGACCAGCGCGTCCGGCCCGCCGTGCCCGGCGGCGCTGTCGAGGCCCCGCCCGATCTGCGTCATGCCCAGCTCGCCGGTACGTCCGTACAGCAGCCCGATGCCCATCAGCATCGCGTACGCGCCGAGCGAGTTGATCACCCCGAAGGTCAGCGCTCCCTGCACCGCCCGGGGGTCGTCGATGCGGTAGCCGGTGAGCGCGTAGGCGACGACGCTCATCAACTCGAAGAACACGAACGCGTTGAACAGGTCCCCGGCGATCGCGAAGCCGCACATGCCCGCCTGGAACACCAGCAGCAGCGCCGGGAAGGAGCCCGCGTGGCGGCGGGGCGGCTCGTCGAAGTAGTGCCAGGAGTACGCCAGCGCGGCCGAGGTGAGCAGCGAGGCGAGGGCCGCCATGCCGAGGCCGGGGCCGTCGCCGATCACGACGATGCCGACGCTGTGGCCGTTCACGGGGGTCCGGGCGCCGACCCACTCGGTCATCGGGGGCGAGGAGTTCAGCAGCAGGACGAGGGCGAGCGCGGCGGTTCCCGCGGAGACCGCGCAGCCGACGGACTCGGCGGCGACCCGGGGCAGCCGCCGTCCACCGGCCACCAGCAGCGCGGCCCCGAGGAGGGGGACGGCGACGAGCAGCGGAAGGAGGTGGTTCATCAGCCGCGCAGCTCGGAGAGCTCGTCGGGGTCGACCGTGCCGTGTCGTTTAGCGACCTGCACGACCAGGGCGAGCAGGAGCGCGGTGACGGTGGCGCCGACGACGACGTCGGTGAGGGCGAGGGCCTGGACGACGGGGTCGACGACCGGTCGTGAGCCCGGCCGGAGGTCGGAGAAGACGGGCGCGGTGGCGTCGTCGCGGTAGCCGACGGCCAGCAGCAGCACGTAGGTGGCGGACTGGCAGACGGCGAGGCAGCCGACGGCGTGGATCAGGTCGCGGCTGGTGGCCAGGCCGTAGCAGCCGACCAGGAAGATCCAGACGGCGACCAGGTAGGGCAGGACGTGCATCACGGCGGCCTCAGCTCCCGCTCTCTTCCTCGATCTCCACGGCCTGGTCCAGGAATCCGGCCAGCAGGACGACGACGGCGCAGGCGACCTCCATGCCGATCGCCGCGTTCAGCAGGGGGACGGCGCCGCCGGAGGACAGGGTGTTGAACGTGCCGTACGGCAGCAGGTTGTTGGCGAGGAACGCGGTGCCGGCGAGGACCGCGGCCAGTCCGGTCACGACGTAGGCGGAGGCGGCGAGGGCGTCGCCGACCTCGTAGCGGCCGAGGGGCCGTACGCGTTCCAGGGCCCGGTAGTCGGCGCCGAGGTAGAGCAGGTGCAGGGAGGTCGCGGCGACGACGCCGCCCTGGAAGCCGCCGCCGGGGCTGAGCTGCCCGTGCGCCACGACGTAGAGGCCGGTGAGCAGGGCGACGGGCAGGACGAGGAGGGCGTAGCGGCGTACGGGCGGGGCGACCTCGGCGGGTTCGGGGCGGGCGCGGTGCTCGTCGCGGGTCTGCCGCAGCAGGACCACGCCGCCGAGCACCGCCGCGAACAGGATGGTCATCTCGCCGAGCGTGTCGAAGGCGCGCTGGTCGAAGTTGACGGAGGCGATGGTGTTGGCGGTGCGCCGGGCGAGCGAGGCGCGCACGGCGCGGTCGCCGTAGGGGTGCCGGTCGCCCCCGAATCCGGGCAGGTCCAGGCAGGCGGCGGCGAGCAGCGCGGCGAGGCCCCCACCGCCGACGCAGACCAGCCACAGCCGGTGCCGGGGGTTCACGGCGCGTCTTCCTTCCGCCTCGCCCGCCGCCGCACCTTGCGGACCGTCAGCAGCAGCAACAGCGGGGTCAGCGCGGAACCCACCGCCAGCTGCGACAGAGCGACGTCGGGGGCCTGCAGGACGGTGAAGAGCACGGCGAGGGCGACACCGAGGACGGCCAGGACCAAGGCCTGCCGAACCGGATCGCGGGTGGCGACGGCCACGGTGGCGGCGCCGGCGACCAGCAGCAGGGCGACGACGATCAGCGCGTCAGTCACGGCGCACCCCGTCCAGCCCGCCGGACAGTGCCCGCGAGGCGACGACGTTGCCGCCGATCAGCAGCGCGCCCACGACGAGCAGCTTGCCCATCGCCCGGCCCGGCCCCGTCGCCGCACACACGGCGAGGACCACCGCCGCCCCGAGGCCCGCGACCGCCCAGGTGAGGACCCGGGCGCGCGGCGGGTCCCCGGCGAGGTCGTCGGCGAGCAGGCGGGCGAAGACGAGGGTGCCGACCGGGCCGAGGAGCGCGAGGACGAGGGCGAGGTCGACGTAGGAGGGGCGGTCGTAGCCCTGGGCCAGGAGGAGGAGGCCGGGACAGGCCAGGGCGGTGGAGAGGTTCTGGGCGACGACGCGGCGGCGCAGCGGGCCGGTGGCCACGCCCCACAGGGCGGCCCCCACTCCCCCGGCCAGGACGGCGGTCGCCGCGAGGAGCCAGCCGTTCACCGGTCGGTCACCGCCCGCCGCCCCGCCCGGGCGGCGAGCGCCGCGAGGGCGGCGGCGCCGGCGCCCACCGCGAGTTCCAGCGCGTCGACGGTGCTGACGAGGAGCAGCCAGAGGGCGGCCAGCGCGACCCACCAGGCCAGGAGTTCGCCCAGGGCCAGCAGCGCCGTACGCCGGTGCATGCTCCTCCTCCCCCAGACCGTCGGTTCTGTGCCGTTTTCGGCATCCAAGCACCGCCTGTGCCGGGCAAGGCGGCGGCACGCGCGGGCCACAGCCCGGAGTGCCCCGGCAGCACGAACGGAAACGCGGGCCGGGGCCGGGTCGGCCGCATCCCCGGACGGTTTGCGGGTAACCGCCTTACTACGCAGGGAAGTTGAAGACTGGAGGACCGCATGGCCCGTGCAGCCCTACCGCGAACCCTGTTCCGCCCACGCGCCACCAAGAACAGCGAGGAGCCCGCCACACCGACGAAGCCGAAGAACAACCCGAAGAGCCTGAAAAAGCCGAAGGCGGGGCCTGCCGAGCCCGCCGCGCCGAAGAGCACGGCCGGGAAGACCGGAAACGACGGGAAAGCCGGGAAGGCCGAGAAAGGCGGCGCGGCGAAGGAGCGGAAGAAGGCGGCGCGCGCGGAGCAGCGGCCGTTGCCGTTTCCGCTGCGGCTGCTGGCGATGCTGTTCGCCTTCGCGTTCATGGTGGCGTTCGCCGTCGTGCTCGCCCGGCTCACGCTGGAGCCGTCGCCCGCCTCCGAGTCGCTGGTGCACTCCAACCTGCGCCCTGGCGACTCCCTGCGGGCCTACCTGGACCAGCCCGCGCTGCGCGACGCCGTCAAGCAGATCGGCGGGAATCTGCTGCTCGGGGTGCCCTTCGGGGTGCTGGTGCCGGTCCTCGCACCCCGGGCGCGCGGGGTGCTGCGGGTGCTGCTGCTGACCGCGACGGTCATGCTGCTGGTGGAGTTCGCCCAGGGCGCGCTGGTGGCCGGGCGGGCATTCGACGTCGACGACGTCATCCTCAACACCACCGGCGCGCTGATCGGTTACCTGCTCCTGGGGCGCAGGGTGAGCCGGGCGGTGCACGCGCGGGAGCGGCGCCTGTGACGGGGCGCGGGACAGGAGACCGGGCGGGCCGCCGTCAGTGCGGGGCCCAGGTGTACCTGTCCCCGCCCACCCAGCGCACCACGTCCGGGTCGTCGAGGTCATGGACCGTGACGCCGAACGCGGCGGCGATCTCGAGGACGTCGGTGATGGCCCTCGCCTCACCGACCACTTGACCGTCGACTTCCACGATGCGGAACGGCATCGGGCCGGGCTGCACCCCGAGCACCATGATCCGCGGGCGGGAGATACGGAGGCCAGCGATTTCGGTCATGACATAGAGGGTAGAACGCAACCCGCCGGTATGAATCATCAGATCACCACCGAAAGGGGACGTCTTCCGCGGAAGGCGACCTCCGTCATGCGGTCCGCGCGCGGGTGGGGAACTCTGGATCCAGGAGGTGGCGATGGATCCCGTCGAGGCTCTGGACCGGATCGCCTTCCTGCTGGAGCGGTCCCTGGCGCCGACCTACCGTGTGCGCGCCTTCCGTACGGCGTCCAGGGTGCTGGCGCGGCTGCCCGCGGCGGAGGTGGAGCAGCGGGCGGCGGCCGGGACGCTGGAGTCGTTGAAGGGCGTGGGCCCGAAGACCGCCCAGGTGGTGCGCGAGGCGCTCGCCGGGCAGACGCCGTCCTATCTGGAGAAACTGGAGGGCGAGGCCGGCCGGCCGCTCACGGACGGGGCCGGGTCCCGGCTGCGGAAGCTGCTGCGCGGGGACTGCCATGTCCACTCCGACTGGTCGGACGGCGGCAGCCCCATCGACGAGATGGGCCGGGCGGCGGCCGCGCTCGGCCACGAGTGGACCGTGCTCACCGACCACTCGCCGCGTCTGACGGTCGCCCGTGGGCTGTCCCCGGAGCGGCTGCGCCGGCAGTTGGAGGTGGTCGAGGAGCTCAACGCGACCTGGGCGCCGTTCCGGCTGCTGACCGGGATCGAGTGCGACATCCTCGACGACGGTTCGCTGGACCAGGAGCCGGAGCTGCTGGAGCAGCTCGACGTGGTGGTCGTTTCGGTGCATTCCAAGCTGCGCATGGAGTCCCGTGCGATGACGCGCCGCATGGTGACCGCCGTGCGCGACCCCCACGCCGACATCCTCGGCCACTGCACGGGGCGGCTGGTGAGCGGGCGGGGGCGGCCGGAGTCGGAGTTCGACGCGGACGAGGTGTTCGCGGCGTGCGCGGAGTCCGGCACTGCCGTGGAGATCAACAGCCGGCCCGAGCGGCTCGACCCGCCGCGCCGGCTGCTGAGCCGGGCCGTGGCGGCGGGCGCGCTGATCTCGGTCGACACCGACGCGCACGCGCCGGGCCAGCTGGACTGGCAGATCCTGGGCTGCGCGCGGGCCGAGGAGTGCGAGGTGCCCGCGGAACGGATCGTGACCACCTGGCCGCTGGCCCAGCTGCTGGCCTGGACGCGGGAGGGGCGGGTACCGGCAGGCACACCTGATACAGCAGGCCGCCGAGGCGGTCCGGGGCGGTCCTGAGCGGTCCTGGTCCTCAGCGAGTCGAGAGAAAGGAGCCCAGATGACCCGTGCCGCGGTGTTCGACGTCGACGGCACTCTCGTCGACACCAACCACCTGCATGTCACCGCCTGGTGGGAGGCCTTCCGGCAGGCGGGCCACCGGGTGCCCATGCACGCCGTGCACCGGGCGGTCGGACTCGGTTCCGACGACCTGATCGCCCATCTGCTCGGCGACGACCGCGACAAGGACGAGGACGCCGGGCTCAGCGCCGCCCACAAGGCCCTCTACGGACAGTACTTCGACCGACTGCCGCCCCTGCCGGACGCCGGCCCGCTGCTGCGGCGGCTGCGCGACGACGGCTGGACGGTCGTCCTCGCCACCTCGGCGAGCGGGGGCGAGCTGTCGGCGCTGCGACGCGCCATCGACGCCGACGACGCCATCGCCGCGACGGCGAGCGCGGACGACGTGGCACAGGGCAAGCCCGCGCCCGAACCCGTGCGGCACGCCCTGGACCTGGCCGGGGCGCCCGCCGAGAGCGCCGTGTTCGTCGGCGACACCGTGTGGGACATGCGCGCGGGCCGTCGAGCCGGGGTGCGCTGTGTGGGCGTCCTGTCCGGCGGCATCCCCCGCGCCGACCTGCTCGACGCG
The DNA here is from genome assembly GCF_044453465.1 of Streptomyces sp. NPDC051677. Taxonomy (NCBI): domain Bacteria; kingdom Bacillati; phylum Actinomycetota; class Actinomycetes; order Kitasatosporales; family Streptomycetaceae; genus Streptomyces; species Streptomyces sp. NPDC051677. Next base: position 84,851 of record NZ_JBITCT010000010.1, read on the forward strand.
GGCGCGCAAGCCGTCTACGACGATCCCGCCGACCTCTTGGCGTCCCTGCGGGCGAGCCCGCTGGCCTGAGCCCGGCGTGACGGACGTCACCGCGCGCCGCTGCCGACCCGGGAACACCCATAGGTAGTTTCTAGTTGAACCAACCGTGGGTGTGGATGGGACAGTGTCCCCGGGCCTCACCTTTTGCCCACAGGGACGATCGTCCGGCTGAAGCCCTGTGGAGCGTTTCGCCGAGAGGCGACCGCCATCCGCGCCCACCGCTTGACCGCCCCGACCGTGATTCCCCCGTCCGGTCGGGGCTTTCCTCTGTCCGAACGCCCCAGCGTGCGGCGCGCACTTGACTTCGAGCGCACTCCAATTCGTAGCGTCTGGGACATGAGCACTGCACAGCACAAGATCGGTTCGGGGTTCGACGCCCACAGCACCGCCGACGACGTTCTCGCCGGCATCGACCTCAGCGGACGGCTCGCCCTCGTCACCGGCGGCTACTCCGGGCTGGGCCTGGAGACCACCCGCGCCCTCGCCAAGGCCGGCGCCCACGTCGTCGTCCCCGCCCGGCGACCGGACGCGGCCCGGGAGAACCTCGCCGGCCTCGACGGCGTGGAGACGGACGAGCTCGACCTCGGCGACCTGGACAGCGTGCGCGCCTTCGCCGAACGGTTCCTCGCCTCCGGCCGCGGCATCGACCTCGTCATCGACAGCGCCGGGATCATGGCCTGCCCGGAGACCCGGGTCGGCCCCGGCTGGGAGGCGCAGTTCGCGACGAACCACCTCGGCCACTTCGCCCTCGTCAACCGCCTGTGGCCGGCGATCGAGCGCGGCGGCGCCCGCGTCGTCTCCGTCTCCTCGCGGGCCCACCACTTCTCGGGGATGCGCTGGGACGACGTCCAGTGGCGGCAGGGCTACGACAAGTGGGAGGCCTACGGACAGGCCAAGACCGCGAACGTGCTGTTCGCCGTCCACCTGGACCGGCTGGCCCGGGACCGGGGCGTGCGCGCCTTCGCCCTGCACCCCGGCGGCATCATCACACCCCTCCAGCGGCACATCCCCAAGGAGGAGATGGTGGAGCGCGGCTGGATCGACGAGGCCGGCAACGTGCTCAACCCGTCGGGCTTCAAGACCCCCGAGCAGGGCGCGGCCACCCAGGTGTGGGCGGCGACCTCGCCGCAGCTGGCCGGGATGGGCGGGGTCTACCTGGAGGACTGCGACATCGCCGAGCAGGCCGTGGACGGCGACGAGCGCGCCGGCGTCAAGGCCTGGGCGACGGACCCGGAGCAGGCGGCGCGGCTGTGGGAGCTGTCCGCCGAGCTGACGGGCGTGAACGCGTTCGGCTCGTAGGCGCGCGGTCGCTGCCCGGGGGTCCGCGTGCGCAGGGCCCCGGCCGGGTACTCGGTCGGTTCCCCAGGGGGAATCGCCGAGAGGAGCCGAAGGTGAGCAGCGCAACAGGCAGCAACGTCGTCGTCACGGGCGCCACCGGCAACGTCGGCACGAGCGTGGTGCGTCTTCTGTCGGAGGATCCCGGCGTCGCCTCGGTGCGGGGCCTGGCCCGGCGGGTCCCGGACTGGTCGCCGCCCAAGACCGAGTGGGCGGCCGTCGACCTGGCCGACGAGCAGGCCGATCTCGCCGGCTTCTTCGAGGGCGCGGCCGCGGTCGTGCATCTGGCGTGGGCGTTCCAGCCCACGCACGATCCGGCGGTGACCTGGCGTACGAACGTCCTGGGCAGCATCCGGGTCTTCGAGGCCGTGGCCGCCGCGAACGTGCCCGTCCTCGTGCACGCGTCGTCGGTGGGTGCGTACTCGCCGGGACCGAAGGACCGGGCGGTGGACGAGTCATGGCCGACGCACGGCTGGCCGGACGCCGCGTACTGCCGGGAGAAGGCCTACCTGGAGCGGGCCCTGGACACCTTCGAGCGGGACCGCCCGCAGACCAGGGTGGTGCGGATGCGGCCCGCGTTCCTGTTCAAGCGGGAGTCGGCGAGCGAACAACGGCGCATCTTCGGCGGAAGGTTCCTGCCCGGGCCGCTCGTCCACCCCGAGCGGCTGCCCGTCCTGCCGGACGTGAAGGGACTGCGGGTGCAGGCGCTGCACACCGACGACGCGGCGGAGGCGTACCGGCTCGCCCTGCGCACCGAGGTGGGGGGCGCCTTCAACCTGGCCGCCGAGCCCGCCGTGGACGCGAAGCTGCTCGGCGAGATGTTCGACGCCCACCCCGTCCGCCTGCCCCGGACGGCGGCCCGTTCGGCGATCGCCACGGCCTGGGGCCTGCGCCTCCTGCCGGCTTCGCCGCACCTCTTCGACGCGGTCCTCAGGCTCCCCCTGATGGACTGCACCCGCGCCCGTGTCGAGCTGGGCTGGCGCCCCGAGCACTCGGCGCCGGAGGTCCTGGAGGAGTTCCTCCTGGGCCTGCGCGGCGGGGAGGGCGAGCCCACGGAGCCGATGCGCGGCCGCAAGGCGGCCTGAGGCCCGACCGCCTTACCCCACCGACCAGTCACCGCTCGTCGCCACGCGAGGCGCCGACGGCCGCGGGTCAGACCGGCTCGGGTGCCTGGCCGTTGAGGTGCTCTCGCTGGGGCAGCACCGTGTACTTCGGGTCACGGGCGGAGGCGATGCCGGCGGCGAAGACTCCGAAGCGGGTGCAGGCGGACCCGGTGAGGAGGGCGAGGCCGGAGGCGATGGCGGCGGTGCGCCGGTCACCGAGGAGGGCCGCGCCTGCCGCGCCGCCCGCCGTCAGAACGCGGGCGGCCCGCAGCAGCGCGCCCGCGCGGCCCTCGCGCCAGGTCTCGGCGACGAGGCCCAGGCGCTGTTCCGCTGCTTTCGACGCCGCCGTGTCGGCGAGGGCGGCCAGGACGGCGGCGCGGCGAACGGGCGTGTTCTCCTGCGGCGGGGCCACCACCAGGGCCATGCCCGCCGCCGCGGCGGTCGCGGACGCCGCGAACAGGTAGGGCAGTTCCCGGTGGGCGCCGTGCCAGGCCGGCACGGCGGTGTCCGCCGCCAGGACCGCGGTGTAGGTGGCGAGGAGGGGTCCCAGGGCGGCGGATGCCGCGGTCGCCGCACCGCCGAGCCGCGGCAACCGGCCCGTCGTCGCACACACCGCCGCCGCACCCGCCGCCGGTCCGTAGACCGACAGCAGCCAGGAGCCCATGCTCATCGGCGAGGTCGGTTTGAAGACGCGGAGCATGTTCGCGAAGCGGTCGGGGCGGCCCAGGTCGTGGATCAGGGCGGCGGCCGAGAGGGAGACGGCCGTGAGCGAGGAGACCTTCAGGGCGGTCGCGGTCGTGGTGCGACCGGTCAGCTGGGCGCCCGCCGCCAGCACCGACCCGGCGCCGGCGAGCCCGCCGAGGAAGAAGTAGCCGGCGATGTCGGGGGCGGCCCACGAGGGCGCTTTGATGACGGGACGGCCGTAGTAGGAGCCGAACTCGGCCCGGGGGACGACGGGTTGTTCGCCCCGTCGGCGGCGCCCGCCGGCCGGTGCGCCCGTCATCGTCGTCCCCTTCCGGCCGCCGCCGACGCGAACGACGCCGCGACGCCTCCGAGCAGCGCCAGGGCGGCGGCTCCCGCGTGCTTCCACATCGCGGGCAAATCCCGGGTGGTGACGACGGGGTCCGGCGGCAGGCCGTACACCTCGGGTTCGTCCAGGAGGAGGAAGAACGCGCCGTCGCCGCCGACCCCGTCCTCGGCGTCGTGGCCGTACAACTGCGCCCCGGGGACGCCCTCTTCGCGCAGCTGGTCCACCCGCAGGGCGGCCCGTTCGCGCAGTTCGTCCAGCGGGCCGAACTGGATGGACTCGGTCGGGCAGGCCTTCGCGCAGGCCGGTTCCTGGCCCGCGCCGAGCCGGTCGTAGCACATCGTGCACTTGAACGCCCGTCCGTCGGCGGGGCGTTGCTCGATGACGCCGTACGGGCAGGCGGGCACGCAGTAGCCGCAGCCGTTGCAGATGTCCTCCTGGACGACGACCGTGCCGAACTCGGTGCGGAAGAGGGAGCCGGTGGGGCAGACGTCGAGGCAGGCGGCGTGGGTGCAGTGCTTGCAGACGTCGGAGGACATCAGCCAGCGCATCTCCCCCGCACCCGCCTCGCCCTCCGACTCGCCTTCGCCCTCGCTCTCCAGCAGCGGCAGTCGGGTGCGGCCGTCCGGCTTCGGCTGTTCGATGAAGGCGACGTGGCGCCAGGTCGAGGCGCCGAGCGCCTGGGTGTTGTCGTAGGACATGGCGGTGAGGGAGAGGCCGTCCTCGGGGAGGGCGTTCCACTCCTTGCAGGCCACCTCGCAGGCCTTGCAGCCGATGCAGACGGAGGTGTCGGTGAAGAAGCCGACCCGTTCTTCCTCGCTTGCTCCCTCGCTCACTTGCGGACCTCCGTTCCGGTGGATGCGGTGATGCCGGCCCGCCTGCGGTACTCGGCGACCAGCCGGGGCAGGTCCGGCCCGCGGGGACGGCGGCCCGGGCGGATGTCGGCGGTGAGTGCCTTGTCCTCCTGGATGTGGGCGTTGGGGTCGAGCGCGATGGCGACGAGCTCGTTGGCCGCGTCGCCGGTCGACACGCCGTTGGGTCCCCAGTGGAAGGGCAGGCCGATCTGGTGGATCGTGCGGCCCTGGACGCGGAGCGGGCGGATGCGGTCGGTCACCAGCACCCGGGCCTCGACGGCGCCCCGCGCGGTCACGATCGTCGCCCAGCCGCCGTTCTCCAGTCCGCGTTCCCCTGCCAGCGCGGGCGAGACCTCGCAGAAGAACTCCGGTTGCAGCTCGGCGAGGTACGGCGACCAACGGCTCATGCCCCCGGCGGTGAAGTGCTCGGTCAGCCGGTGCGTGGTGACGACGTACGGGAACACGTCGGCGCCCTTCTCGTCGCCGCTGGGGTGGTAGCGGTTGCCCTCGCGGGACATCAGCCGGCGGACGGGGTTGCGGGGCGTCGAGGGGTGCAGCGCGTTGGGGAACGGGGAGTCCTGGGGCTCGTAGTGGACGGGCAGCGGGCCGTCCTCCAGGCCGGCGGGCGTGTACAGCCAGCCCTTTCCGTCGGCCTGCATGATGAACGGGTCGTCGCCGCGCAGCGCGTCGGCGCCCTCGGCGTCCTCGTCCGGCACGAAGTCCGGGGGCCGGTCGGGGATGAAGTCGGGCACGTCACGGCCGGTCCACTCCCCCGCGTCCGCGTCCCACCAGACGTACTTCTTGCGGTCGCTCCACGGTGTGCCGTCGGGGGCGGCGGAGGCGCGGTTGTAGAGGATGCGTCGGTTGGCGGGCCAGGCCCAGGCCCATTCGGCGGCCACCCAGTCCTGCTCCGTGTGCGGTTTCCTGCGGGCGGCCTGGTTGACGCCGTCGGCGTAGATACCGCAGTAGATCCAGCAGCCGCAGCGGGTCGAGCCGTCGTCCTTCAGCTCCGTGTACGCGCTGAGCGGGGCGCCGTCCGGGCCGTGGCCGTTGATCTCGGCGAGGACGGCGTCGGCGACCGGCTCGTCGAGCGGGCCGTCGACCGGGTAGTCCCAGGTCAGGTCCAGGAACGGCCGGTCCATGGGGTCCGTGGAACCGGCCAGCTTCGCCTTGATGCGGCGGCCCAGGTGGTACATGAACCACAGGTCGCTGCGGGCGTCGCCCTCGGGTTCGACGGCCGCGTGGTGCCACTGCACCCACCGGTTGGTGTTGGTGAAGGACCCGGACTTCTCGGTGTGGGCGGCGGCCGGGAAGAAGAACACCTCGGTGCCGATGTCCTCGGTGCGCAGCTCGCCGCTGTCGATCTCGGGGCCGTCCTGCCACCAGGTCGCCGACTCGATGAGGGAGAAGTCGCGGACGACGAGCCAGTCCAGGTTCGCCATGCCCAGGCGCTGCAGACGGGTGTTGGCGGAGCCGACGGCCGGGTTCTCGCCGAGCAGGAAGTAGCCCTTGCAGGCGCCGTCGAGCTGGGCCAGCACCGTGTCGTAGCTGGAGTGGGAGCCGGTCAGGCGCGGCAGGTGGTCGAAGCAGAAGTCGTTGCCGGGGGTGGCCGCGTCGCCGTAGTAGGCCTTGAGGAGGCTGACCATGTAGGCCCGCATGTCCGACCAGAAGCCCTTCTGCGTGCGGGTGGCCGCGACATGGTCGTCGAGGCTCATGCGGGGGTGGGCGTGCGGCATGGGCAGGTAGCCGGGCAGCAGGTTGAAGAGGGTGGGGATGTCGCTGGAGCCCTGGATGGAGGCGTGGCCGCGCAGGGCCTGGATGCCGCCGCCGGGCCGGCCGATGTTGCCCAGCAGCAACTGGAGCACGCTCGCGGCGCGGATGAACTGGCTGCCGGTCGAGTGCTGCGTCCAGCCGACGGCGTAGACGAAGGCGCTGGTGCGCTCGGGGCCGGAGTTGGCGGTCAGCGCGTCGCAGACGCGGCGGAAGGTCGCCCGGGGGATGCCGCAGATGTCCTCGACCGTCTCGGGGGTGTAGCGGGCGTAGTGGCGCTTGAGGATCTGGTAGACGCAGCGCGGGTGCCGGAGCGTCTCGTCGGTGGGGGCGCGGTGGCCGGTGCGGGCGCCGCCGGAGCCGTGCGCCTCGGGGCCGGACGCCCTGCCGGTGCGGTCCTCGTACTGTTCGTCGGCCTCGCCGGTGGGCTGCTGCACCTCGACGCCCTCGTACTGCCAGCTGTGCGGGTCGTACTGCGCGTTCTCCTCGTCGAGGCCGGAGAAGACGCCGTCGAGGTCCTCGGTGTCGCGGAAGTCCTCGCCGACCAGGGTGGCGGCGTTGGTGTACCTGAGGACGTAGCTGCGGAACTCCTTCTCCTCGGTGAGGACGTGGTTGATGATCCCGCCGAGGAAGGCGATGTCGGTGCCGGCGCGGATCGGGACGTAGAGGTCGCTGAGGGCGCTGGTGCGGTTGAAGCGCGGGTCGACGTCGATGATCGTCGCGCCGCGCTTCTTGGCCTCCATCACCCACTGGAAGCCGACCGGGTGGCACTCGGCGAAGTTGGAGCCCTCGATGACGATGCAGTCGGCGTGCTGGAGGTCCTGCATGAACGTGGTGGCGCCGCCGCGGCCGAAGGAGGTGCCGAGGCCGGCGACGGTAGAGCTGTGGCAGACCCGGGCCTGGTTCTCCACCTGGACGACGCCGAGGCCGGTCAGCAGCTTCTTGATGAGGTAGTTCTCCTCGTTGTCCAGGGTGGCTCCGCCGAGGCTGGCGATGCCCATGGTGCGGGCGGTGCGTATGCCGTCCTGCTCCCACTGCCAGGTCTCGCGCCGGGTGCGGACGACCCGGTCGGCGACCATGTCCATGGCCGTGTCCAGGTCGAGGGGCTCCCAGTCGGCGCCGTGCGGGCGGCGGTACAGGACCTGGTGGCGGCGGGCGGACCCGGTGGTCAGCTGAAGCGTGGCCGACCCCTTGGGACAGAGCCGTCCACGGCTGACGGGGGATGCGGGATCGCCCTCGATCTGCACGACCTCGTCGCCCTTGACGTACACCTGCTGCCCGCAGCCGACGGCGCAGTACGGGCAGATCGAGGGGACGACGCGGTCGGCGGTGTCGGTGCGGGGGCGCAGCCGCTCGGTCCGCGCGGACTTGGCGGCGCTGCCCCGGCCGGTGCGGTCGTCACCGGTGAGTTGACGCAGGACGGGCCAGGAACGGGCCCGGTCGGCGATGCCCATGCAGACTCCTCAGGCGGACGGCTCGTCGGGGACGGGGTGGTCGGACTGACCGCTCTCCGCCCGCGGGGCGCCCCGTCGGCCGGTGCCCGCCTCATCGGTGTCCGGGACGTCCTGTGCGGACTCGTCCGGCGTCTCGGGGTCGGTGGCGTCCCAGGGGTCCTCGCCCCCGTCGGCCTGCTGGTCCGGCAGGTCGCGCGGGACCGGCGCGCCGTCCTCGCCGGGGCCTGCGTGGCGGTGTGCGGCCACGACGTCCTCCCTCCGCGCTCCCCCGGGCGACGGTCGCCCGGGCCTCACGCGAGTACCTCCCCGGGCGACGGACGAAACGTGGGGGCGGGGCCGTTCCGCCCGTCATGCCGTCGCGGACTCGATCTCGTCCAGGGCCGCCACGAGCTCCGGGGCGACCCTCTGCTGCACCCACCGCTCCTGATCGGCGCCGACCGCCCGCGGGATCGTCTCGATGAGCATGATCAGGTAGAGGTAGGCGCGGTAGAGGGCGAGACGCAGCCGGGCGGGCCGGTCGAACACGGCGCGTCCTCCGGCGGCCCGGTAGCCCTCCAGGAACGCCTCGTCCTTCCTGATGTCCCCCAGCAGCGCCAGGGAGACGAAGTCCGCGAGCGGGTCGCCCCAGAACATCCGCTCGCCGTCGATGAGGCCCCCGATCCGGGCCGTGCCGTCGGTGCGGTCGACGAGGACGTTGCCCGGCCACAGGTCGTAGTGGACCAGCCGCGGGACGGTGACCTCGTCGAGGGCGTCGTACGCGGACCGGGCGACGGCGGCGACGTCCTCGACGGGACGGGGCAGTCGGGCGCCGTGCTCGCGGGCGTCGGCGAGGAGGGCGTCGAACATCGCCGTGAACGCGGTGCGCCAGTCGGGCGCGAGCGGGCCGAAGGCGCCGGTGGGATAGCCGAAGCCGGGCCCGGTCACCCCATGCAGCCGGGCCACCTGACGGCCCAACTCCCCGCGGAGCTCCGCCTGTTCGGCAGCCGTGAGCGAGTCGTCCCAGGGGGTGCCCGGGGACAGCGTCATCAGCAGCCACGCCTCGTCGAGGGCCACGACCCGCGGCGCCGGGACGCCTGCCTCGGCCGCCCCGCGGCAGAACTCCGCCTCGCCGAGCAGCAGCCGGCTCTCGTAGCGCAGGCCCGGCGCGGTGGGCGCGACCTTCAGTACGTAGCGGCTGCCGTCCGTGAGGCGGAGCTCCTCGACGGTGTTGTACGTGCCGCCGCCGAGCGGTCCGAGGCGGGCCAGGCGGTCGGGCGGGATCCCCGCCGCCTCCAGCGCGTTCCGGGCCCGTGCCCAGGAGTCCGTCACCGTGTGCCCACCCCTTCCTCCGGTCGGCCGGGTTCGTCGGCGCAGGGGATCAAGAAGTGCGCGAACCCGGACGGTTGCCGACTCTTCCTGGTCGGCTACCGGTCGCGCAACCGCGCCGCCCGCACCCGGTGAAGGTGGATCAGGACGTCGTGGGTGGTCGCGAGCGCCATGTCGGGCGTGGTGTCCGGGTAGGCCGCCGACAGCGAGGTGCGGGCCGGTTCGCGGACCGTGCGGAGGTCGACGGCGTGGTCGCGGTAGCGCACCCGGTCGAGGGTCTCCTCGTTGCTTCCCGGGGCCGCCGGGCCCAGCGTCCAGCGCCGGACATCCCCGTCGGGGCCGGTGGCGTTGAACGAGCCGCGCCCTGCTGCTTCGGGTAGTGGGCGGGGCCGGCGGGCACGTAGCCGAGGCGCTGGTCGTGCGCGGACAGCAGCGTTTTCGTGCCGGTGTGCTCCCGCCGCCACATCACGTTGTCGGCCATCGCCTCGTCGCGATCCGAGCCTCGCGCGCCTGCCCGCGGTAAGACCATCCGGCGGACCGCCGTCACCCGGTGCGGACAACCGGAGGACGGCGGGGGCTGACCCCATGGCTCACCTGGGCTTCCCCGGCTGCCCGCGACGATCTAGGCTCGCTCGCGGCCGGAAACGTTCGAGGCAGGTGGGGAAAGGGAACTGGTCTGGGGATGCAAGAGGCACGTGAGCGCGCGGGGCCGCTCGTACGGTTGGTGCAGCGCCACCGGGACCCCGTGGTCGTCCAGGCGCTGCGGGCTGCCGCCGCGGCCACGATCGCGTATGTCATCGCCCTGCGCCTGAGCCCCGAGGCGTTGCCGCTGACCGCGCCGCTGACCGCGCTGCTGGTCGTCCAGGTCACCCTGTACGCGACGCTGACCAACGGCATCCGCCGGGTGAACGCGGTGGTGGCCGGTGTGCTCGTCGCCATCGCCTTCAGCCTCCTGGTGGGTCTGACCTGGTGGAGCCTCGCGCTGCTGATCGTGGCCTCGCTGGGCGTGGGGCACCTGGTGCGGGTCGACGAGTACGTCCCCGAGGTGGCGATCAGCGCCATGCTGGTGCTCGGGGTGACCACCGTCGGGGACACGGCGTGGGCGCGGGTGGTGGAGACGCTGATCGGCGCGGTCGTCGGGCTCGGCTGCAATGTGCTGCTGCCGCCTCCGGTGTGGGTGGAGGAGGCGGGCGAGTCGATCGAGGGACTGGCTCGCCGGCTGCGGCAGCTGATGCTGCGCATCGGCGAGGAGGCGGCCGGCCGCACTCCCGTGGAGGAGGCGGCCGCCCGGCTGCACGAGGCGCGCCGGCTGGATCACGACATCGTCGAGGTGGACGCGGCGCTGCGGCAGGCCGAGGACAGCCTGCGGCTCAACCCGCGCGTGCGGGAGGGGCTGCTGCACCGGGTGGTGCTGCGCACCGGTCTGGACACGCTGGAGATCTGCACGGTCGTGCTGCGGGTGCTCGCCCGCACGCTCACCGACCTCGCCAAGGAGCGCGAGCCGGAGCCGCTGTTCCCGCCGGAGACCGGCGCGACCGTGGAGCGGCTGCTGTCGGAGATCGCCGACGCGGTGGTCAGCTTCGCGGTGCTGGTCACGACGAGTGTCAGCCTCAACGCGGACGCCGCCGAGGCCCGGCTCAGCGCCGAGCTGCGGCAGGCCGTGGCCACCCGTGACAAGCTCGCCCAGCTGCTGCTGGAGCGGCTCCAGCACGACGCCCGGCAGTGGCAGCTGCACGGCGCGGTGCTGACGGAGGTCAACCGCATCCTCGACGAGCTCGACACCGAGCACCGCTCCCGTCGGCTTCTGGAGGATCTGGACCGCGTGTCACGGGAACAGCGCGAGCGCATGCCTCGTCTGACCCGTCTGCGCGAGCGCCTGGGCGTTCAGGAAGAGCTGTGGCGGAACCGTACGGGGATCACCCGGCGTTCTCCTTGACAGGCTCCGCGACGGGGCGGGCGTGGGACACGAGGGGAGCATGCGGATGGCCGACACCACCGTACGGATCGACGGGGACACGCTGAGGCTGCCGGGCGGGGTGGCGGTGCGGTTCATGCGGACGCTTCGGCTGCCGGAGAAGGGCACGCACGGCCTGCCGCCCGGCCTCGGCGCGTTCCCGGTCCGCCGGGTCTCCGACCACGCCGACACGGTGCCCGGGGAGTGGCTGGCGCGGGGCGGTGTGCTGCTGCCGATGTACCTGCGTGAGGCGATGTGGTTGAGCTTCGCGGGCTCGACGGAGCCGGCCGCGCTGCAGGTCGGGGCGGGCAAGGTGTGCGCGGTCTCCGGGAAGCCCTGGAGCAGCCGGCTCTCCCGGGACCCGCAGAACTACCTCTCGCTGCCTCGTCAGCCCTGGCTGGACGGCATCAACTCGGGCAAGGGCACGGTGCGCCAGTTCGTGGCGGTGCCGCTGGGCCTCGGGGCGACCGTGGAGGGCCAGGTCACCGGCGAGGAGGTCTGGGGCGGGGTCCAGTTGCAGTCGTTCCCGCTGAACGAGGTCAGGCGCGCCGAGTGGCGGGAGGCGGAGCGCCGCCGCTCCCTGGAGACGAGGAGCGTGAAGTCGGTGCGCGCGTACGGCGCCCCGCCGCCGCCCGGCGCGGCCCCGATGACGCCCGCCGCGGCCCCCGCTCCGGGCGGCGCGCCCCGGGCCCGCGCGGCCGCCGCGATGGGCCTGGGCGTGGGCGGTTCGATGCGCCAGGAGGTGTACCAGGACGTCCGTCCGGTCGCGGACTACGCGGAGCGGCCCGCCGCCCGGGTCTTCGTGCATCTGGTGACCCCGCCGGAGTGGCGGCGCATCACCGGCGAGGAGCCCCCGCCGTCCCCGGTGGACCGCGCCGCGTACACCCAGGCCGGGCTGCCCTGGTTCGACTACTACGACAACGACGCGCACGACGTCGCGCCCAGCGACACCCTGGCCGACGTGCAGCCGGTGGGCGAGTGGCTCGGCACCGACCTGGACCCGTGGCAGCAGCCCGCCCCCGGCCAGGTGCACCACCTCAAGGACGCGCCGGGGAAGCCGGTGGAGGACGGCGACTGGTAGCCCGCCGGGTTTCCGCTTTTGCGTTCGACGGCCGGTCCGGGTCAAGGTGGCTGTCACGGAGGATGCGGACGACGACCTGAGGTGCGGGCATGAGCAGTGGGACGGACGCGGCCGACGGTCGCTGGAGCAGGCGCCGCTTCGTCGGGTTGCTCGGCGGCGCGGCGGCGGCGTCTGCTCTGGCCGGGTGCGGCAGCGGCAGTGCCGGCGGCTCACCGGACGCCGAGGAAGCCCCGCAGGCCGCGCCGCCCCAGCAGCCGTCGTCCGCCTCGACGGCGTCCGCGCCGCAGGCCTCGCCGAGCCCCTCCGGCCCCAGGCCCCTCTACGTGGGCACGTACACCTCCGCCGAGGGCGGCGGGAAGGGCATCGGCGTCGCCTCGTACGACCCCGGCTCGGGGCGGATCACCGGCCGGGGCACGATCACCGGCGTGCCGGACCCGTCGTACCTCGCGGTGCACCCGAACGGCCGAACGCTCTATGCGGCGAACGAACGCGAGGCGGGCGCCGTGACGGCGGTACGGCTGTCCGACGAGAAGGTGCTGGGCAGCCGGGCCACGGGCGGGGCGCACACCTGCCATGTGTCGGTGCACCCCAGCGGGCGGTGGCTGCTGAGCGCCGACTTCGGCTCGGGCAGTGTGGCCGTGCACCCGATCGACGCCTCGGGGGCGCTCGGCGACCGCACCGCCCTGGACACGCACACCCGTCCGGCGCCCCGGCAGGGCCAACAGGGGCCGCACGCACACCAGTTCATCACGGCTCCGGACGGCGGCCATGTCCTCGCCGTCGACTTCGGCACCGACACCGTGTACAGCTACCGCCTGAACGAGAAGGCGGGCACGCTCACGGAGGTCGCGCAGGCGCACACCCGGGCGGGCGCCGGGCCGCGCCATCTCACGTTCCATCCCGGCGGCCGGCACGCCTACCTCGCGAACGAGGCCGACGACACGGTCACCGTCTGCACGTACGAGGCGTCCAGTGGCCGGCTGACGATCGGGAAGCCGCAGTCCACGGGCTCGAAGGCGGGCACCAACTACCCGGCGCAGCTGGCGGTCACGCCGGACGGCGCGTACGCCTTCCTCGCCAACCGCGGCGACAACAGCCTCGCGCGCTACGCCGTGGAGGCGGACGGGGCCCGGCTGCGGCTGCTCGGCACGGTGCCGGTGGACGGGGACTTCCCTCGGCAGATCGCCCTCTCGCCGGACGGCGGCCTGCTGTTCGCCGCCAACCAGCGCTCCGGCACGGTCAGCGTGTTCCGGGTGGACGGCGCGAACGGTGGACTGCGGCTCGCGGGCGAGCCGTTCGCGTCACCCGTCGCCGTCTGTGCGCTGCCGCTGTAGGGCGCGCGGGCAGGCGGCCGCGGCCTGGGTGAGCAGGACGTGCATGCGCTCGGTGAGCTGTGCGACGTCGTCGGCGGGCGCGTGGAAGGGCAGGCGGACGTCGCCGTGGGCGCGGGCGCGCTCGATGCGCAGCGTCAGTCCGTGCCGGTCGACGGCGAGCGGCTGAACGCGGACGGCGCCGTGCAGGCTGTCTCGCCGGAAGAGCCGGGTGAGCCGCTCGACGGCGTCGGGGTGGGCGTCGGCGAGATGCGTGAGCAGCTGGGCCTCGGCGGTGGCGAGCGGGTCGGGCCGGGCCTGCGTGAACTCGTCGAGGGCGACGACGACCGCGCCGGTGGGCGGTTTCAGCACGACGCGGGTGGCGTGGAAGGCGAGGCGGTCGTCCTCGGGGGTGAACCAGCCGGCCAGCCAGAGCCGGGCGCGGACCCGGCTGCGTACGGGAACGGGCGCCGGGTCCGCGAACTCCAGCACGGCGGACGGCTCGCCGCGGGGTGCGCAGATCGCCGCGGTGCGCAGGGCGCTGCCCTCGGGCGCATGAAGGATCACCCGGCCGTTCTCGTCGACGGTGTGCGCGCCGACGAACTCCTCGCGTCCGCCGTCCGCGGTCACGGTGCAGGACCACGAGGCCGCGAGCACCGATCGGGCCCGCTCGGCGGCGGACGGCATGGCCGCCCAGCTTTGGCTGTCACCCATCCCAAAACCTCCTTAGGTAAGCCTTGCCTAACCTATCGGAGATCCGCGGCCGCGCCAACCACTGCCCCAAGGCTCCCTGTCCGAAGTCACCCCGGAGCCGACATGACCCCCAGCAGCGCACGCGTGCACAGCTCCCGCACCTGATCCCGCGACAGGTCCGGCTCGCGCAGCCACTCCAGGCAGACCGCCGTCGTGAAGGCCAGCCAGCCGCGCACCGCCAGCCGTACGTCGGGCCGTTCCTCGAAGACCGGCCCGAACTCGGGGTCGGCGCCCAGGGCCGCCAGGATCTGGCGCTCCTGTGCCACCAAAGCCCGCTGATACACCTTGCGCACCGCCTGGTCGCCGGCCGCGTCCGCGCGATGGAAGGCGCGGTAGCCGTGGGCGTGGGTCTCCACGTACTCCAGGAAGGCGTCCAGGCCCGAGGCGAGCTGTTCACGGACCGGGATGCCGGGGACCGCCGCCGTCATGCGCAGCATCCGCTCGCTCTCGCGCTCGACGACCGCCGCGAAGAAGTCCCGTTTGGTGGGGAAGTAGTGGTACAGCAGGCCACGCGAGACGCCGGCGATCTCGGCGACCTGCTCGATCCACACCTCGTCGTAGGGGCTCTCCGAGAACAGGCGCGCGCCGACCGACAGGAGCTGCTCCCTGCGTTCCCCGGTACTGAGTCGGCGTCGGGTGCGCTCCCCCTGGTTCGCGGCCATGCCCGCACTTTACTTGACGTCGGTTCAACAGCGGGACCAGACTGAACCGCGTTATTGAACCCACGTACAACATGCTCAACGTGCCGCTGCATCAAGGGAGATCGCGTCATGGCGGAGACCGCGGGGACGGCGGAGACGACGGGGACGACCGGACCGACGGGGAAGGCCGCCGGGGACACGGCCGAGGCACTGCCGAAAGGATTCCGCGGCGCGGAGCTCGGCTGGCCCGAGCTGGAGCGCATCCCGCATCCACCGCGCCGGCTCCCGCTGCTCGGCGACGTCCTGGGCGCGAGCCGGCGCACCCCCCTGCAGGACTCCATGCGCTACGCCGGGCAGCTCGGGCCGATCTACCGGCGCAAGGCCTTCGGCCGGGAGTTCGTCTTCGTGTGGGGCGCGAAGCTCGCCGCCGACATGGCGGACGAGACGCGGTTCGCCAAGCACGTGGGGCTGGGCATAGCCAACCTCCGGCCCGTCGTGGGGGACGCCCTGTTCACGGCGTACAACCACGAGCCGAACTGGCAGCTCGCGCACGACGTCCTGGCCCCGGGGTTCAGCCGGGAGGCCATGGCGGCCTACCACCCGATGATGCTGGACGTGGCGGAGCGGCTCACCGGCCACTGGGACCGGGAACTGGCCGCGGGCCGGGCGGTGGACGTGCCCGGCGACATGACCAAGCTGACCCTGGAGACGATCTCGCGCACCGGATTCGGGCACGACTTCGGATCCTTCGAGCGCGCCCGGCCGCACCCCTTCGTGACGGCGATGGTGGGCACCCTCACCTACGCGCAGCGCCTCAACACCGTGCCCTCCCCCGCGCTGCTGCGGCGGGCCACGCGCCGCAACGAGGCCGACATCGCCTACCTCGACCGCACCGTCGACGACCTGGTGCGGGCGCGCCGCGAGCAGGGCGGCGGGGAGGGCGACCTGCTCGACCGGATGCTCGACACCGCCCACCCCGAGACGGGCGAACGGCTGTCGGCGCAGAACGTGCGGCGGCAGGTCATCACCTTCCTGGTCGCCGGCCACGAGACCACCTCGGGCGCGCTCTCCTTCGCCCTGCACTACCTCTCGCTCAACCCGGACATCGCGGCCCGTGCCCGCGCCGAGGTGGACCAGGTGTGGGGGGACGCGGCCGTCCCCCGGTACGACCAGGTGGCCAGACTGCGGTACGTCCGCCGGGTCCTCGACGAGTCGCTGCGGCTGTGGCCGACGGCGCCCGCGTTCGCCCGGGAGGCCCGCGCCGACACCGTCCTGGGCGGGGAGCATCCGATGCGGCGCGGCGGCTGGGCGCTGGTGCTCACGGCGATGCTGCACCGCGACCCCGAGGTGTGGGGGCCCGACGCCGAACGGTTCGACCCGGACCGCTTCGACGCCCAGGCCGTACGCGGCCGCGCCCCGCACACCTTCAAGCCGTTCGGCACCGGGGCACGGGCCTGCATCGGACGGCAGTTCGCACTGCACGAGGCCACGCTGGTGCTGGGAATGCTGCTGCGCCGCTACGAGCTGCGCCCCGACCCGGCGTACCGGCTGCGGGTCACGGAACGGCTGACGCTGATGCCGGACGGGCTGCGTCTGCACCTGGAGCGGCGCACCTGGACGTCGCCCGGCGCGCAGGTCGGCGAGGAGAGCGGGGCAGCGGCGCCCTCAGAGGCCCGCTGTCCAGTGCACGGGGCGGGTGACTGACTCAGGCAGCTTCGTGCCCGCGCTCCCCCGGGCCGCGTTCAGCTGCGGCTGCGTCAGGAAGAACGCGCCGGTCAGATCGGCGTCCGTCAGGTCGGCGTCGCGCAGGTCGGCGCCGATCAGGTCCGCTCGGCGCAGGTCCGCGCCGGTGAGGTCGGCGGCTATCAGATAAGCGCCGCGCAGATTCGCGCCGCGCAGGTCGGCGCCCTGGAGACGGGCGCCCATCAGATCGGCGCCCCGGCGCTCCTTCTTGCGGCCGCCCACCCCGGACCTGGCCAGCTCGCTGGTCTTCAGGAGCAGCACATTGACGTCCTGACGGTGCGCCGGGACGTCGAGCGCGATCAGCTCGTCCGGGGGCAGAGCGGTGAGCTCCTCGGTCTTGTCCAGGGCCCGGCGCAGTTCGGCGTGGATCGGGCGGGCCGCGGGAAGGGCGAGCGCCTCGGTGAGGTACCACAGGAGTTCGTGGAGCTGCCGGACGACCGGGAACACCTCGGCCATGCGGCGGGCCTCCTCGCGCGGGGCCGTACGCCGGTCCCGGCCGCCGAAGGTGACCTGCGAGACCTGCTGCCCGGCGCCGAAGCAGTCGTAGACCGTGCAGCCGGTGAAGCCCTTCTGGCGCAGCCGGGCGTGGATGCCGCAGCGGTGGTCCTCGCCCAGGTTGGGGCACTCCTGGCCGGCGGGCTTGTCGATCGCGAAGTCCGCGGAGCGGGCGAAGGGCAGGGCCACACAGCACAGGCCGAAGCAGTTCTGGCAGTCGCCGCGCAGGGAGTTCCGGTCCACCGTCGTCTCTTGCATGCCCTCCACCCTACTGACCTGCGACGCCGCCCTACCGGCTGAACAGTTCGAACGCCACGGCCGGCCGGCCGCCGAACCGCTCGCCCACGGACTGCGCCACCCCGGTCAGGAACCGCCGTGCGTAGGCTTCCGGCTCCTCGTCGGTCAACGCCTCGATGTACGCGCGATGTTCGAGGAGCGAGCCGACCGCCCGCTCCAGTCCCGCCGACGCGTCCACGGCGTGGGTGGGCGTCGCGGAGCCGGCCACGGCGACCCAGCGCACGCCGTTGAAGGGCTCCAGGCCCTGCTCGGTGAGTTCCGGGAAGATCCAGCGGTTGCCGGCGTCCCCGGCCGCGTCCAGGGTGGCGCGGCCGACGGCGACGTGGTCGGGGGTGTTCCAGGCGACCCCGCCCCAGGTGTCTCGGTGGTTGAGGGTGATGACGAGTTCGGGACGGTGTCTGCGGATCGCGGCCGCGATGTCCCGGCGCAGGGCGAGCCCGTACTCGATGACGCCGTCCCGGTGGTCGAGGAACTCGACCGTCGACACGCCCACCACGGCCGCGCTCGCCCGCTGCTCCCGCTCGCGCAGGGGGCCGCACTCGGCGGGCGCGAGGGTGTCGATGCCCGCCTCACCGCGGGTGGCCAGGACATAGGCGACCTCGCGGCCGCCATCCGTCCAGGCGGCGACCGCCGCGGAGCACCCGTACTCCAGGTCGTCCGGGTGCGCCACCACGGCCAGGGCACGCTGCCAGTCCTCGGGCATGGGCTTGAGCTGGGCGATCGTCGGCTCGGTCATGTCGGCAGACTAGCCGGTGACGGTGACAGCGACGGGGACGGCGGCAGTGGCGGTGACGCCGGCGTCACGCCTCGTCGCGGGTGAGGGCGAGCAGGCGGTCCAGGACGCGGGGGCCGCCGGCCCGGACGCCGTCGTGCTCGAACTCGTCGGTGACCCAGGTGCGCAGGCCGCGGACGGCGCGGGCGGTGGCCAGGGAGTGGGCGGTGTCGACGTACAGGTCGTCGTGGTAGATCGCGGCCGCGACCGGGACCTCGTTGGCGGCGAGGCGGGCCGGGTCGTACAGGGGCGCCCAGTCGGTGCGGGCGGCGAGGAGTTCGGCGGTCTCGCGCAGCGGGCGCAGCGCGGGGTCGGCGTCGAACATCCAGGGGTGGACGGTCTCGCCGGTGAGCAGCAGCGGTCCGTCGCCGGCGAGGGTCTTCGCCGCGTCGAACTGCGGGAACTCGGCCCGCACCCGGTCGGCGGCCCAGGCGGTGGGGCGGGCGTCCTGGCCGTAGATGGCCTCGTGGACGAGGGCGTAGAGGGGGTGTCCGGCGTAGGACAGCAGGCTCTGGATCTCCTCCTGGAAGGCGTCGGACAGCTCCGGGCCCTGCGGGGTGGGGACGAAGGCCTCCTCGAGGAGGTGGTGCAGTCGGTGGCTGCCCTCGCTGCCGCCGAGGAGGATGCCGACCGTCTGGAAGGCCTCGACGGTGAGCCGGTAGCCGGCCGGCAGCGTCACCTCGTGGTGCAGCAGGTGGTCGGCGATGCGGCGGACGCGCTCGGCGTCCTGCGGGTAGCGCGTGTAGTGCGCGGCGACCTTGCGCTCCATGCGCGGGTAGGCGGCGCGGTAGACGTCGTCGGCGTGGGCGTCGAGGGAGGGCAGGCCGCCGGTGATGACGGCGGCGGCGAGGCCCTCGGGGGCGAGGGAGAGGTAGGTGACCGTGCAGAAGCCGCCGAAGCTCTGGCCGAGGACGGTCCACGGGGCTCCGCCGGTGACGTCACCGCGGATCAGCTCGCAGTCGCGGACGATGGAGTCGGCGCGGAAGTGCGCGAGGTAGTCGGCCTGTTCGGCCGGTCCGCCGCGCAGCGGGAGCGTCTGGCGGTTGGCCGGGGTGGAGTGGCCGGTGCCGCGCTGGTCGAGGAGGAGGACCCGGTACTCCTTCAGCGCGCGGCCGAGCCAGGCCGGCTTTCCGACGAACCGGTTGGCGCCGAATCCGGGGCCGCCCTGGAGGTAGACCAGCCAGGGCAGGTCCTTCTCCGCCTTGTCGCTCGCGACGACCTCGCGGGCGTAGAGCCCGATGGTCTCCCCGGCCGGGTCGGCGTGGTCGAGGGGCACGGTGAAGCGGCGGTCGGTGAGGACGACGCCGGGCTGGCGGTAGCTGACGGACAACAGGGGCTCCCGGGGCGATCGGTGAAGCGGACCGCGTCCCAGTTCAGCACATGCCGGGGCGGAGCCGGGGCCCGGGGGATCATGAACCCCTACTGAACGGGCGCACAGCGCGGGTACTGAACCGCCGCTCAGCGCGCCGAAAGGCTGGACCGGCGCACCACCAGCTCCGGCTGGAGCACGACCCGCCGGTGCTCGTGCCGTCCGGCGTGCGCTCCCCTCTCCTCGCTCTCCTCGGTCTCCTCCAGCAGCATCTCCGCGGCGAGGGCGCCCATGGTGACGGCGGGCTGGCGCACGGAGGTGAGGGGGACGGCCGCCGCAGCGGCGAACTCGATGTCGTCGTAGCCGACGATGGCGAGATCGTCGGGGACGCCGACGCCGGCCGCGTACATGGCCTGCAGGACGCCGAGGGCGAGCAGGTCGTTGGCGCAGAACACGGCGGTCGGGCGGTCGGCGAGGCCGAGCAGCCGGGCGCCCGCGTCCCGGCCGGCGGCGACGTCGAGGCGTTCGGTGGGCAGCTCGCGCAGGTGCTCGGGGCCGAGGCCCGCCTCGGCGAGCGCGTTCAGCGCGCCGGTGCGGCGGTCGCGGACCTGAGTGAAGCCGGGCGGGCCGCTGACGTAGGCGATGGAGCGGTGTCCGGCGTCGATGAGATGCCGTACGGCGAGCGCGCCGCCCGCCACGTCGTCCACCGACACCGAGCACTCGGTGGTGCCCTCGGAGACCCGGTCGACGAGCACGAAGGGGATGCCGTGCCGGCGGAAGGAGTCGATGTTGCGGCCGGTGGCGTCGGCCGGGGTGAGCAGCACGCCCCGCACCCGCTGCTCGGCGAAGAGGGACAGGTACTCGGCCTCCTCGCCGACGCTCTCGGCGCTGTTGCAGACCATCACGCCGAGCCCGGCGTCCCGCGCGGCCCGCTCGGCGCCGCGGGCGACGTCCACGAAGAAGGGGTTGCCCATGTCGAGGACGAGCAGCCCCATGATCCGGCTGCGGCCCGCGCGCAGTTGGCGGGCCGACTCGCTGCGGACGTAGCCGAGCCGGTCTATCGCCGAGAGCACGCGCGCCCGGGTCTCGGTGGCGACGGTGTCCGGGCGGTTGATGACGTTGGACACCGTGCCGACGGAGACTCCGGCGGCACGGGCGACGTCCTTGATACCCACCGAATGGGCCATCAGGCGGGGACCTCCAGGTGAACGGGGCACGGCGGGACGGCCTTCACATTACCGTCAGGCCGCCGCGCCCCTGTCCGTGTCTCTGTTCGGGTCATGCGGGCAGTGCGAAGTCGATGACGTGGAGCGCCGACGGGGTCGTCCCGCTCGACTTCTCCTGGTACATGAACGACAGCGTGTTGTCGGCCTTGACCCGCAGCTCGTCGATCACGACCTCGCCGAAGGCGTTCAGGCCGCTGCCGTCGAAGAGCACCGTCCAGTCCGTGTAGCCGGAGGACTTCGAGGCGCCGGCGATCCGCCCGAAGGGGAAGATCGCGTACGCGTTGTCGTACTTGTCCAGGACCAGCTTGGTGCGCTGGCTGGAGCCGAGGACGACGGGGATCTCCGTCTTCTGCCAGCTGCCGGAGGAGTTCTTGCGCAGATGGAAGGCGCGGCCGTTGGCGGTCCGGTCGCTGACGTAGTTGGTGGTGCACTGGCCGAAGCGGCCCGGCACGTAGCTGATGACGGCGTGCGGGAGGCCGGTGGAGTCGGTGGCCTGGCTCTCCTGGTTCATCAGGGAGTGGTCCGGGTTGAGGGGGTCCACGACCAGACCGGAGTCGGTGACGGCGACCGTGTCGGAGGCGCCGGTGGTGCCGACGAGCGTGCCCGCGTTGTTGCGCCAGGTACGGCCGCGGTCGGTGGAGTAGACGTAGCCGGTGTCGTGGTTGGTGATGCCGCCGCTGGAGCACATCACGGCGCCGTTCTGCTCACGCCAGGTGAAGAAGGAGTGCAGCCGGCCGTTGACGTCGTAGTCGATGCCGTGCAGGTACATGTTGCGGGCCGTGCTGGAGCCGTGCTCGCTGGTGTAGGCGCCGGTGGAGCTCGACCATTCGCCGAGGTTCGTCCAGGTCGAGCCGTCGTACTCCGCGAGGGCGTTGCGGCCGTTGCCGGAGATGCCGACCCGGTAGCTGAGCTGGAGCTTGCCCTCGGGCGTGGAGACGAACTGCGGGTAGGTGAACTGCGAGGTGAGGGCGAGGCCGTCGAGGGTGGTCTGCACGGCGCCGAAGACGGAGGACGTCCAGGAGGTGGTCGCCGGGTTGTCGAGGAGTCCGGCAGCCGACTTCACGTAGAAGAAGCCGTCGCTGTGGGAGTCCATGTTGAGGTGGAGCCGGCCGTCGATCTTGGAGACGCCCATGGAGATGACGTTGTGGGAGTCGCTGGCCTTGAGGACGTGGGAGAGGGTCACGGTCGACCAGGTGCTGCCGCCGAGGACGCGGCGGGCGACGACCGCGTTGCCGGTGGAGGTGTACCAGGTGGCGTACTGGTAGCCCTTGTAGGTCAGCAGGCCGTTCTTCTGGAACGAGTTGTTGTTGACCAGGCCGTCGTAGGAGACGAAGAAGACGGCCGTCGCGTCGAGTTGGGTGGTGGCCTTCTTGGTGACCGAGGGGCCTGGGTCGGCGGCGCGTGCGGTGCCGGCGGCGAGGACGGGGGAAGCCGCGGCGCTGAGGAGGGCGCCGGCCAGCAGGGTGCGTCGTCTCATCTCGGGGGACTCCGTTGTCGTGCGAGAGCAGAGGGGCGAAGGGGCCCGGGGGGGGCGGGCGGCGGGGGAAAGCGGCGAGGAGGGGACAGCGGGTGGTGTCAGGCGAGGTGGAAGACTTCGGTGAGCGGCTTCATGGCCTCGTCGGGACGGGCGCCGTCCAGCGACTCGAAGAACGGCGCCATCTCCGCCTGCCAGCGGGCGTTGACGTCGGCGGCCTCCATGCCTGCCTGGGCGGCCGCGAAGTCCTCCGTCTCCAGGTAGCCGACGAGCAGGCCGTCGTCTCTCAGGAAGAGCGAGTAGTTGTGCCAGCCGGTGGCCGAGAGAGCGTCCAGCATCTCCGGCCACACGGCGGCGTGGCGTTCGCGGTACTCGGCGAGCCGGTCCTGACGGACCTTGAGCAGGAAACAGACGCGCTGCATGAAGTACCGCTCCCGACTTAGAAGTTGAACTGGTCGATGTTCTTGGCGTCGAACACGGTCGGCTTGCCGAGGCTGATCACGCCGTCCTTGCCGATGGTGTACGTGGTGCCGCCGGCCTTGAAGGTCTCGCCCTCCTTGCCGGTGATCTGGCCGGAGGCCAGCGCCACCGCGGTCTGCGCGGCCAGGGCGCCGAGCTTGGAGGGGTCCCACAGCTCGAACGCGTCGACGGTGCCGTTCTTGACGTAGGTGCGCATGTCGTTCGGGGTGCCGAGGCCGGTCAGCTTGACCTTGCCCTTGTACTTCGAGCCCGACAGGTACTGCGCGGCCGCCTTGATGCCGACGGTGGTCGGGGAGATGATCCCCTTCAGGTTCGGGTACTGCTGGAGCAGGCCCTGGGTCTGCTGGAAGGACTGCTGGGCGTCGTCGTTGCCGTACGCGACCTTGACGAGCTTGACGTCCTTGTACTTCGGGTCCGCCAGCTCCTTCTTCATGTAGTCGATCCAGACGTTCTGGTTCGTCGCGGTCTGCGCGGCCGACAGGATCGCGATCTCGCCCTTGTAGCCGATCTGCTGGGCGAGCAGCTGCACCTCGGTGCGGCCCAGGTCCTCGGCGGAGGCCTGCGAGACGAAGGCGTTACGGCACTCGGGGTTGGTGTCCGAGTCGTAGGTGACGACCTTGATCTTGTTGCTCATGGCCTGCTTCAGCGCGGTGCACAGGGCGCCCGGGTCCTGCGCGGACACGGCGATCCCGTCGACCTGCTGCTGGGTGAGGGTGTTGACGTACGACACCTGCCCCGAGGTGTCGGTCGCGCTGGACGGGCCGACCTCCTTGTAGCTGGAGCCGAGCTCCTTCAGGGCCGCCTCGCCGCCCTTGTCGGCGGAGGTGAAGTACGGGTTGTTGACCTGCTTCGGCAGGAAGCCGACGGTCAGGCCCTTCTTGGTGGCCGCGTTCGGGTCGGCCTTGCCGGCGGAGGCGGCGGCGCCGGTGCTCTCGTTCTTCACGTCCTCCTTGGTGGTGCCGCCGCAGGCGGTCACGGCGAGGGCGAGGGAGGAGACGGCGGCGACGGCCGCGCAGGCACGACGGAGGGATGACTTGCGCATGGTGGTGTGGGTCCTTTACGAGGAGGGCTGTTTCTCAGGCCGTCGAGGTCGAGGCGGCGGCTCTACGGCCTGCCCTCGCGACGGAGATCTGCCGTGCGACCCGGGGGCCGAGCACGGAGACGACGAGCAGGACGCCGGTGACGACGATCTGCGACTGTGCGGAGACGTCCTTCAGGCTCATCACGTTCTGCGCCGCGCCGAGCAGGAAGACTCCCGCGATCGCGCCGCCGAGCGTGCCCTTGCCGCCGTCGAAGTCGATGCCGCCGAGGAGGACCGACGCGATGACGGAGAGTTCGAGGCCGGTGGCGTTGTCGTAGCGGGCGCTGGCGTAGTGCAGGGCCCAGAAGATCCCGGTGAGGGAGGCCATCAGGCCGGTCACCGTGAACAGGATCAGCTTCTGCCGCTTGACGCGGATCCCGGCGAACCGGGCGGCCTCCTCACTGGCGCCGATCGCGAACAGCGAGCGCCCGAACGGTGTGGCGTGCAGGACCACGAAGGCGATGGCGAGGAGGACGACGAAGGGCAGGAAGGCCTGTGGGAGGAAGCTGTCCCCGACGCGGCCGGCCGCGAAGTCCAGGTACTGGGTGGGGAAGTCGGTGACCGCGTCGGAGCCGAGCACGATCTGCGCGACGCCCCGGTAGGCGGCCAGGGTGCCGATGGTGACGGCCAGGGACGGCAGCCCGAGCCGGGTGACGAGCAGGCCGTTGACGAGCCCGCAGACCACGCCGAGCAGCAGGCAGATGGGGATGATCGCCTCGATGGTCAGGCCCTGGTTCCACAGGGCGCCCATCACCGCGCCGGACAGGCCGGCCGTGGAGGCGACCGACAGGTCGATCTCCCCGGAGACGACCAACAGGGTCATCGGCAGGGCGACCAGCGCGACGGGGAGGGTGTTGCCGATCAGGAACGACAGGTTCAGCGCGTTGCCGAATCCGTCCACGGTGGTGAAGGAGAACAGCAGCAGGACGATCAGGAGGGCGCCGACGACGGTGTCCCAGCGGATCGCTCGGTTGAGGGACTCAGGCACGAGCCTCCCCCTTCTCTACGGCCGGCTTGACGGACGCCGACTTCTTCTTCAGGGCGGTCGCCACCCGCAGGGCCACGATCCGGTCCACGGCGATCGCGAGAAGGAGCAGGACGCCGTTGATGGCGAGCACCCACACCGAGCTGACGCCGAGGGCGGGCAGGGCGCTGTTGATGGAGGTCAGCAGCAGCGCGCCGAGGGCGGCGCCGTAGACGCTGCCGGAGCCGCCGGTGAAGACGACGCCGCCGACCACGACCGCGCTGACGACGGTCATTTCGTAGCCGTTGCCCGTGCTGGAGTCGACGTTGCCGAACCGGGCCAGGTACATGGCGCCCGCTAGGCCGGCGAGGCCGCCGCAGAAGGTGTACGCGGCGAGGATGCGCTTGCGCACCGGGATGCCGGCGAGCCGGGCGGCCTCCGGGTTGGAGCCGAGCGCGTACAGCTCGCGCCCGCTGCCGAAGTGCTTGAGGTAGTAGGCGGTGGCGATCAGCACGGCCAGCGCGATGAGCGCGAGATACGGCACGGCGGACAGGCCGCCGGAGCCGAAGTCCACGAAGCCGCCGGGAAGGTCGGCCGCGGTGATCTGACGGGAGCCGACCCAGATGGAGTCGATGCCCCGGATGATGTACAGCGTGCCGAGGGTGACGACGAGCGCGGGCACCTGGCCGAGGCTGACGAGCAGCCCGTTCAGCAGGCCGAAGCCGATGCCGAGCAGCACGGCCAGCACGATCGCGATCACCGGGTTGCCGCCGCCGTGCAGATAGGTGCCGGCGGCGAAGGCGCTGATGCCGAGGGTGGAGCCGACCGACAGGTCGACGTTGCGGGTGATGACGACCAGGGACTGGCCGGTGGCGACCAGGACCAGGATCGTCGCGTTCAGCAACAGGTCCTTGATGCCCTGCTCGGACAGGAACTCGCTGTTGCCCGCCTGGGTGATGGCGATCATCACCAGGAAGACGACCAGGATGGCCAGTTCGCGCATCTTGAAGACGCGGTCGACGAGCCGGGTGCCGCTGGACTTGGGCGCCTCGGCGACGGGGGCCTCGTGGGAGGTGGTCACCGTCATGCGGCGGCCCTCCCGGTGGCTGCGGCCATCACGGTTTCCTCGGTGGCGTCGGAACGGGGGATCTCGGCGGTCAGGCGCCCTTCGTGCATCACCAGCACGCGGTCGGCCATGCCGAGGATCTCGGGCAGGTCGGAGGAGATCATCAGGACGGCGACGCCGTCGGCCGCCAGTTCGCTGAGCAGCCGGTGCACCTCGGCCTTGGTGCCGACGTCGATGCCGCGGGTCGGCTCGTCGACGATGAGCACCTTGGGGCTGGTGGCCAGCCACTTCGCGAGGACGACCTTCTGCTGGTTGCCGCCGGAGAGCGTGTTGACGGTGTCGGCGATCCGGGCGTACTTGACCTGGAGCTTGACCGCCCAGTCGAGGGAGCGGCTGCGTTCGGCGCCGCGGTCCACCAGGCCGGCCTTGACGGTCGTGCGCAGGCCGGTGAGGCCGATGTTGCGCTCGATGGACATGTCCATCACCAGGCCCTGGGCGCGCCGGTCCTCGGGGACCAGGGCGAGGCCCGCGGCCATCGCGGTGGAGGGGGCTCCGTTGGTGAGCGGACGGCCGTCCACGGAGACCTCGCCGCCGTCCCAGCGGTCGATGCCGAACACCGCCCGGGCGACCTCCGTGCGCCCGGCGCCGACGAGTCCGGCCAGGCCGACGATCTCGCCGCGCCGGACCTCGAAGGAGACGTCGGTGAAGACGCCCTCGCGGGTGAGGCGGCGGACGCTGAGGGCGATGTCGCCCGGCGTGACGTCCTGCTTCGGGTAGAGCTCGTCGAGGTCGCGGCCGACCATGCGGCGGACCAGGTCGTCCTCGGTCATGCCCTCGATCGGCTCGCTGGCGATCCAGGCGCCGTCGCGCAGGGTGGTCACCCGCTGGCAGATCTCGAAGATCTCCTCGAGGCGGTGGGAGATGAAGAGGACGGCCGCGCCCTGTTCGCGCAGGGTGCGCACGACTCCGAAGAGGCGGGCGACCTCGCTGCCGGTGAGGGCGGCGGTCGGCTCGTCCATGATCAGGACGCGCGCGTCGAACGAGAGCGCCTTGGCGATCTCGACGATCTGCTGGTCCGCGATGGACAGGCCGCGCGCCGGGCGGTCCGGGTCGAGGTCGACGCCGAGGCGCTTCATCAGCGCGGCGGTGGCCGCTTGGGTGGCCTTGTGGTCGATCCGGCCCAGGGCCCGCCGAGGCTGGCGGCCCATGAAGATGTTCTCGGCGATCGACAGGTCGGGGAAGAGCGTGGGCTCCTGGTAGATCACGGCGATGCCGGCGTCGCGGGCGTCGCCGGGACCGTGGAAGACGACGGGCTCACCGTCGAGCAGCACCCGACCGGCGTCGGGTCGGTGCACCCCCGCGAGGGTCTTGATGAGGGTCGACTTGCCCGCGCCGTTCTCGCCGGCGAGTGCGTGTACCTCGCCGGGGAACAGCTCCAGGGAGACGCCCCGCAGGGCGCGTACGGCGCCGAAGGACTTGGCTACGTCCCTCAGCGCGAGCACCGGGGCCGGTCCCGTGTCGGACGGGTGGGTCATGGGTGGCTCCTCGACGACGTCCGCGAACCGTTCCCACCGAGAGCCGGGGGGCCGTCACGACGTCGTGAAAGGTTTCAACTGGATGGCCGGGACGTTAGGCATGACGGGCATGTCACGTCAATGGGTACGTCTCGAAAAGTTTTCGATAGTCGAAGGTCACGCGGCGGTCACGGACAACAGGCCTGGACGGAGGGGTTGACACTCCACCCGCTGGCTCATAGCTTCCCGTTCTGAATCGTTTCATCCGGGAGTCGTTCCGGACCGATGTCACAGGAGCCCGAAGTGACCGACCTCGCCGCGGTGAAGGCCGCGTTGAAGACCCAGGCCGTCGAGACGCCGTCGTGGGCGTACGGGAACTCGGGGACCCGCTTCAAGGTGTTCGCCCAGCAGGGCGTTCCGCGCACCCCGCAGGAGAAGCTGGACGACGCGGCGCAGGTGCACGCGTTCACCGGCGTCGCCCCGACCGTCGCGCTGCACATTCCGTGGGACAAGGTGGAGGACTACTCCGCACTTGCGAAACATGCCGAGAACCGGGGCGTGAAGCTCGGGGCGATCAACTCCAACACCTTCCAGGACGACGCCTACAAGCTCGGCAGCATCTGCCACCCGGACGCGGCCGTGCGGCGCAAGGCGCTCGATCACCTGCTGGAGTGCGTCGACATCATGGACGCGACGGGCTCCGCCGATCTGAAGCTGTGGTTCGCCGACGGGACCAACTATCCCGGGCAGGACGACCTCCGCGGCCGGCAGGACCGGCTGGCCGAGGGCCTGGCCGAGGTCTACGCGCGGCTGGGGGACGGGCAGCGGATGCTGCTCGAGTACAAGTTCTTCGAGCCCGCGTTCTACTCGACGGACGTGCCGGACTGGGGGACGGCGTACGCACACTGTCTGAAGCTCGGCCCGAAGGCCCAGGTCGTCGTCGACACCGGGCACCACGCGCCCGGGACCAACATCGAGTTCATCGTCGCCACGCTGCTGCGGGAGGGGAAGCTCGGCGGGTTCGACTTCAACTCGCGGTTCTACGCCGACGACGACCTGATGGTCGGCGCCGCCGACCCGTTCCAGCTGTTCCGGATCATGTACGAGGTGGTGCGCGGGGGCGGCTTCACGGCCGACGTGGCGTTCATGCTCGACCAGTGCCACAACATCGAGGCGAAGATCCCGGCGATCATCCGTTCCGTGATGAACGTGCAGGAAGCGACGGCGAAGGCACTGCTCGTCGACCGGTCGGCGTTGGCTGCGGCGCAGGCCTCCGGGGATGTGCTGGAGGCGAACGCGGTGGTGATGGACGCGTACAACACCGACGTGCGGCCGCTTCTTCGCGAGGTGCGGGAGGAAATGGGGCTGGACCCCGAGCCGATGACGGCCTACCGGCGGTCGGGATGGGCCGAGAAGATCGTTGCCGAGCGGGTCGGCGGGGAGCAGGCGGGGTGGGGCGCGTAAGCGTCCGCCGCCGTCCGTCCGTCGCCGGCCGCGGGCCCGTTCGTGGCTGGCCGCGCCCACGCGGCGGAGCCGCAAATCGATAACAGCCCCGCGCCCCTCTGGGGCGCTCCCCTCACTCGTGTTCAAGAAGTTAGGAAAAGACAGTCATGGCACCGCACCCCGAAGCCGCTGCTCTCCTCGCCCGGTCGCATCGACTGGGCGCTGATCCTCGTAACACCAACTACGCCGGCGGGAACGCGTCCGCCAAGGGCGCCGAGACCGATCCTGTGACCGGTGGGGATGTCGAGCTGATGTGGGTGAAGGGGTCCGGTGGGGACCTCGGGACGCTCACCGAGGCCGGGCTGGCCGTGCTGCGGCTGGACCGGCTGCGGGGGCTCGTCGACGTCTACCCCGGTGTCGAGCGCGAGGACGAGATGGTCGCCGCGTTCGACTACTGCCTGCACGGCAAGGGCGGTGCGGCGCCGTCGATCGACACCGCCATGCACGGGCTCGTCGACGCCGCCCACGTGGACCATCTGCACCCCGACTCCGGGATCGCGCTCGCCTGCGCGGCCGACGGGGAGAAGCTCACCGCCGAGTGCTTCGGCGACACGGTGGCCTGGGTGCCGTGGCGGCGGCCCGGGTTCCAGCTGGGGCTGGACATCGCCGCGATCAAGGAAGCCAATCCGCAGGCGATCGGCGTGGTCCTCGGCGGACACGGGATCACCGCCTGGGGGGCTGCCTCCGAGGAGTGCGAGCGCAACTCGCTGCACATCATCCGCACCGCCGAGGCCTTCCTCGCGGAGAAGGGGAAGGCCGAGCCCTTCGGTCCCCTCATCGACGGCTACGAGGCCCTGCCCGAGGACGAGCGGCGGGAGCGGGCCGCCGCCCTCGCGCCGTACGTGCGGGCCATCGCCTCCCAGGACAAGCCGCAGGTCGGGCACTTCACCGACTCCGACGCCGTCCTGGACTTCACGGCGCGGGCCGAGCACCCGCGGCTCGCCGCGCTCGGCACCTCCTGCCCGGACCACTTCCTGCGCACCAAGGTGCGGCCGCTGGTCCTCGACCTGCCGCCGAGCGCTCCGCTGGAGGAGGCGATCGCGCGGCTGAAGGAGCTGCACGCCGGCTACCGCGAGGAGTACGCCGCCTACTACCAGCGGCACGCCGAGCCCGACTCCCCCGCCATGCGCGGCGCCGACCCCGCGATCGTGCTCGTGCCGGGTGTGGGCATGTTCTCCTTCGGCAAGGACAAGCAGACGGCCCGGGTGGCCGGCGAGTTCTACGTCAACGCGATCAACGTGATGCGCGGGGCCGAGGCGGTGTCCTCCTACGCGCCGATCGAGGAGTCGGAGAAGTTCCGCATCGAGTACTGGGCGCTGGAGGAGGCCAAGCTCCAGCGGATGCCGAAGCCGAAGCCGCTCGCCACCCGGGTGGCGCTGGTGACGGGCGCCGGAAGCGGGATCGGCAAGGCGATCGCGCACCGGCTGGTCGCCGAGGGCGCGTGCGTCGTCGTCGCCGATCTCAACGCCGAGAACGCCGCCGCGGTCGCTCAGGAGCTGGGCGGGCCGGACAAGGCCGTCGCCGTCACCGTCGACGTGACGTCCGAGGAGCAGATCGCCGGCGCCTTCAAGGCCGCCGCACTCGCCTTCGGCGGGGTCGACCTCGTCGTCAACAACGCCGGGACCTCCATCTCCAAGCCGCTGCTGGAGACCTCCGCGAAGGACTGGGACCTCCAGCACGACATCATGGCCCGCGGTTCGTTCCTCGTCTCGCGTGAGGCGGCCCGGGTGATGATCGCGCAGGGACTGGGCGGCGACATCGTCTACATCGCGTCGAAGAACGCCGTGTTCGCCGGGCCCAACAACATCGCCTACTCCGCCACCAAGGCCGACCAGGCCCACCAGGTGCGGCTGCTGGCCGCCGAGCTGGGCGAGCACGGCATCCGCGTCAACGGCGTCAACCCGGACGGCGTGGTGCGCGGCTCCGGCATCTTCGCCGGCGGCTGGGGCGCCCAGCGCGCGGCCGTGTACGGGGTCCAGGAGGAGAAGCTGGGCGAGTTCTACGCGCAGCGGACCATCCTCAAGCGTGAGGTGCTGCCCGAGCATGTCGCGAACGCCGTGTTCGCGTTGACGGGCGGGGAACTCACCCACACCACCGGACTGCACGTCCCCGTCGACGCGGGTGTGGCGGCCGCGTTCCTCCGGTGACGGCCGTGAAGTCGTACGCCGCGGTCGACCTCGGCGCGTCCAGCGGGCGGGTCATGGTCGGCCGGGTGAGCCCGGACTCGCTTCAGCTGGCGGAGGCGCACCGCTTCCCCAACCGGCCGGTCCGGGTTCCGGAGGGGCTGCGCTGGGACGTGCTGTCCCTGTACGCGGGGGTGCTGGACGGGCTGCGGGCGGCCGGTCAGGTGGACTCAGTCGGCATCGACAGCTGGGCCGTGGACTACGGCCTGCTCGACGCCGACGGGGCGCTGCTCGGCAACCCCGTGCACTACCGCGACGCCCGGACCGAGGGCGTCGCGGAGAAGGTGTGGGCAACCGTCCCGGCCGCCGAGCTGTATGCGGCGACCGGCCTGCAGTACGCGCCGTTCAACACCCTCTACCAGCTGACGGCCGCCGCCTCGTCGGCCCAACTGGCGCAAGCCCGGCGGCTGTTGCTCATTCCCGATCTGCTGACGTACTGGCTGACCGACGAGCAGGGCACGGAGCTCACCAACGCCTCCACCACCCAGCTCATCGATCCCCGCACGGGCGACTGGTCCTACGACGTGGCCGCCCGGCTGGGCATCGACCTGGAGCTGTTCGCGCCGCTGCGCCGGCCCGGCGATCCGGCCGGGCTGCTGCGGGCCGAGGTGCTTCAGGAGACCGGGCTGACCGGGCCGGTGCCGGTGACGGCCGTCGGCTCGCACGACACGGCCTCGGCCGTGGCCGCCGTCCCCGCGGTCGGCGAACGGTTCGCCTACATCTGCACCGGCACCTGGTCCCTGGTCGGGCTGGAGCTGGACGCGCCCGTGCTCACCGAGGCGAGCCGGGCCGCCAACTTCACCAACGAGCTGGGTCTCGACGGCACGGTCCGCTACCTGCGCAACATCATGGGTCTGTGGCTGCTCCAGGAGTGCGTACGGGCCTGGGGCGACCCGGAGTTGGGCGGGCTGCTGCGGGAGGCGGCGGCCGTGCCGGCGCTGCGGTCGGTCGTGGACGCGGGGGACGCGGCGTTCCTGGCCCCCGGGCGGATGCCGGAGCGGATCGCCGAGGCGTGCCGTGCCTCCGGGCAGCCGGCGCCCGTCTCTCCCGCCGAGATCACGCGCTGCATCCTCGACTCGCTCGCCCTCGCCCACCGGCGGGCCGTCGCCGAGGCCCAGCGGCTCGCCGACCACCCGGTCGACGTCGTCCACATCGTCGGGGGCGGCACCCGTAACGCGCTGCTGTGCCAGCTCACCGCCGATGCCTGCGGGCTGCCGGTGGTGGCCGGTCCGACGGAGGCGGCCGCGCTCGGCAACGTGCTCGTCCAGGCCCGGGCGCACGGGCTGGTCGGCGATCGCGCCGAGATGCGCCGGCTGCTCTCCCGTACCCAGCCCCTGACCCGTTACGAGCCGCAGGGCGGCGCCGAGCGGTGGCGCGAGGCGGAGGCCCGGCTCGCCACTCGGTGAGCCCGGGTCTCGCCCACGCCGCTGTGCCGGGCTACCCTGCACTCATCCGATGACTAACCCCTAGGAGCCGCGATGCGTGTCGCACTGTTCCTGACCTGTGTCAACGACACGCTCTATCCGGAAACCGGCCGCGCCGTGGTGAAACTGCTGACCAGGCTGGGTGTCGAGGTCGACTTCCCGATGGCCCAGACCTGCTGCGGCCAGGCCCACTACAACACCGGCTACCGTCATGAGGCCGAGCCGCTCGCCCGGCATTTCTCCGATGTCTTCGGGGAGTACGAGGCGATCGTCACGCCGTCGGGGTCCTGCGGGGCGATGGTGCGGGAGCTGTATCCGCGGATGGGCGAGCGGGCCCGGGCCGAGGGGCGCGGGGACACCCTCGCGGCCACGCTGGCGCCGGTGGTCCCGAAGACGTACGAGCTCACCGAGTTCCTGGTGGACGTGCTCGGGGTGACGGACGTCGGCGCGTACTACCCGCACACGGTGACCTACCATCCGACGTGTCACGGGCTGCGCGGTCTCGGCCTCGGGGAGCGGCCCCGACGGCTGCTCCAGGCGGTCAAGGGGCTGGAGCTGGTGGAGCTGCCCGGCGCCGACGAGTGCTGCGGTTTCGGCGGGACGTTCGCGCTGAAGAACGCGGACGTCTCGGCGGCGATGGGCGCCGACAAGGTGCGCAACGCCGAGTCGACGGGCGCCGAGGTGCTGTGCGCGGCCGACAACTCCTGTCTGATGCACATCGGGGGGACCATGACCCGGCTGAAGACGGGCATGCGGCCGGTGCACATCGCGGAGATCCTGGCGAGCACGGAAGGAGAACCGGCCCTGTGAGCGGGACGTTCGTCGGGATGCCGGCGTTTCCGAAGGCCGCGCGCGAGGCGGTCGGCAACCCGACCCTGCGCGGCAACCTGCGGCATGCCACGCACACCATCCGCGCCAAGCGCGCGAAGGCGGTCGCCGAGGTGTCCGACTGGGCGGAGCTGCGAGAGGCCGGCAAGCGGATCAAGGACCACACCCTGCGTCATCTCGACCGGTATCTGGTCCAGTTGGAGGAGTCGGTCACGGCGGCCGGCGGCACGGTCCACTGGGCCGCCGACGCGGACGAGGCGAACCGGATCGTGGCCGAACTGGTCAGGGAGACCGGCGAGCCGGAGGTCGTCAAGGTCAAGTCCATGGCCACGCAGGAGATCGGGCTCAACGAGGCGCTCGAGGCCGAGGGCATCCGTGCCTACGAGACCGATCTCGCCGAGTTGATCGTGCAGTTGGGCAAGGACCGTCCCTCGCACATCCTCGTCCCCGCGATCCACCGCAACCGGGGTGAGATCCGGGACATCTTCCGCGCGGAGATGAGCGAGTGGGGGCGCCCGGCTCCCGAGGGCCTCACCGACACGCCCGCCGAGCTCGCCGAGGCCGCCCGCCTCCACCTGCGTGAGAAGTTCCTGCGGGCCAAGGTCGGGATCTCCGGCGCGAACTTCATGGTCGCGGAGACCGGCACCCTGGTCGTCGTCGAGTCGGAGGGCAACGGGCGGATGTGCCTGACGCTCCCCGAGACGCTGATCTCCGTCGTCGGCATCGAGAAGATCGTGCCGACCTGGCGGGACCTGGAGGTGTTCCTGCAGACACTGCCCCGCTCCTCCACGGCCGAGCGCATGAACCCGTACACGACGACCTGGACCGGCACGACGGACGGCGACGGGCCGCAGACCTTCCACCTCGTGCTGCTCGACAACGGCCGCACCGACACCCTCGCCGACGAGGTCGGCCGCCAGGCCCTGCGCTGCATCCGCTGCTCGGCCTGTCTCAACGTCTGCCCGGTGTACGAGCGGGCCGGCGGCCACGCCTACGGCTCCGTCTACCCGGGCCCGATCGGCGCGATCCTCAGCCCCCAGCTCCGGGGCACGCAGAGCGAGATCGACGCCTCGCTGCCGTACGCGTCGTCGTTGTGCGGCGCCTGCTACGAGGTGTGCCCGGTCGCCATCGACATCCCGGAGGTGCTGGTGCATCTGCGGGAGCGGGTCGTCCAGGGCGGGCCGGTGATCCGCGAGGGCAACAAGGTGGTCCTGAAACCGGCCAAGGGGCATGCCGCCGAACGCGCCGCGATGCGGGCGGCCCGCTGGGCGTTCGGCCGCCCCGGCGCCCTGCGCACCGGACAGCGGCTCGCCTCCCGCACGCGCCGTCTGCACCCGCGTGCCCTGCCCGGACCGGGCAAGGCGTGGAGCGGTACGCGGGATCTGCCGGCCGTGCCCGCGGAGCCGTTCCGCGACTGGTGGCAGCGTACGAACGGCGGCACCACCGGCAAGGGAGCGGCGAAGTGAACAGCAGGGAGCGGATCCTGGGCCGGGTGCGGCGCGCGCTCGCCGACGTGCCACAGGACGACACGCCGTACGAGCAGGCCGTCGCGCGCGACTATCTGCGGGAGCACGGCGGCCTGGGCGTCGAGGAGACGGTGGAGCTGCTGGCGGAGAACCTGGCGGACTACCGGGCGCTCGTGCACCGGTGCGGGGCGGGTGAACTGCCGTCCGTGATCGCCCGGTTGCTCGCGGAGCGGAAGTCGGCGACCGTCCTCGTGCCGCCCGGGCTGGATCAGTCCTGGCTGGCCGGGACGGACGTCGTGCGCGTGGCGGACCGGGGTGAGAGCACCGCCCAGGAGCTCGACGGGGTCGCCAGCGTGATCACGGCGTGCGCGGTGGCAGTCGCCGAGACCGGCACGATCGTGCTGGATGGCTCCCCCGACCAGGGCCGCCGCCGGATCACCCTCGTCCCCGACCACCACATCTGTGTCGTACGGGTCCCGGAGCAGGTGGTCTCCTCAGTGCCCCAAGCCCTCGAACGCCTCGATCCGGCCCGCCCGTTGACCTGGATCTCGGGCCCCTCCGCGACCAGCGACATCGAGCTGGACCGGGTGGAGGGGGTGCACGGCCCCCGCACGCTCGAGGTGATCCTGGTGGACTGACGGGGCCTGCTCAGGAGTAGGTCAGCGCGCATCCGTG
Organism: Streptomyces sp. NPDC051677; assembly: GCF_044453465.1. Lineage (NCBI taxonomy): Bacteria > Bacillati > Actinomycetota > Actinomycetes > Kitasatosporales > Streptomycetaceae > Streptomyces > Streptomyces sp. NPDC051677. The sequence continues at coordinate 119,977 of NZ_JBITCT010000010.1, forward strand.
CCGCAGGGAGTACTGGGCGGCCCGTAGGTACACCGCCGTGTAGAACGCGGCGGCCAGGTCGTCGGCCCACGGGCCAGGCCGGTGCGCCGCGGTCTGCTCCGCCTCGCCCTCCAGGAACCACAGGGTCAGTTCGAGGTTGCCGAAGGTCGCCGGTATCAGGTCCAGCGGCAGACCGAGGGCCGCGGCGAGCCGCTCGGCGAGGGCGAGGACGTACGGCGCTCCGACGACCAGCGTCTCGTCGGCGTACGCGGAGCCGACGGGCAGCTCGATGCCCTCCTCCAGCGCGAACGGCACCAGGAGCGACCAATCGAGGAGGGTGTGCCCCTCCTCCGGGGACAGCTGCGCCCGGCACAGCTCGACGAAGCCGTCCATCGACGGACTCATCTTCTCCTCGAACCAGCCCTGGGCGCCGGGGACCTCCGGTGCGTACGGCGGCAGTCCGCGCCGCTCCAGCTCGGCGTCGAGGGCCGAGGCGACGTCTCCGTAGCCGTCCTCGCCCGGAACCGACCAGTCCTGTGGACTCACACTCACGAGATAGACACCCATGCTCGCAACGTACCTGCCGCCACTGACAACATCGACAAGCGAGGTGAACAAGCGCTTAGATATGTGACCGGACCTGTTCCGCCGCGATCGACTCCAGGAGGCCCCGTTGTTCACGTCCGTCGACGATGTCTCGGCCCGGCTCGCCGAGACCGGCTATCTCGCCTCCCCCGCCGTCGCCACGACCGTCTTCCTCGCCGACCGGCTCGGCAAGCCGCTGCTCGTGGAGGGCCCGGCCGGGGTCGGCAAGACGGAACTCGCCAAGGCGGTGGCCCAGGCCGCGGGGGCCCGGCTGGTGCGGCTGCAGTGCTACGAGGGCGTGGACGAGTCCCGGGCGCTGTACGAGTGGAACCACGCCAAGCAGTTGCTGCGCATCAGCGCGGGCCGCGACGAGGCCTGGGACGAGACCCGCACCGATGTCTTCAGCGAGGAGTTCCTCCTCCCGCGCCCGCTGCTGACCGCCATCCGGGGCGAGGAACCGACGGTCCTGCTGATCGACGAGACCGACAAGGCCGACGTCGAGATGGAGGGGCTGCTCCTCGAAGTGCTCAGCGACTTCCAGGTCACCGTCCCGGAGCTGGGCACGATCACCGCGACCCGCCGCCCCTTCGTCGTCCTCACCTCGAACGCCGGCCGTGAGCTGTCGGAGGCGTTGCGCCGCCGTTGTCTGTTCCTCCACATCGGCTTCCCCGAGGAGGAGCTGGAGCGGCGGATCGTCCGGCTGAAGGTCCCCGGCATCGACGCGGCGCTCACCGAGTCGGTGGTCCGGGTGGTCGGTGCGCTGCGCGCGATGGACCTGCGCAAGGCGCCCTCCGTCGCCGAGACCGTCGACTGGGCGCGCACGCTGCTCGCGCTCGGCGCCACCGCCCTCGACGAGAGCGTCGTACGCGACAGTCTGGGCGTGATCCTCAAGCACCAGGACGACGTCCTCAAGGCCGGTGCGAAGCTCGACCTGGACGCCGTGTGAGCGCCGATGTCGCCGACCGCCTGGTCGGCTTCGTCGCCGCGCTGCGCGCGCACGGCGTCCGCGTCGGCACCGGCGAGACGGTGGACGCCGCCGAGGCGACGGCGGCGCTGGGGTTCGCCGACCGTGCACTGCTGCGCGAGGGACTGGCCGCGACGCTGTTGCACTCCGCGGACCAACGGCGGTTGTTCGACACCGTCTTCGACCTGTACTTCCCGCGCGGCGTCGGCGCGCCCCAGGACGAGCCCGGCGACCGGGACGACCTGCGCGACCGGCTCGCCGCCGCGCTCGCCGCGGACGACGAGGCGATGCTGGCCCGGTTGGCGATCGAGGCGGTCGACGGGCTGGGCGGGTACGGGAGTTCACCGGGCGCGGACGGCTGGTCGTCGCACCAGACCCTGGAACGGCTGCGCCCGCAGACGCTGTTGGCGCGGGTGCGGGACGACATCCGGGCCCGGGCCGGCGGTTCCGGCTTCGCCGACCGGCTGTTGGAGGACGAGATCCGGCGGCGCATCGACGCCTTCCGTGCTCTGGTGGCCGGGGAGGCACGGCGACGCGTGGCGGAGCGGCGCGGGCGGGACGAGATCGCCCGGCGGGCGGTCGCGCCGACCGCCGACCGGGTCGACTTCCTGTACGCCGGCAAGGACCGGCTGGCCGAACTGCGGCGGACGGTACAGCCGTTGGCCCGCCGGCTGGCCACCCGTATGGCGGCGCGCCGCCGCCGCGCGTCCCGGGGCACGATCGACCTGCGGCGCACCCTGCGCGGCTCCCTGTCGACGGGCGGGGTACCGATGCGGCCCGTGCTGCGCCGTCGGCGTCCGGCCCGTCCCGAACTGGTGTTGTTGTGCGATGTGTCGGGCTCGGTGTCCGGCTTCTCCGACTTCACGATGCTGCTGGTGCAGGCGCTGCACGACCAGTTCAGCAAGGTACGCGTGTTCGCCTTCGTCAACCGGATCGACGAGGTGACGGGGTTGCTCCAGCACGGCGCCGCCGACCCGGAGGGCCTCGGCGCCCGGATCCAGGGCGAGGCGCGGGTCACCGGGTACCACGGCAGCAGCGACTACGGCGTCGCCCTGGGCGAGTTCGTGCAGCGTTACGACGCCGCGGTCGGCCCGCGCACCACGGTCTTCGTGCTCGGCGACGCCCGCACGAACATGAGCGACTCCAACCTGGCCGCGCTGCGGCAGATCGCCGAACAGGCCCGGCACGTGCACTGGTTGAACCCCGAGCCGCGCACACAGTGGGGCACGGGCGACTCGGCAGCACCCGAGTACGCCGAGCTGGTCGCGATGCACGAGTGCCGCAACGCCCACCAACTCGGCGTCCTGGTGGGCCGGTTGCTCCCGGTCTAGCCGTACCTCACTGCCCTCCGGGCAGCCGGCGCTCCTTTGCGACCTAGCCCTCCTTGGCCTTCGCGAACTCCTTGGCCGTCTGGCCCTCGAAGTCGTACACGACGGCCTGCTCGTCGCCCACGACCCATGCGTCGTGTCCAGGCGTGCACACGAACACGTCTCCGGGGCCTACTTCCTGCTCACCGCCGTCGTCCATCTGGATGTGCATGCGGCCTTGGACCACGTAGCCGTTGTGGTTCATCTGGCACGTCTTCGTGCCCGCGATCGGCGCCACGGACTCTGTCCAGCGCCAGCCCGGTTCGAAGGTCCCCACGGCGAAGTCGCACCCGGACAGGTGGACGGCTTCGAGGTGACCGCGGGGGAAGTCGCGCCGCTCATCCGGCTTGTCGAGCGTCTTGATCTCCAGCATGACGCTCCTCCCTTCCGGCCGCTCTGCACTGCGGCCGGGGCCCGTCTCCCCGGTGGCACGGGCGTCACCAGTGGGTTCGAGCCCCACACCTTCATGGTCCGCCTGTCCATCGGGGGCCGCCAATCGGAGCAGCCGCCCCCTCAGACGGGGCCGCCGCACAGCTCGGCGAAGCGACCGGCGTCGATGTTGCCGCCGGAGACGATCACGCCGACGCGCCGGGGCAGGCCGTCGACCCGTCCGGCGAGCAGGGCGGCGAGCGGGGTGGCGCCGCTGGGCTCCACGACGATCTTCAGGCGTTCGAAGGCGAACCGCATGGCCGCGCGGATCTCGTCGTCGGAGACCAGCACGATCGCGTCCACGAGCCGCTGGTTCACCGAGAACGTGAGCTCCCCGGGCGTGTGCAGGGCCTGGCCGTCGGCGATGGTGCGCGGTACCGGGATCTCGACCCGCCGGCCAGCCTCCAGCGACCGCTTGGTGTCGTCGCCGGCCTCCGGTTCGACGCCGACGACGCGGATGCCGGGCCGCAGCCCCTTGAGTGCGGTCGCGCTGCCGGCGATGAGTCCGCCGCCCCCGACCGGCGCCAGGAGGGCATCCAACTCCCCGGCCTCCTCCAGGAGTTCGAGCGCGGCGGTGCCCTGGCCGGCCATGACGTGCGGGTGCTCGTAGGGCGGGATCAGCGCCAGGCCCCGCTCGGCGGCCAGCGCCTCGCCGATGGCCACCCGATCACCGGCGTAGCGGTCGTACGTCACGATCTCCGCGCCGTAGCCTGCCGTCGCCGCCCGCTTGGAGCGGGGCGCGTCCTCGGGCATGACGATCACGGCGGTGGTCCCCAGTTCCCGCGCGGCGAGGGCGACGGCCTGGGCGTGGTTGCCGGAGGAGTACGCGGCGATGCCTCGCGCGAGCTGTTCGGGGGCCAGCCGGGAGGCCGCGTTGTAGGCGCCGCGGAACTTGAAGGCGCCGACGCGTTGGAAGTTCTCGCACTTCAGGAGGACCTCGGCGCCGACGATCCGGTCGAGGGTGCGCGAGCGCAGCACGGGGGTGCGGTGCGCGACGCCTTTGAGGCGGGCGGCCGCGTCGCGCACGTCGTCGAGGGTGATGGGCGGGGGTGTGGTCGTCACGAGCGGGCTCCCTCGGAGGTGTCGTCGGCGCCCTTCGCCCCGGTTGCGCGGGGGGCTCTGGCCTGGGAGAGGTAGCTGTAGGCGGAGGCCCGGGAGATGCCGAGGCGGGCGGCGACCTGCTCGATCGCGCGGCGCACGGCGAACACACCGCGTTCGTCCAGACTGCGGAAGAGAACCAGGCGGCGCGACCGGTCGAGGCCGGCCCAGGTCTGGTCCTGGCGCGTCAACTGGGCGTCGAGGAGGGCGTCGACGACGGAGTCGATGTCGTCGCCGAAGGTGGTCACGGGCGCGTCGGCCGGCCCTCCGGACGTCCCGGCGAGCGCGGCCAGCAGTCCCTGCACCCGGTCCACCTCGGTGACGTCCACATTGACGCACAGCGCGCCGAACACCGCGCCCGTGGAGTCGCGCAGCACCATCGTGGATGACTTCACGAGCTTTCCGGCGCCGGTGCGGGTGACGTAGTTCAGCTCGTCGACGGCGTCGTCGCCGCGGGCGAGGACCCGCATGCCGATCTCGCTCATCGCGCCGCCGACCGTCCGCCCGGTCACCGCCCCGGCGACGGCGACCACGGACTTCTCCGGCCGCCGGTAGTCGTGCAGCACCACCTCGCACACCGGCCCGAAGGTGGCCGCGATCCCGTCGACGACGGGGGTGAGCGCACGCAGTATCGAGTCCCGCTCGGTTTCCCGGTGATCCATACTTCTATTAGACCACGAGTCCAGACACTGGACCAGCAGTCCAACACTTCTCCCGGATGGACACCTTCAGGGGAAGTGTCGATCAAGGGGTGGTGTCGCCAATTGCCGTTTCCCTAGGATGTGTTGTCGGCCGCGCCGATTCGGGGCACGGCGGGAACTGGGGGAAGAGATGCAGCCTGGCAAACAGCTGTCCACGTCGATCGATGCCACGGTTCCGACGGCCGCGCGCATGTACGACCACTACCTGGGCGGCAAGGACAACTACGCGGCCGACCGCGCCGCCTGCGAGGAACTCGACAAGGTCGTCCCCAGCACCCGCGTCCTCGCACTGAACAACCGGCGCTTCCTGCAGCGGGTCGTGAAGACCCTGACCCAGGAGTACGGGATCCGGCAGTTCCTCGACCACGGCTCAGGCCTGCCCACCCAGGACAACGTCCACCAGGTCGCCCAGCGCATCGACCCGACCGCGCACGTCGTCTACGTCGACAACGACCCCATGGTGCTCGTGCACGGCCGGGCCCTGCTGGAGCAGGACGAGCGGACCACCGTCATCCACGCCGACATGCGGGAGACGGAGGCCATCTTCAACCACGAGGACACCAAGCGCCTGATCGACTTCTCGCAGCCGGTGGCCGTGCTGTTCAACTCGGTCTTCCACTGCATCCCCGACAGCGACACCGACGGACCGCAGGCGGTCGTCCGCCGGGTGGCCGAACGCCTCGCCCCCGGCAGCTATCTGGTGATGTGTCAGCTGGTCAGCGAGGACGCGGCGGTCAGGGAGTTCGTCACCGACTTCATGGACAAGGCCACCCAGGGCCACTGGGGCCGGGTCCGCCAGGAGAAGGACGTGGCCGCACTGTTCGAGGGCCTGGACCTGCTCGACCCGGGACTGGTCGAGGTGTCCACCTGGCGTCCCGACACCGAGGTCGCACCACGTCAACTCACCCAGGAGTGGATCGAGTTCGGCGGCGTGGGCCGCCTGGGCTAGGACTGCGGCTGGCGGCTGGCGGCTGGCGGCTGGCGGCTGGCGGCTGGCGGCTGGCGGCTGGCGGTCAGGAGTAGCGCTGCTTCGCGATCGCCGCCAACAGGGCCTGTGACTCACGGGGGTTGAGTGCTTCGTCGGCCAGCCGGTCCAGCGCGACGCGGTACTCCTCCGTCTCGTCCTGGTCCTCCAGGAAAGTGGCGCTCCTGATCTGCTCGAGGTAGACGACATCGGGCAGATCGGCGCCGCCGAAGCGCAGATAGGTGACCGGTATGGCCGGCGCGGAGGCGTGGGTGACGTCCAACGGCACGACCTGGACGGTGACATGGGGCAGCCGGGCCAGCTCCACGAGATGGGCGAGCTGCTCGCGCATGACCTCGCGGCTGCCCAGCACCCGCAGCAGCACCGACTCGTCGAGGATCGCCCACACCCGCGGGGCGTCCGGTCGCCGCAGCAGTTCGGTACGCTGCGTCCGCAGCTCCACCCGGCGCTCGACCTCCCGAGGCGTCGCCGACGGCAGCCCACGCTCCACGACGGCACGCGCGTACGCGGGAGTCTGCAACAGGCCCGGCACGTACTGGATCTCGAAGGTACGGATCGCGATGGCCGCCTCCTGCAAACCGACCAGACGGTCGAACCACTCGGGCATCAGCCGCTTGTCGTAGCGCTGCCACCAGCCCGGTTCGCCCGCCTGCCGCAGCAACCGCAGCAGCACCGAGGCCTCGTGGTCGTCGGTGTCGTACAGCGACAGGAGCGCACGGACATCCGCCTCAACGGGCGGCCTGCGCCCCTTGCCCGCCTCGATGCGCGACAGCTTCGCCGGGCTGAATCCGATGGCGCGCGCGGCCTGGTCCTGGGACAGGCCGGTGTCCTCCCGGATGCCCGCCAACTGCACACCGACCAGCATTTTCAGCAAGGTCGGGGCGGGCTCGGCACGGTTCAGATACGGTTCGAGACGGGAGACGCGAGACGACTCGGCAGACATCCTGACTCCCCGTGGACCGGCAGACGACAGACCGAAGTATCGCACCCGAAGCCCTCCGGCCGCACGCGGCAAGGGAATTGACTCCGTCGGGTCACCACGAGTCGCCCCATGGAGCCCGCCCGCCGAGTCCGCCCCGGACCCCCACGCGATCCTTACGCGGCCCTCACCCGGCGTTCACACCAGATGGTCGAACTCCCCGTCCTTCGCTCCGGCCACGAACGCGGCCAGCTCGGCCGGCGTGTACACCAGGGCCGGCCCCTCGGGATCACGGGAGTTGCGCATCGCGACGCCTCCCCCGTCCAGGGCCGCGACCTCCACACAGTTGCCCTCGGCATTGCTGTGGCTGCTCTTGATCCAGCGGACGCCCAACGAGCTCGCCCGTACTCCGTTCGGCACTGACGGCACTGCACTCTCCTCGCTCGTACGCGCAATTTCCCGTGAAATTGCACGAGGACATCGTCAGCGTGGATAATAACCATGCCGTCAACCACAGTTCTGGCACCCCGTCCTGACGTCGCTTCAGGGAGATGCACCGTGTCATCACCTGCGCAGATCCGGAGCCATGAGTCCGTCTCCGTGCGTGACTCGCCCAGAACCGCCGCCCTGCACCTCACGGGCAGCCGGGAAGGATTCGCCCAGGCACGGGACTTCACCCACCGCACCCTCGACTGCTGGTCCCTGGGCCACTGCAGAGACGACGCGGTGATGATCGTCACGGAGCTGGCCGCCAACGCGGTCCTGCACGGACTCCCCCACCCCTCGGCCGGCGAGTTCGACGTACGGCTCAGACTCACCCTGCGCCGCTCCCACCTGGTGTGCGCCGTCACCGACCCGAGCGACAGCGTGCCCGTCTACCCGCACGCCGACGACACCCTCCTGGAACACGGGCGCGGACTGCACATCGTCGAGGCCCTCTCGCAGCACTGGGGCTGGACGCGTCGCTCCCCCGTGGGCAAGACCGTCTGGGCGATGCTGCCGACCCGCTTACAGCCCTGATCCCCGACCGACGGCTGACACCTGACATGACTGCCACGAAGAGAACCGCACAGCTGAAGGACCTCGGACACGTCCCCTGGCCCGAGATCAAGGACTCCACCGGGTCCGCCGCGGACATTCCGGACCTGCTCACCACCCTCGCCCGGGGCGACGCCGACAGCGCCGACCACGCACTCGGTCAACTACGCCGCAGAATCTGCCAGTTCGGCTTCGTCGTCGACGAGGCCACGGCGGCGACAGTGCCGTTCCTCTGGGAACTCGTCCGGCTCCCCCAGGTCACCTGCCGCGCGGAGATCCTGCGCCTGCTGAAGAGCATCGCCGACACCCGGCAGTGGGAGACCACGGCCGCCGCGTACCCCAAGCTGCTCCACCACCCCGACGACTACGTGGGCTGGGAACGCGCGGCCCGCCACGCCGTGCACGCCCAGCGAGACGTCCTGCGCCAGCTGCTCACCGAGCCGGACACCGAGATCGTGCGCGCCACCATGGAACTCGCCGAGACCCTGACCGGCTGACGAGCGGACGCACGGCGAATCCAGGGCCTGCCCGGGTCCTTCTGCGGAACTCCACACCCGACCGCTAAGTTGTGCCGCATGAGCAACCTTGACCGCGAGCCCGTACCGAGTGTGTGCGGCGGCCGCGGATTCGTCGTCGCCGAACCAGTCCGCGAGCTGCTGAGCCCCCGGCAGGTGAAGCTCGGCGAGTCGACCGAGGTACGCCGGCTGCTGCCGAACCTCGGTCGGCGCATGATCGGCGCCTGGGCCTTCGTCGACCACTACGGCCCCGACGACATCGCCGACGAGCCGGGCATGCAGGTCCCGCCGCATCCGCACATGGGTCTGCAGACCGTCAGCTGGCTGCACGAGGGCGAGGTGCTGCACCGCGACTCGACCGGCAGCCTGCAGACCATCCGACCCAAGGAACTCGGGCTGATGACCTCGGGGCGCGCGATCAGCCACTCCGAGGAGAGCCCCCGGACGCACGCCCGCTACCTGCACGGCGCCCAGCTCTGGGTCGCGCTGCCGGACGCCCACCGGCACACCGACCCGCGCTTCGAGCACCACGCCGACCTGCCCACCGTCACCGCCCCCGGCCTCACGGCCACCGTGCTCCTCGGCGACCTAGACGGCTCCACCTCACCCGGCACGGCGTACACCCCCATCGTGGGCGCCGATCTCACGCTCGCCCGCGGCGCCGACGTACGCCTGCCGCTCCTGCCCGACTTCGAGTACGGCGTGCTGTCGATGTCGGGCGAGGTACAGGTGGACGGGGTGCCCGTCCTGCCGGGCTCGATGCTCTACCTCGGCTGCGGACGCACCGAACTGCCCCTACGGGCCGAATCCGACGCAGGCCTGATGCTGCTCGGCGGCGAGCCGTTCGAGGAGGAGCTGGTCATGTGGTGGAACTTCGTCGGCCGGTCCCAGGAAGAGATCGTGCAGGCTCGCGAGGACTGGATGCAGGGGTCCCGTTTCGGCGAGGTGAAGGGCTACGACGGAGCCCCGCTACGCGCCCCCACCCTGCCCGACACCCCCCTCAAGCCACGCGGAAGGGTGCGCTGACCTGGGAAAATCCAAGCCTCCGCCCCCTGGTGCCCGGGACCGTCTGTCCGCCTGCTCCGCTACGACGATCCCGGGCAGTGTGACCCCTCGGATGCCGCCGCACGGCAGCCTCCGAGGCGGTCTGCGTTTCCAAGGTGTGGGCATCTGTGGGCTTGATCCGCTTTTGACGGACATCCGAGATCAGGGGTTCTGCCCCGGAAGGATGTCCATCATGGAGAGCATGGGGAAGAAGAAGCCTCGGCCTTGCCGTTCGTTCACGCCGGAGTTCAAGGCCGAGATCGTCGAGCTGTGCCGGCGTGGTGACCGCTCGGTGGGCCAGGTCGCCAAGGACTTTGATCTGACGGAGACGGCGGTGCGGCTGTGGGTCAGCCAGGCCGAGGTCGACGCGGGCGAGCGGGACGGCCTGACCAGCGAGCGCGAGGAACTGGCCGCGCTGCGGCGGGAGAACCGCCGTCTGCGTGAGGACGTGGAGATCCTCAAGCGGGCCACGGCTTTCTTCGTGAAGGAGACCCGGTGACGGTGCACCCGTTCATCGAGCTCGACGGGATCGTACGGGTGGACACCGTGCCGGGCGAGTTCGCCGAACACGCCGTTGACCTATGGTCCACCGGCTACGTCTTCCGCGCCGGCCATCGACTGCGGGTTCATGTCACCTCCAGCAGCTTCCCCCAGTGGGACCGCAACCTGAACACCGGCGAACCGGGCGACCGCGGCACGGACTTCCGGTCGTCAGCGACTGCCCCGATCACCACATACGCGGGAGCGCCCGTCGCCTCCTCGGATCCGTGCCGGGGGTCGGCGGGGGTGATCCGTCCCGGGTCGACCGCGATGCCGCATGGCATGCCCTGGCTCGCCGATTCATCCAGGAGGCAGCGGCGAAAGGCGTCACGTAGAGGTCGGTGACCGCGAGCAAGCTCATGGCCGCTTCAAACCGGCCGGGCTGGGGCAACACGGCTGTCGCCCGCCCGCACACTCTGCGTGCCTACCAGCCGCACCGATGCGGCTGGTGGCACCGGCTACGGCAATCTCCTGGTGACCCAGAACACCTCAGACGTGCCCGTCGTCGGCCAGGACGAGCCCGTCGATGTAGCGCCGCTTGAGGATCCGCAGCCGCCCCTCCGGCCCCGGCCGGCTCGCCGGACGTCGTCCAGAGCGGGATGCCATGGCCCTCGACCGGGCACGGCCGGGCGGCAAGGGCCTCACGCCTCCACGATCTGCCACTCCTGATTCGAACCGCCGTCGGTCGACCATTGGATGATCCGGGTGCCGTCCGCGGTCCCGCCGCTCTCCGCGTCCGCGCACAGACCGCTGTTGACGTTGACGATGCGGTAGTAGCCGGTGCTGGACGGGACGAGCTTCCACCACTGGTGGGCCGCTGAGCCGTCCGTCCACTGATCGAGCGCCTGCCCCTTGGTCGTCGACGCTCCCGGGCACTCCAGGACCTTGCCGCTCTTGACACTCATCAGGCGGAAGGAGCCGTCGTGGTTCGGCTGGAACGTCCACTGCTGGTTGGTGCCGCCGTTCCAGGGCCACAGAATCGCCGTGGCGCCGTTGGCGGTGGAGCCTCCGCTGACGTCCAGCACCTTGCCGCTGCGGCGGTTGACCAACCGGAACGCGCCGGTGAGCAGACCGACGGTGATGGTCGTGCCGGTGCCGGCGGTGAGTGAGACGACTCGGGCGTGGCTGCCGAGGGAGGACGGGGCGACCGTCGCCGTGGTGGTCACCGAGGTCATGCCGCGGCGGGAGATCAGAGTGATGTCCTGGGTGACGGCCGAGGTCAGCACGACGGTGGCGGTGCGGGCCGCTAGGTCCCAGGTCAGGCTCTGGACGGTGATCCGGTTGCGGCCCCGTACGCCCTTGATGGCGCCCTTGGAGAGCTGGTCGGGAAGGGCGGGAAGCAGCTCGAGGATGCCGGGCCGGCTGTAGAGCATCGCTTCGGCGAGCATCGCGGGCATGGCGTTCGCGGCGTCGGCGTTGTAGATGGTCAGGTTGGGATTGTGCGCGGTCATCAGCGACTTGAAGACCATGTTGTTGCCGAGGATCTTCTTGATGTTGGTGTAGACGCCGGCACCGTCCTTGAGGCGGGCGCGGGCCAGGGTGCGGTGGATGGCGCCGTGGGCGGCCTTCGTCTCGTCGCCGCGCAGATCGAGCGCCTTGCGGGCACGCAGCACCAGGTCGGGCTTGTCCTCGGGGTTGAACTCGTGCAGCGGCCACGCGCCGTACATGTGCTGGGCGTGGTTGTTGTTGTAGTGGTCGGTGAGGCTGGGCCAGGCCCATTCGGCGAGCGCTCCGTCGCTGTTGACCCGGTAGTCGGGCAGTTTGGCGAGCAGCGCGGTCCAGCGCGCCACGCCCTGCCCGCTGCCCTGCTCCACGCCCAGGGTGTTCGCGGCGTCGATGGCTGTCTGCAGGGCGTGCCGGCCGGCAGCGATCTCCCCGGTCGCGTTGATGGAGAGGTACTGGCTGGTGTTGCCGGGCTTGTTCTCCACGGAGAAGCACGGCACGAAGACGACCTTGCCGTTCGAGTCGGTACGGGTGAGGAAGTCCTCGTAGAAGAGGGCCAGTTCCATCAGGGCAGGCGCCAGCTTGTTCTTGTAGAAGGCGCTGTCGCCGGTGACCTGGTAGTACTCCAGCAGCGGGTAGAGCAGCCAGTCGGCGCCGCCGATCCACGTCTGGCCGGGGAAGCTGCTGTTGAAGTGGTGCATGTGGCCGTGCTCGCCGTCCGTCTTGATGGGCGCGAGGATGCCGCGGGTGCCGTACAGGTTGGCGGCGTTGGTGCGCCAGTCGTCGAGCTGGCCCAGGATCAGGTCGAAATAGCCCTGCATGGCGTCGGTGAGATCGAGGATGTTGCCACCGGCGACCTGGAAGTTGACGTTGGCGTCCGTGGTGAAGTCGTCGGACCAGGAGCCGTTCCAGGTGCCGGTCCAGATGCCGCTGAGACGGGGCGGCAGGATGCCGCTGGCGCTCACGAAGAAGTAACGGCCGGAGTCGTAGAGCCGCTCCAGCAGGGCGAGGTCGATGACGGAGGTGTTGCTGTTCTGGCGGGTGATCAGCTCGGTGGTGGAGAGCTGCCGGTCGGCTGCGGACACCGCGAGGTCCAGGCTGGAGCGATCGTACATGGCCGCGTGCAGGGTGCTGTGGCGGGAGAGCAGGGTGGCGTAGTCGGCGCCGAGCGCGGCCAGCGCGGTCTGCAGGGGCTTGGCGTCCCAGCCGGTGGAGGTGTCGTAGCGGCCCAGTTTGGTCAGCAGCAGCACCTTGGTCGCCTTGGCGACGACCAGGGTGGACCCGCTGGCGGTGACGGAGGCGCCGGTGCCCGTGACGACGACGCGGGTGACGCCCTCGTAGCCGTAGGCGCCCTGGCCCGACGGGTAGGCGCCGCGCAGGTTGAGGTAGCCATCGCCGTTACTGAGGGTGGCCGTCGTGGCAAAGGCGACGGTCGACGGCGTTCCGTCGAGCGCGGTGTTGACACTCAGGGTGGTGTCGACGGTCCGTCCGGCGGCGGGCAGGAGTTCGTGGACGATCACATCGTCCGCGCGGGAGGCGAACGCGTGTCGCTTCCAGGTGCCGGAGCCGTCGGTCCAGCTGTGGGTGACCTCTCCGCTGCGGAAGTCGGTGACACGGGCGTAGTCGTTGACCGTGGTCATGCCGGGCGTGTTCAGTTGCAGTTCGTAGCCCGGGTGATACGTCTGCGTCCATCGCAGACTCCACCCGTTCGCGAAGGCCGTCTGCGCCCCGGCGTAGTCCCCCGCCAGCGCCTTGTCCCGGGCGGACTCCAGCTGGCCGGAGATCACCGGTGGCTGCAGGTCGCGGGTGCCGTTGGGCAGCACGAACCGGTGGTGGTTGACGATGACCTTCTCGAGCGTGGGCGCTCCGTACAGGATGGCGCCGTACTCGCCGTTGCCGGTGACGAATCCGTCGGTCCACGCGGACGCGGCCGTGGTGTCGTACATGCCGCGGTCGGGGAGGGTGACCTGAGGCGGCACGGCGGCGGACGCCCGGCCGGCCAGCACTCCGGGAAATACCGCCGCGCCGGTCGTCACAGCGGCGGCGGCCAGAAATCGTCTGCGGTCCATCGGGAAGTCGAGGTGGCCCATGGCGCACGCTCCATTCCGGTCGAGGGGAAGGCCGCGCGGCGGCCGGAGGCATGGGAGGCCGAGGGCCGGTGCGGTGCGGCACCGGCCCTCGCGTGCATCGCCTTCTACAAGGCGACGAGCTGCCATTCCTGGCTGGTGCCGCCCGTGTTGGGCGACTGGACGATCGAGGCGCCGTCCGCGGGGGAGGCGTCCTTGACGTCGGCGCACCAGCCGTTGCCGACGTTGACGATCCGGTAGTAGCCGGTGGAGGCGGGTACGAGTTGCCACCACTGGTTGCTGCTGCCGGTGTCGGTCCACTGGTCGAGGGCGGCGCCTTGGGCGGAGCCGCCCGGGCTGTCCATGACCTTGCCGCTCTTGACGTTGGCCAGGCGGTACGAGCCGTCGGTGTTCGGCAGCAGCTTCCACTGCTGGTTGGCGCCGGTGCTCTGCGGCCACTGGATGAGGGACCCGCCGTCGGCGGTGGAGCCTCCGCTGACGTCCAGGACCTTGCCGCTCTTGTGGTTCACCAGCCGGTAGGTGCCGAGGTCGGCGGAGAAGGGGCGGTCGTAGATCTCCAGGTTGCGGATGGAGGCCCAGATACCGGTGGGCAGTCCGGTCACCGTCACCCGTACGTAGCGGATCTGGGCGCTGAACAGGGCGGCCTGTACCTGGCTGGTACTGGTGGTGCCGGTGCGATCGGCCAGCATGGTCCAGGTGGCGTTGTCCGTGGAGCCCTCAATCTTGTACTTGTAGTTCGTCGCGTCGAACTCCCAGGCGATTCGCGCGCCGGTGACCGCCTTGGCCGACCCCAGGTCCACCGTCAGCCAGGCCCCGGTGTTCGAGTTGTTGGCGCACCAGCGCGTCGCGGTGGAGCCGTCGACCGCCTTCGCCGCGGTGTTGCCCTTGGAGGACTCCTGGCTGCTCGCCGTCACAGTGCGCCCCGCTGCGACGTCGGCCGGCTGCACCGTCCGGTCCAGGGTGACGCCGACGACGCTGTCCTCGGGGTTGCGGGTGCGGTTGATCCCGGTGACCGTCACCGTGCCGTCCGCGTTGGCCGTGTACGGCAGGTCGGTGCCGGCCGCGACGTCGAACACGCGGGTGACCTGGGCGTCCCCTAGCTGCTGGGTGGTGAAGCTGGTGCCGCTGTAACCGGGCAGCAGGTGGACGTAGAAGGTGCTGTCCTTGCAGGTGTAGCCGTACTTGCCGTCCACGGGGTTCCACGGGCCGCCGCGGGTGGCGTAGACGGCCTGACCGTAGGTGGTCATGAAGGAGCCGATCTGGCGCAGCAGGCTCGCCTGCCCGGAAGGCACGGCGCCGTGCCGGTCCGGGCCGATGTTCACCATGGCCGTCATGTTCCGGATCCAGCAGTTGACGAGAAGGTTCATGGCGGTGCTGTAGCTCATGACCTTGCCGTCGGAGTTGTAGCCCCAGGTGGTGCCGACGGTGAAGACCTTCTCGGTGACCTTGCCGGTGCGGATGGCCCCGCTGGGCACCGAGGGGCCCTCCTCGCTGGCGTAGTCGCCGATCCAGCCGGAGCGTGAGGTGGCGACGATGTCGGGCTGGTGCGCGCGCACCATGCCCATCAGCCCGAGCGGCTTGCCGCTGCTGTCGGTCTCGCCGTACGTGGAGTCCACCGGCCACTGGTTGGCGGTGTCCCGCAGCTGGCCGGGCTCCCAGAAGAAGGCGGCGTCGGCGTCGCTGCCCTGCTCCGCGATCCAGCCGCCGTCCCACCACAGGTCGTCGATGACGCCGTACTGGGTGACGAGCTCCTTGATGGACTCGTACACCTCGGTCTTCATGATCCGCGCATTCTCCTTGTGCGCGGGGTCGGTGGTGTAACCCCACGGGTTGGTCGCGCAGTTGGTGCCGGTGACGTCGTAGTAGCCGGGGTAGCGCCAGTCGATGGGCGAGTAGTAGAGACCGACCTTCAGCCCTGCCGCCCGGGTGGCGGCGACGTAGTCCTTGACGAAGTCGCGGCTCAGGGGCGCCTGGCCGGAGTTCCAGCTGTTGGGGTGGTTCAGCGGCCACAGAGCGAAGCCGTCGTGGTGACGGGTGGTCAGCACCGTGTACTTGGCGCCGAAGTCCTTGGCCAGTTGCGCCCACGCCGTCGGGTCGTAGGCGTCCGCGGTGAACTGCTGGCTGGTCGCGTCGGTGACGTACTTCTGGTAGTCCGCGGGGGTGACGGGTGCGTTGTGCATGTACCACTCGCCCTTGGCGGGACCCGCGAAGACACCCCAGTGGATGAACATGCCCAGCTTGGCGTCCTGCAGCCACTGGACCTTCGCGTCGGGCTGCTGCTCGAGGCCCATGTCGGACTTGGGGATGCGCAGCGGGACCAGGGGCAGGGGCTGGGAGGAGGAGGTGGCGGCCTGGGCGGTACCCGCCGCGAGGGTCGGCGTGACGACGGCGGCGACCGTCATGGCCGCCATGCCCATCAGCACTCTTCGTCGAGTGAGCGGTTCTGACAAGGGGGTTCTCTCCTGACTGTCCACAGGACAGTACGGCCGTGCTGCGGCTCAGCGATCGGCCCGAAATGATCGAAGGTCATCCGATGAATGACGGGTACACCGGGGGACCACACGGGAGATGCACACCGCACTGGATGACGTTGAATGTATTAAGGACTAGAGGTCAACGTTCGTCCAGGGGTTAGACGAAGGTTGAGCGGAACCGACAGGTCCGCCCGAGTAGCCAGGAAGCCAGGAAGCCAGCGATTGGCAAACATCGGACTTCTCGCTCTTGACGCGGCCATGCCTCGCTTCTACCGTCCTTCAACGGGACCGCACACAATCAAACATCCACTTCAGGACCGTCGTTGAGGAACCCGATGCTCCGACGTACCCTCACGCTCGTACTGGCCGCCACGATGAGCGTGTTCGCCTTGCTGGTCACCGGATCGCCCGCTCAGGCCGCTCCGGTCACCGTGACCAACGCCACCCAGTTCACCGACACCGCCGGCGCCGTAGTGCACGCCCACGGCGGTGGAGTGATCAAGGTCGGCTCCTCCTACTACTGGTTCGGTGAGAACCGCAATCCCGACAACACCTTCAAAGCCGTCTCGGTCTACCGCTCGACCGACCTGAAGACCTGGGAGTTCCGCAACAACGTCCTGACGCAGAGCAGTGATCCCGAGCTGGCGGTCGCCAACATCGAGCGCCCGAAGGTCATCTACAACAGCACGACCGGCAAGTACGTGATGTGGATGCACAAGGAGAACGGCAGCGACTACACCCAGTCCCGCGCCGCTGTCGCCGTGTCCGACACCGTCGACGGCGACTACACCTACAAGGGCAGCTTCCGCCCGCCCACCGGCACCACGTCCCGCGACATGACGCTGTTCAGGACGACGACGGCACCGCCTACCAGATCACCTCCGCCAACAACAACGCCGACCTGCAGATCTTCAAGCTGAGCGCCGACTACACCTCCTACGACAGCCTGGTCGCCAATCCCTGGCCGGGCACGTTCCGCGAGGCTCCCGCGCTGTTCAAGCGGAACGGCGTCTACTTCATGCTCACCTCCGCCAACAGCGGCTGGAAGCCCAACCAGCAGAAGTACGCGACCGCCACGAGCGTCACGGGCCCCTGGACCGCGATGACCGAGGTCGGTGACGACACCGCCTACGGCTCCCAGACCACGTTCGTGCTGCCCGTCCAGGGCTCTCAGGGCACCTCGTACCTGTACATGGGCGACCGCTGGGGGAACTCCATGGGCGGCACGGTCAACGACTCGCAGTACGTCTGGCTCCCCCTGACCTTCCCCACCAAGACCACCATGGACCTGCCGTGGTACCCGCAGGTCGCCATCGACACCGACGCCGGCACGATCACCGGGGTGGGCGGCGGCCCCTACTACAGGCTGATCGCCCGGCACAGCGGCAAGTGTCTCGACGTGTCCGACAACTCGGCCGCCGACAGCGCCATCGGCATCCAGTACACCTGCAGCGGAGGCCTCAACCAGCAGTGGCGGCTGCAGGACGCGGGAGACGGGTACGTGCGCGTCCTCGCCCAGCACAGCGGCAAGTGCCTGGACGTCTCGGGCGCCTCCACGGCGGACGGCGCCTATGTGAACCAGTACCACTGCGGCGCCGGCACCAACCAGCAGTGGAAGTTCCAGGACCAGGGCAACGGCTACTACCAGCTGGTGGCCCGGCACAGCGGCAAGTGCCTGGACGTGGCGAACGCGTCCACCGCCAACGGCGCCCGGCTCATCCAGTGGACCTGCGGGACCGGCACCAACCAGCAGTTCCAGCGTGTGACCGCCTGACCTGAGACAAGCCCGGCGGGTGGCGGCCGACCGCCGCCACCCGCCGGGCTTCGTGCCGTCCTCTCCACCGGGCCGCTACACGTCGGCCATCACGATGATGTCCAGGACGCGCGGCCCGTGCACGCCCTCCACCCGGTCCAGCTCGATGTCACTGGTGGCCGAGGGCCCGGACACGAGCGTCAGCGGCCGGCAGGGGTCCAGGCGGCGCAGCGCCTCGGGCACGTCGGGAGCGATCTGGCTCGCCCGGACCACGCAGATGTGCTGGTCCGGCAGCAGCGTCAGGACCCTGCGTCCCTGGCCAGGACCGTGGTCGAGGATCACGGTCCCAGTGACGGCGATGGCAGAGGCGACGACGGTGATCACGGCGTCCGCCGCGTCGAGTTCACCCAGCGTGAGCGGTGGGACGTCCTTGAGCAGCGACCACGGCCCCTCGGGGACCAGGTCCTCGTCCAGGTGCGGCGGCACGACCACGGACCGCGCTCCCGTGCGTGCCAGCGCACGCCGGACGGCGGCCGCGGTGTCGCCCATCGGTACCCGGACCACCGTGGCTCGGTACTCCGCGGCGCGTTCGGCGAACAGCCCGACGATGTCCGGCCCCACGTGGTCGGCACGACGAGCCGGCGGGATCGCGTCGTGGGGGCTCTCGGTGCCGGGCACGTCTCTCAGTGCCTCCAGCACCGCGCTCAGGACACTCTCACGGCCGCTCATCCCGTTTCCTTCTTTCTCTTGTCGTATGGCCGTCGTCTCGTGTCGGTTCTCGTACGGCGCCACCAGGCTCGCAGCGTTTCCCGCGCCGGTAGGCGTGTCACGGGTGGCGGACCAGCGTGTAAGGGGACCTGGCAGGAAGCCGATCCGGCCGTCGCGGGCCACCAGCCGGGCGCCGAGGGCTGCGAGCCGCTGGGCGGCTGCCAGACGCTTCGGGGAGGACAGCACGGCTCCCGCGGCCTTCATCGCCAGCGCCTCGGGGGTGGGCAGCAGCCGGGCCGCACGCTTCGCCTCCACTGCTTCGGCGCGCAGATGGACCAGCACCTCGGGGATGTTGATCTTTATGGGGCATGCGTCGTAGCAGGCGCCGCACAGGGTCGAGGCGAAGGGCAGCGAGGCGGCGTTCTCGACTCCGACGAGCTGCGGGGTCAGGACGGCGCCGATCGGGCCGGGGTACACGGAGCCGTAGGCGTGGCCGCCGGTGCGCTCGTACACCGGGCAGACGTTCAGGCAGGCCGAGCAGCGGATGCAGGACAGCGCCTGGCGGCCCACCTCGTCGGCGAGGGTGGCGGTGCGACCGTTGTCGAGCAGCACCAGGTGGAACTCCCGGGGGCCGTCGCCCTCGGTGACGCCGGTCCACAGGGAGGTGTTGTACGGGTTCATGCGCTCGCCGGTCGACGAGCGGGGCAACAGCTGGAGGAAGACGTCCAGGTCGGCGAAGGACGGAAGCACCTTCTCGATGCCCATGACGGTGATCAGGGTTTCCGGCAGGGTCAGGCACATCCGCCCGTTGCCCTCCGACTCCACGACCGCGATCGTGCCGGTGTCGGCGGCGGCGAAGTTGGCGCCGGAGACGGCCACCTTGGCCCGCAGGAACTTCTCCCGCAGATGAAGCCGGGCCGCTTCGGCGAGGTCGCTCGGATCGTCGGTGAGCGTGTCGGGGGCGGGTCTGCCCCACTCCCCCCTCTCCCGCCGGAAAATCTCCGTGATCTCGGAGCGGCCCCGGTGGATGGCCGACACGAGGATATGGGACGGGCGGTCGCCGTCCAACTGCACGATGAGCTCGGCGAGATCGGTCTCATACGCTCGGATGCCCGCCTCGGCGAGCGCCTCGTTGAGGCCGATCTCCTGCGTGGCCATCGACTTGACCTTGACGACCTCGCGCTCACCGGTCGCCCGCACCAGGTCGGTGACGATGCGGTTGGCCTCGGCGGCGTCCGCAGCCCAGTGGACTGTTCCCCCGGCGGCGGTCACCGCCTTCTCCAGCCGCAGGAGATGGCGGTCGAGGTGCCGTAGGGTGTGGCGCTTGATCACGGCGGCTCTCTCGCGCAGTTCCTCCCAGTCGTCCAGCTCAGCGGCGACCGCCAGCCGCTTGTCGCGGATGGTGCCGGTCGCCCGGCGCAGGTTCGCCCGCAACCGGGTGTCGGCGAGCGCGGTGCGCGCCGCCTCGGGGAAGGCCGGGGTGCCCAGCCACACGACGTTGTCGGCGCCGCTCACCGTGCGTCTCCTTCCGTGGCGGCCAGGATCTCGGCCAGGTGCCTGGTCCCGACACCGGTGCGCAGACGGGACAGGCCACCGCCGATGTGGGTGAGCCCATGGACACCGCCCGACAGCAGGAACGGCTGCTGCCGCTGCGCGAGCGGCGTAGGGACGCCACCCAGCGGGAGATCGCGCAGTGTGCGGCCGCCCTCTTCGAGAGCCACGGGTTCCAGGCGACCACCGTCGAGGAGATCGCCGACGCGGCCGGCCTGTCCCTGCGCACCTTCTACCGCTACTGCGACTCCAAGGAGACCGCGCTCAGCCCCCTGCTGACCGACTGCGTCAGCGCGTTGGAACATGCCCTGACGAGTCGGCCGGCAGGACAGCCCTTCCCCGAAGTCGCACGCGACGCGCTGTTGCACGCCTGCACCGCCATGGACGACGCCTCACGCCGCCGGCTGATCCGCGTCATGCTGGCCGAACCGGCGCTCACGGCATGCCTTCTGGCCACCAACCGCCGGGCTCAGGACCAACTCACCCCTGTCATCGCCGCCCGCACCGGAGCCGACGAGAACGCGCTGCGTCCCCGCCTCCTCGCGGGGCTGCTGGTCAACACCTCCGCCACCGCCATCGAGTACTGGGCGCTTCACGACGACGCCGGCGCCCTCGACCGTGTCGCGGCCGACGCCTTCGACGCCGCGGCCGGGGCATTCTCCGAGTGTGAGGCAGTGAGGGCGTCACGGGCATGCGGCGCCGGGACGGCGGGTGTGGGCAAGCCCACCCGCCCTGCTGCGCTGTCCGTCAGCCCTGGCATCGGGATTGCTCCAGTCTCGGCCGGTGATGATCGAACTTCGTGACCTCAATGACGACGACACACCCGCCCGGCACCTGGCGACCCACCTCAACAGAGGAATGGCCCGCGCAGGGTGGAGGATCGCGCGCCTGGGCACCCGTCGCACACACCGAGGACGTGGGCTCGCGGCAACGCTCTTGCTTCGTACTTCGCACGCGTGCGCCGCGGACGGCCTGACAGCGGTCGGGCTCGAAGTGGCCCCCGAGAACCACACCGACCCCTTGACGATCTATCTGCGCACCGTTTTTCGCGGTGACGGCGCGACTCACCGAGTACCGGCTCGCCGAAGGCTGAGGCGGGATCCGGGCCCAGTCACGATGACTCGCGGTTTGAGGAATGCCCCGGCGCCCTACTGATCGAGGGCCCGCGCCACAGTGCGCTCCCCCGGCGCGCCGTCGGCGAACCCGGATCTCATGTCGTGCCGGGTGAACCGAACTCCTGTCCCCAGTATCCGGCGTGCACGGCCGCCGCGTCCTCGTACAGGTACGGCCCGGACACCTCCACCGTGCTCCCCCCTGCCTCGAAGACCCGGCGACACGGCAAGTCGAGCAGTGGTTCGCTGGGGTCCGCCCCCGCGAGAACGTTCAGCTCGGCGGCCGCGAGCGCGTACACGACTCGGCGGACACCGCTCCAGTAGACGGCGCCGGAGCACATCGCACACGGTTCGGTACTGGTGTACAGAGTGGCATCGACGAGCTGACTCGGTTCCAGCGTCCGCGAGGCCAACCGCACCAGGTTGGTCTCCGCATGTCCGGTGAGGTCCCGTTCCGTCAACACCGTGTTCTCGGCCGTGAGCAGGACGTTTCCTGTCGAGTCTGTCAGCAGCGCGCCGAACGGATGGTTCCCGTTCCCGCGTGCCCGGGCCGCGAGCGCGATGGCCGAGAGCAGGTGAGTTCGGTCCAGATCGGTCAGCTTGTTCGGCGATGGCGGCATGACGCCCTCCTCATGGTTGAACCTGAAGGGAGGTTATACGTATGACTTCGTCAGCGCCAGGGTCTTGACCTTCACCGAAAGCCTGCGGAAGCCACAGGCCCACGACCGCGAAGACTCACGAAGCTGTCAGTTTTTCACCATGTCATGTCGTCCTTGTACTCAAGGAGACCCACATTCTGACCATAGCTTTGAGCCTGTCAGCCCGGCCAAGACAGGGAGCCGGGTGACGGAATCCGGAAAGGACGACACGCGATGGACTCCGTGGAGCGCATACCACTGACCTACGCCTTCGATGCCTACTGCGGCTGGTGCTACGGCTTCGGCCCGGCCCTGCACGAGTTCGCCGCCGTCAACGCGGACCGGATCGAGCTGCGGGTGCTGTCCGGCGGCCTGTTCACCGGTTCGCGCGCGCTGCCGGTGTCGGCCTACCCGCACATCCCGGGCGCCAATGACCGCATCGCCGAGTTGACCGGCGTCTCGTTCGGCGACGGCTACCGTGCCGCGCTCGCGGACGGCACTGTCGTGATGGACTCCGCCGATGCCGCCACGGGGCTGGTCGCGCTGCGGAGCCAGCCGGGCGCGAACGCCCTGGATGCCGCTGCCGCGATGCAGCGTGCCTGGTACGTCGACGGCCGCAGCCTCTCCGACGTCGAGGTCTACCGGGACCTTGCCGTCGAGCTGGGTCTGGACGCCGACGCGGTGGCGGCGGCGTATGACTCGCCCCCCGCCCGTGCCGAGGCGGCGGCCGATGTCCTCAAGGTGCGCCGCCTGGGCGTCGACGGCTACCCGACGCTGCTGCTGCACACCGCACACGGCACCGACCGTCTGGGCGGCCCCGTCTCCTCGGCGGACGCCCTCACCCGCGCCCTGGACCAGCACCTGGCCGCCGCCACGGGCGCCTGAATCCACCCCATCCCCCTGCAACACCTTGAAAGCCCCCGCAACGCCCTGAAAGGCCATACCACCATGTCGACCACCCTGACCTACACCGTCCACACCGCCGGCGACACCGGCCTGCACAAGTCGTCCGTCCTGATCACCGGCGAGCGCGAAGCCCTGCTGGTCGACGGCCAGTTCACCCTGGCCGAGCAGCACCGGGTGCTGGCGGACATCATCGACAGCGGCAAGGAGCTGACCACCGTTGTGGTCACCACCTCCGACCCCGACTACTACTTCGGCCTCGAAGTGATCCGCCAGGCGTTCCCCGACGCCCGGATCGTCGCCACCGCCACCACCGTTCAGCGGATCAAGGCCAGCTGGGAAAAGAAGCTCAAGACCTGGGCACACCTGGGCCGGAACCTGCCCACCGAAGTGATCATCCCCGAGGTGCTGGACGGGGACCGCGTCAGCATCGAGGGCCATGACTTCGAGCTCCGCGGCGGCCACCCGGACCTGGTGTGGCGCACCGAGTACCTGTGGCAGCCCGAGGACCGCGCGGTGGTGGGCGGGGTGCTGCTCTTCGCCGGCCTGCACGTGTGGACCGCCGATACCCCCACCACGCGTGAGCGGGCCGCCTGGGCCGAGACGCTGGAGGAGATGGAAGGGCTCGCCCCGCGCTTCGTGGTGGCCGGCCACCGGTCCGCCGACTCCGCCACCGACGACTCGGTGATCGCCTGCACTCGCGCCTACCTCGCCGAGTTCGAGAAGGAACTGGCCGCGAGCGGCAACGACGCCGAGGCGCTGAAGGCCGCGCTCCTCGAGCGTCACCCGGACCTGGGCCTGCTGGTGGCCCTGGATCTTGGTACCAAGGTCGCCACCGGCGAGATGACCTGGGGCTGACCGATGGTCACCTCCACCCGTGTGTCCGCGCGGCGGGCCACCGGGACGGCATCCGGCGACGACGCCCGCGGAGCCGGGAACGCGGAGAGGCCCGCGGCCCAGGGCGGCACGACCGCCCGGGCCGCGGCCGCCGCGGAGTTCGCACTCACCGGCGGCGTGCTGTTCGTCCTGGTCACCGCCGTCCGATGGGTGATGGCCTCCCCGCTCAGCCAGACCCTGCCAGAGCCCCACCTCCAGCTCACCGTCGTGGCCGTGATCATCGGGACGGCGCTCGCGTGGGCGCTGTCCTCCCCGTGGGGCCGTTATTCCGGGGGCCACCTCAACCCGGCCGTCACCCTTGCCCTGTGGGTGGCCGGTGTCGTCCCCGGCCGCCGGGTGCTTCCGTACGTCGCCGCCCAGCTCGCAGGTTCCCTGGCCGGCACCGGCCTGGCCCGCCTCGTATGGGGCCCGGTCGTCGGCGATCGTATGGACTACGCCGCGGTCCGGCCCGCCCCCGCCTTGTCGGCCGCAGCCTTGTTCACCGCCGAAGCAGCGGCCACCGCAGCGATCCTCGCCATCGCCCTGCTGCTGATGTCCCGCCCCGCGTGGACGCGCTGGATCCCGCTCGCCCTGCCTCTCGCCACCGCCGTGGTCATCGTCACCCTCGGCACCCTCACCGGCGGGTCCGCCAACCCAGCCCGGCAGTTCGGACCCGCTCTCTGGACCCACCAGCCCGTCTACTGGTCACATCTGTGGATCTATCTGACGGCACCGCTCGCAGGGGCGGCCCTCTCCGCCCTGGTCACCCGGTACCGGGCACATCGCTCCCGCCGCTCTCCGCGGAGCGGCCCCGCACGGTGGCACGGAAGGCGATCGGAGACTGACCGGTGCGCTGCTGGAAGTACTTGCTGAAGTTGGTGGCGCTGGTGAAGCCCAGCTGCGCCGCGATCCGGGACGCCGGCAGGTCGCCGTGCGCCAGCAGGCGCTTGGCCTCCAGGATCACCCGTCGGTCGATGAACTCCTTCGCTCCCACCCCGGCGCCGGCCAGCGCGGCCCGGGAGAGAGTACGGGGCGAGTAGCCCAGCGCCTGAGCGTAGTCCTCCAGGCGGCGTGTGCGGGTGAAGTCGCGTTCGACCGCGTCACGGAAGTGGACGAAGGTCTCCCCCGGCTCCGGGGCCGGGCTGCCGACCGCCGCGGTGCGCTGCGAAAGGCGCAGCACCAGGACCGCCAGCAGGTGGCGCAGCACCGCCACGTGGGCTTCCAGCGGAATGCCGCGCAGCGCCTGGAACTCGAGTGCCAGATGATCCACCGCCACGTTCAGCGCGTGGGCGTCCTCGGGGTCGGGAACCTGCAGCACGGGTGCGTGCTGATCGTCCACACGCCCTGCGGCCACGGTGCCGGGATCAAGGAATTCGCGCTCGAAGAGGACAAGCGTGCCCTCGGCCTCGTGCAGCTCGCCCCACTGCTGCACCTGGCCGGGCCGGACCCACAGCCACGACCCCGGTTTGAGGGCGTAGCCGGTGAAGTCCACCGTGTGCCACAAGGAGCCGCTGGAGAGAGTGATCAGGTGGTGGAACGTCGGCCGCTGAGGTGTCCGCAGTCCCACCCTGACCATGCGGACGGCGGCCCGCTCCCGCAGTTCGGCCAGAGACATGACCTCGACGCCGGTCGGAATGCCGACCGGCGGAGCAAAGCCGACGTCCGCGATCTCACGCGGCCCGTCCTGTCGTTTTCTCGCCGTCACCAGTAGTCACCCGTGTATGGAAACGAAGCCTGTCCACCTCTCATTGTGAAGGGTGGCCGGACTGCGGGGGCACCGCACCGGGGGCAGCGGTGCGCATGCGAGGCGCGAGATCCAGCAGGGCGGCCGGAGCGTCATGGAGCAGCAGACGGAGCCGGAACCCGTCCGGATACACGTCGGCGTCCTCGTCGTCGCTCTGGACCGTAGCGGCATCGGAGAGGACCTGGAGCAACATCTTCAGTTCCCGGGGAGACGCGTCGACGAGCAGTTGCGCGGCCTCTTCGACCAGGATCGTGTAGGGAAGGGCGGGTGGTGGCCCATCGGGGTCGGAATGCCACAGCGCCCTTTCGGAGACGCAGTCGTGGAAGGCGTCCCAGTTGCGGCCGAAGTGGGCGGGGAACTCCAAGGCTCTGGCCCACTCGGTGAACAGCCCGGCTTTGGTGCGGCAGCGGTTGCCGCGGACCACCGCTGCGACGCCCTCCCCAGGGAGGTCGTGCGAGGTCAGATCTGCCCAGTTCATGGCGCGATTCTCGGTGAGGGTGGCGGGGGGTGCCAAGTCGGCGGGTGGGTCACGTGTGTCTGGCCCACCCCGCGGCAAGGGACACCGCGGGGTGCCTGTTTCGTCGGGTGCTCGGCCCGACATGACCCTTGTGATGCGAGGCTGGTCCTGTGATCAGCTCTTGAGCGCGGCGATCAGAGTCAGCGCTCCGAGCAGGAAGGCCCCGAGCTGGGTGAAGATCGAGTCGCCGGTTTCGTCGGCCTGGCCCAACGCCTCGTTGTTGTTGGTCTCGAAGTCCGGATCCTCTATGGGCGGGAAGACGGTCGGGTCCGGTGTTCCGCCGTGGTCGCCGCCCGCGGGCGGATCGCCGGCGGTCTCTTCCGCGACCGGGGCGAGGGAGTTGTCGACGGTGAAGGTGTTGTCCGGAACGGACGGCTGGGCGTCGTCCACGTCGGGGAGGTTCTGGTAGGCGTAGAGGTGGAAGTTCGCGTAGTGGTCGTCGGTGAAGAAGATGAAGCCGTTGGTCGAGTCCCTGACCACACGGCGGGCGTTGCGCGGCGTTCTCCGGGTCGCGCGGAAATCGACGTCGTACTCGTTGAAGGTCGGCGACATCGCGCTGGGGAAGTTGGCCTGGATGAACGCCGTGAGCTGGCCGTCGCGGTCCCCGTAGTTGCCGCCGCGGTAGATGAACCCGACGTTGCCGTTCTGGTCCTGTTCCGAGGAGGTGGCCTTGTTCGTGGGCCACGCCTTGGTGTCCCAGAACGCGACCATCTTCTCAAGGTCCGAGGGGAAGGTGAAGCTGTCGCCCTTGTCCGTGGCGGCGCTTGCTCTGTCCTGCGACTGAGGGGCAAGCAGGGCGACTCCGCCGAGAATCGTCGCCAGCGCCAGGAAGAACGCCAGGAATTTTCCGCTGAGCCAGCGTGAACGGCGTTTGTGGCGACGGCCATTGGCCGGCTCGGAGGTCGATGCACTTTCTGGGGTCATGCAGACAACTCCTCTGTGGCAGCCCCTCTGCGGGGGCGTAGGAGCGTCACGGACGGTCGGTGTCCGACATGACACCACCCTCCGGACGAGGTACCTCCGGTGGTGTCCCCCCTGTGATCCACCGTGGCCTTGAGTCTGCTCAGGAACCGCGGACCCGCACCAGAGGCAAACATCCCTACCTGTAGGTAGGAGCGCGGCCCGGTCATCGGTGAGTGCGGGCGGGCTGGTCATCGCCGGTGAAGTGGGCCGTCCACCGGGCCGGGCCGGCCCCGTGGACGGGCTAGGATCCGCGGCGGCGCGCTCCGCCATCCGGCGGGCAGCACCCGCTTGGCGCCCGACTGGCCGACCAGCCGGGGGGCTGCATACCCGACGGGTACGGACGCGCGACCGGCGAGGTCATCCCTCCCGCAGCGCTGCTGTGGCGCTGAATCGACCCCGGGTCGTCCTCTGCGCCTCGCCGCACGACCGGCAGTGGTGGTGGGATCGATCGACCTGCCGGGTGCGACGTGACCGTGGGACACCGCCTCCCGGCGGCCGGCTGGTCGTGGATGCCCCGGGGCACTCCCGAACCTTCCCGCTCATGGCATCCCTCGGGGTACGCCGTCACCTGCTCGGCTGGCGGCGCAGCCCCAAGCCGGTCACTCTCGGACGCGTCCTTCAGGCACTTGACGGCGATGCCCTGGACCAGGCTGTGGGCGCCTGCCTGGCCGACCGGCACCGCCTCACCGCGTCCGCGGACATGCCCGAGACCCGATCGCGGCAGATCATCGCCGTGGACGGCAAGGCCCTCACGGGCTCAGCCCGCCTGGCCGCGCCGCGGCGCCACCTGCTCTCGGCGGTCACCCACGACCGCGTCGCCACGATTGCCCAGGTCGAAGTCGGTGCGAAGACCAACGAAGTGCGCCACTTCAAACCCCTGCCGGCACCGCTCGACCTCGCCGACACCGTCGTCACCTTCGATGCCCTCCACTAGGTGAAGGCCGACATCACCTGGCTGGTCGAGACGAAGAAGGCCCACTGCATCGCCGTCATCAAGACCAACCAGCCCACCGCCTACGCCCAACTCGCCGCCCTGCCCTGGACCTCGATCAAGGTCCAGCACACCGCCTCCGCCACCGCCCACGGCCGCCGCGAGTCCCGCTCGATCAAAACCTGCGCTATCGCCGACAACCTCGGCGGCATCGCTTTCCCCCACGCCCATCCTCGGAGCCGACAACATCGCCAAGACCACCCGCGCCATTCGCCACGAACCCGAACGAGCACTCGCCATCCTGGGCATCACCAACAACCCAGACACTCACGGAACTTGATCAGCCCTGGCGGGGCTGGGATGGCACACGGAATGCTAACGAGTTACCATTCGATGCGGACGTAGACAATATTATTGGAGCCGGGGTCGCCACTGATCGTAATCTTGTAGTGCAGATCAACGGCGGCGGGCACGGCAAACGACAAGCCCACATCATCGGTACCGTTCGTATCCGTTTCTTGCCTATCAGCGTAGGTTGCGCCCTGGTCATCCTCAGACCATATTTCGACGCTGATATGTGTTACGTATGCGCTAGAGAATGAGAACGATACAGAGATCGAGCTTTGATTGACAATCTTACCGTCAACAGGAGTGAAGCTCGACATTTGAAATGACGAAGTAGACATGATCTCCTCGCTAACTCCGGACGGGACCGCCATTTACCCCAGGCCCACCGTCTCGGGAACTCCACAGTACGGGAAGCCAGGGGATTAGGTGCTTATCGCCAACCATGATCATAGTGCTGCGAGTGCCGACATCCAGGATCGGCGCAGTTATGACCAGTCAGAGTCAAATATGGAGAATCGGACTCCTGCGATTCCTTCTGGATTTTCACCGGTTCCGCCTGAGCAGGCTCCGCCCCCTTCCGCTGAAAGGAAATAGCGGGCGCGCGTCGGAAATGGGGTATGTCCCTCATCGTCTTGCTCCAAATCCCAATTGATAAGCTGCGTCTCTTGTCCCCCTGGCGCGATCGAGCCGAAAGTCCCCTCAGCGAAATTTCCGGTCCCAAAGGGAGCTGCCGTAAGTCGTACTGTGCCGCCCGTGGCGATAGTACGACTTGATTTGTTGAATATCGTTGCCAGGATCGTAGCGCTGGACGCGTTCGAGTCCACTACAGCCGCGTCGATCTCTGTCATTGCGCATCTCCAATCTCGCGTTTCTCAGCTGGTAGAAACCCATGCCCTTGTTGGCGCGTAGCGTCCGGCCCATCGATCGCCGTCGAGACCTCCAGGCAGTCGCCCACCGGTCATCTCGCCGATCGTGCCGCGGTCGGTCAACCGTGGAGAAACTGGTATCCGATCCACACTTGGATCCGGGTGAGTCCGTTCAGGTTCAGTCCTGTGTCGAACTGCTGTTGCGGGATTGTCACCTGCCAGCTTCCGCCGACGCCTCGTCCCCAGAAGGCCAGCGATGTGGGGGGGGCGGTAAGGGGTGGGTCATCGCCGAATCCTTCCTCGGGCGGCAGCAGCGGCGTCGTCTTAGCGTCGCGGGTGCTGACCTTGGGCAGCAACCACTGGGTCGTCACGCTCTTGTCGGGCCGCCGCTGTTGATATTCGCCGTCGTGGCGTATCTCGCAGGAGACCACATTGTCGGGATGCGCCGCTCCGACGAGCGCCAAACGGATGATTTTGGTCTTGGCGTCGAAATGGTCGTCCGGTACGTCGGCGACCGGATCGGCCGTAAAAGTGAACCGGTGCAATGACTTATTTCCAGGATGAGCCATATGGCCGGTTCCGCAACTTCGCGCAACCATGCCACTCGGTTTTTGTCAACCTGGTTGAGAACGGCGCGAGTTGGCGTTGGTGCTGTGAACCGCAGGTAGTGGTGTGGGTGATGCGCCGGTGCGGGAAGTACGTGGGGGACATCCCGTATCTCCCCGTCGGCGACGGTCAGTTCCCTTGTCCGGCGACGCTGCTGGACCTGCACTCCAAGCGACTGGTGGGCTGGTAGATCACCGACCCATATGCGCACCGAACTGGTCATCGACGCCCTCAGGACGGGAGCCACGGCCCCAGCTTCTCCAGCCCGGCAGGGATAGAGGAAGCTGCAACAGCAGGCACCGGACGTCCTCGTGATCATCTGGCTTCGACACCACAATGATCACGAACCCCCGTGCCTGCTCTGCCATCCGCCCCTACCGGCCTGATCGTCAACCCTCCACGCAAGCACGGAACTTGACGGAGCCCTGCGAACGTTCGCCGTCGTCGGAATCCTCAGATTGCAGGAGCCGAGAAATACCTGTCCAGCAAATGACACCTCCGACACCAAGATCAACGGCGGTGCTTGAAGCCCGCCGACCTGGCCCGGGGGTACATCCGGGTCTTCGTCAAGTGTTCCGGAGACTGAGTCCTGGTCACCTCACCGACCCAACTGCCCTCCGCCTGAGTGTGACGTCCGTCGGCCGGACCACGTCCGAGACGGCCACCCCCGTGCGCCGCTCATGTTCTCACCCGCTACCGCACCGAGGGAACGCACCCGGAGGATCCAGCGCCGGGAGCAGCTGCTGGAGGGTCACTCGTCGTTCACCCACCGCATGAGCCTCTGCAGGGGATAGAAGCCGTCGTGGGAGAGGCCCGGCGGCATGCCTCCCGCCCTGCCGAGGGACACCACGCGCTGGACCCCGGCGCAGGCGAGAGCGTCGCGCAGTTCCGCCTTGCGCGGGTCGGGGTACACACCCACCGTCTGCGTGGCGACACCGGCGTGTGCGACGGCGTCGGTCAGCGCGGCGACCGGGACGACGTTGACGATCTTTCCGTCGGGGTGGAAGTCCACCGGCTCCGGGGAGCGGATGACCAAACCCCGGCCGTCGTACCCGCCCCACACCCGGTAGTCGGGCGCGAGGGAGCGCAGTACGTCGATCTCCTCGCGGAGTTCCGAGGCCACCCGCGGGCCACCCGCCGAACTGAACTCCCTTGCCACGCCCAGGTGTTCGCACAGCAGAGCCGCATAGCGGTCGACATCCTCCCGCGAGCCCTCGACGAACTGGAAGCGACTGGCCACGCAGGCCTGCTGGTTGAAGAACGAGGCGTCGGCGGCGCCCGCCTCGGCAGCCCGGGCCAGGGCCTCCGGGGACGCGAAGGCCTCGCGGCCGACCAGTGAGATGGACGTCTTGGGGTCGAAGGACACGAGCTCGAATCCCGGGCCGACGTACTTCAACGCGCCGCGGATGGTGGCTTCCCCGCCCCAGGCGACCAGCTTGTCGAAGAACTGGGGGCGGAACAGCACGCTCTCCACCGCCTCGTCGCCGCCGCGCCAGTACACGGCGGAGAACGAGCGCACCACGGGGTGGCCGGGAGCCACCGCGGCCATGGTGCGCAGGATCGCGGTCGCGGTGAACAGGTCGTTCGAGGGCAGCTTGAGGAGGTGGACGCCCTTGGTCAGGGCGCCGCGCACGACGGACATCGCGGCGACACCGGGTGCGTTGCCGGCGATGATGTGCACCAGACGTGGCGGGAAGGCGCGCGTGGCCGCGATCCGGTTCTCGGGCAACCGCACCTCGCGCCAGCCGTCGAGCACGTCCGCTCCGCCGAGTTCGTGGTCGATCTGGGCGTACAGGCCGGGGCGTTGAAAGCTGCGCCACAGCACGGCGTAGGCGCGTTCGAGCACCTCGGCGGGGAGCGGGCTGACGCGGACCACGCGGTCCAGGGCCTCGGCGAGAAGGCCGTCCCGGTCCGCCTTCAGTGCCTCGCCCGTCTCCACCAGAAGGTCCACGACCTCCGCTGTGGGTACGTGGAAGGCGGGCCCTGGTTCGGTGCGGGGCCACACGAGGCGGTCCAGGTCGAGGGCCGGTGCGGTGAAGGCGGCGCCGGGGCGGCCGTGGCCGACGCGGGGGCCCTCGTCGGCCTCGCCGCGGATCATGTGGACGACGGCCACCGGGCCTGCCGCGGTGCTGTCGAGGGTCGTACCGCTCATCCGTGGATCATCCCCCGCACATAGGAGTCGAGTGTCGCGGCGCAGGTGATCTTGTCGTCGCCGCCGAGGTCGCCGTAGCGCTGGATGTCCGGCAGGACGGCCGGTCCCGATCTGCCGCAGTCGCACGGCGAGAAGTCGACGAAGACCCGGTCGCCGCTGATCAGTCCGCCCCAGCGGCCTTCCAGGGAGATGTCCAGGAAGGCGAACCGGCCCTCGACAACGCCGTGTTCGGGGTTGAGCAGCGTCTCGCCCTCCTGGTCGAGGACCAGCGGGATCACCCACGGCGGCACGTGGTAATTGCCCTTTTCGCAGGCGAGGCAGGAGCCCTGCAACTCCGTCATGCCGTAGCTGCGCACTCGCCTTACACCGTCGTAGAAGGCGGCGAACTGTTGCTGGTAGTCGCCGGGCAGCGCGCGGCCCTTGTTGCCGCCGCCGCTGAGCACCAGTGTGTCCGGATGCAGGCTGCCGTCGGGGACGCCGCGGGCGCGCAGTGCCTGGATCAGAGCGAACTGCTGGTTGTTCATGCCGGCGATCAGCAGCGGTTCGTCGCGGTGTGCGGCGATGTCGTCGACGATCCGGGTCACGGCCGAGTCGAGGTCCTTCTCGCGGGCCTCGGACGTGCTCTCGAAGGAGCTGATCTCCTGCGGGGTCGCGGTGCCCTCGGCCATCCGGCGGCGCAGCAGGGCGCTGCTCATCAGCTCGGACACCCGCAGCGGGTCCTCGGTCAGCAGTTGTGTCTCTCCGGGGCGGGCGAAGACCTCGGCGTGCCATCGGAAGCCGTCGATGGATCGCATCGGGCCGCTCGCCGGGGCGAGGAGGTAGCCGCGTCGGGTGGGTTTCGGCGGGAGGGGATCGGGCCAGCAGGTGAGGTGTTCCAGGACGTCGTGCAGGAAACTCAGGTCGTTCGCATCGCAGTTGAGGAAGGAGACCTTTCCGGAAGTGCCGCTGGTGATGTACGGGCGGTGGCCGGCGGCCGTGATGCGTTCGGTCCACTCGTCGATGTCACGTACGCCGTCGACGTCGACGTCTCCCGGTTCGACCGCCGAGACGGTCGTGTACCAGCGCAGGAGCCGGTCCCAGCGGCCGGCGGTGATGAGGGAGACGGGGTACGACTTGTAGCTGGTGTGCGAGAAGAGGAGGGGGACCAGGTCACCGAGGCCCGTGACCTCGCGGATGCCGGTCTCCTCCGCGCGGGTGCGCAGCAGCGGGATGCGCTCACGGTGGGCGGCGAAGGTTTCCCGTGCTGCGTCGAGCTGCAGCTCCACCATGTCTTCGGCGGGTTGGTCGAACGTGTCGCCGGACAGGACCAGGGATCGGATCTGCTCACGTGCGCTTGCCACAGCACCCACCTCAATCAGTTGCATAAGTTGTCTTTTCCGCAGTTGCCTTTGCGGCGAGGTACGACGACTCGATCGCGTCCAGGTTTCCGCGCAGATCCTTCGGGGTGCCGGCCATGGTGATGCGGCCGCGTTGCAGCACGTACACGCGGTCCGCGATGTCGAGCACCTTGCGCACGTGCTGTTCCACCAGCAGCGCGCCCAGGCCGCGGTCGGCCGCTTCGCGTACCGCGCGCAGCAGGCGGTCGACCACCAGCGGGGCGAGACCGAGGGACAGTTCGTCCGCGAGGAGCAGCTTGGGGGCACGGCACAACGCGCGTGCCAGTGACAGCATCTGCTGCTCGCCGCCCGAGAGCATGCCCGCGCCGGTCTTCAGGCGCTTCTCCAGTTCCGGGAAGAGGTGCAGGGCCTGCTCGGTCGCCACCCGGCCGACGCGCAGGTTGTCCTCGGTGTGCAGGCGGGTGAACACCGTCCGCTCACCGACGTACGCCAGGCCCTGGCGGGCGCGGCGGTGCAGCGGTGCGCGGGCGGCCTCGCCCAGCCAGCGCACCTCGCCGTCCATCGGGGTCAGGTCGCCCGACAGCGCCCGGAGGGTGGTGGTCTTGCCCGCGCCGTTGGCCCCGAGGAGGGCGACGACCTCTCCGGGCCGGACCTCGAGGTCGAGGTCGTGGACGACGGGTTGGGCGCCGTAGCCGACGGCCAGGGCGCGGGCCTCGATCAGGGGTTGCCCGGTGTCGTGCACGGACGTTCTCCTTCGGTCAGCCGGCCGGGACGGCCGTCAGCACCTTGCGGACGTCCACGAAGGTCGATCCGGACTTCGCCCACTCGATCTTCCCGTCGCGGATGGTCAGTTCGGTGGCGGTGGTGTTGTGGATGCGGTTGAGGCCCTTGATCGGCAGGGCCGTCGACGCCTTCCAGGTCAGCGGCGGAGTCAGGCCGCCGGTGTTGATGCCCTGCGTGGTGTTCAGCTCCTGCACCAGGGATTTCGCCGAGATCGCCGACAGGTTCTCGACGGCCTCGGTGAAGACCTTGAACGCCACCCAGGTCGTCTCGTCGGCGCCGTTGGAGGTGTCGAGGTCCTTGGTGCCCGAGGCGGCCTCGGTGAAGTCCTTCCAGGCCTTGTCGGAGACCGGCGGGAAGTAGCCGGTGATCGCGGCGCCCTCCAGCGGACTGCCGCTTCCCCCGGTGCTCGCGGCCAGTTGCGGCGTGAGGTTGCCGACGACGCTGCCGAGCTTGGTCTTCGCGCCGGACTGGACGTACGACTTCACGAACAGGCCCGAGGCGGTGCCCAGGATGACGCTCACGCAGTCGCTGCCCTTCGTGGCGGCGGCGACCTGAGGGGCGAGGTCGGTGGCGCTGAGCGGCACCTTGATGTCCTTGGCCGGCGGCCCCCCGGCGGAGGTCGCGCCGAGGGTGAGGAACTGCGAGACGATGGCGGCGGCCGCCAGGTCGTACCGAACGCCGGAGATCTTCTTGCAGCCCTGCTCGACCAGCTGTCGGCCGTGGGCGGCGAACACCACCGGGGTGCCGCCGTTGACCGGGAACGACAGCGGGTTGGAGAACTCCGCCGCCGAGACGCCGGTGCCGCCGAGGTAGGGGATGCCGGCCTTCTGCAGGATGGGCATGTAGCGGTCGCCGGCGAGGCTGTACGACCCCACGACCGCGACCACCTTGTCGGCGACGGCCTGCTGGGCGCACTTCTCTGCCTCGTCGGGGTCGTTCTTCTCGTTGCAGGTGAGCACCTTCAGCGGACTGCCCTTGATCCCGCCATGGGCGTTGATCCACTTCTCGTACGCCTGGGCGGTGAGCCGGACCCCGGGCTGGGCGCTGCCCTGGGTGTTCTCCGGCGCCCAGACCATCACCTTGACCGGCGTGCC
Organism: Streptomyces sp. NPDC051677; assembly: GCF_044453465.1. Classification (NCBI taxonomy): domain Bacteria; kingdom Bacillati; phylum Actinomycetota; class Actinomycetes; order Kitasatosporales; family Streptomycetaceae; genus Streptomyces; species Streptomyces sp. NPDC051677. Next base: position 155,027 of record NZ_JBITCT010000010.1, read on the forward strand.
CTTCAGCGACGAGGTCTCGGCCGAGCTGTCGGAGGCCTGTCCTCCACAGCCGGCAGCGAGCAGGGTTCCGGTGACCGCGAGACAGGCCGCTGCGGCCTGTCTGCGTCGGCGTGAGTCGTTCATGGTTCCTCCGCGGGGCTCGTCATCGAGATGGCGAACAGCATGGGGTGCGTTTTTGGGTTAGTGAAGTACTCTTGGCACAATTATTTAAATAAATGTGCTGTCTGGCTGACCTCTGGAAGGTTCCCCCGATGGACGACATCCTGCGTTTCGCCCTGCTCGGCCTGGGGCTCGGCGCCCTCTACGCCCTCACCGCGCACGGCATCGTGCTGGTCTACCGGGGCTCCGGCGTCCTGAATCTCGCGCACGGCGCGATCGGAATGGCGGGCGCCTACGCGCAGTGGGAGCTCGCCACCAACCACGGCATGCCGTATTGGCCGGCCGCCGCGTGCGGAGTGCTGACCTCCGCGCTGCTGGGCGTGCTCACCCACCTGCTGGTGCTCCGACCGCTGCGCCGGGCGTCCACGCTGGCCAGGCTGGTCGGCACACTCGCGGTGTTCCTCGTGCTGACCGCCGTCGCCGTCAAACGCTACGGCGACAGCCTGCAGTTGGTGCCGGGCAAGCTGCCCACCCGGCTGCTCACGTTCGCCGGGGCCACGGTCTCCGAGGACCGCGTCTGGCTGCTGGCCATCGCGCTCGCCGTGACCACCCTCCTGCATCTCCTCTACAAGCGCACCCTGTTCGGCCTGGGCACCACGGCGGTCGCCGAGAACGAGCACGCCGCCGCCTCGCTCGGCTGGTCCCCGGACGTGATCGCCACGGGCAACTGGGCCCTGGGCTCGGCACTCGCCGGCCTGACCGGCATCCTGATCGTCCCGGTGATCGGCCTGTCGGTGACCGGGCTGACCACTCTCCTGCTCAGCGCGCTGGCCGCCGCCCTGGTCGGCAGGTTCTCGTCGTTCCCGGTCACCCTGGCGGGCGGCCTGGTCATCGGTGTCGTGCAGTCCGAACTCACCCGCTTCGGCAGCGGCGTCACGGGGCTCGCCTCCTCGGTGCCCTTCCTCTTCATCGCCCTGGTACTGGTCGCGCGCGGCCGGGCGCTGCCGCTGCGCGGCACGTTCCTGGACCGGTTGCCGGCGCTGGGCACCGGACGGGTGCGCCCCGTGCCGTTGGCTGTCGCCGTCGTGGTCGGGCTGTTGCTGGTGAGCCGGTCCACACCCCTGTGGGCCGACGCGATCACCAGCACCCTGGTGCTCTCTCTGATCATCCTGTCGATCATCGTGGTAACCGGGTACGCGGGACAGGTCTCCCTCGCGGCGTACGCCCTCGCCGGCACCGGAGCCTTCATCGCCGGACATGCGGCGGCCGACTGGGGCTGGACGTTTGCACTCGCCCTGCCGGCAGGCGTGCTGGGCACGGTGCCGATCGGCCTGCTGTTCGCGCTCCCCGCGGTCCGCACCCGGGGCGTCAACCTCGCGATCATCACCCTCGGCCTCGCCACCACGCTGGAGGCGATGGTGTTCCAGAACACCGACCTGTCGACGACCGCCGGCAGTGACGGCATCGCGGTGGGCAAGCAGACCCTCTTCGGGATCAGCATCTCCGGAGTCGATCATCCGCAGCGGTACGCCGCCGTGGTGCTCGTGTTGTTCGTCGCCGCCACACTCGTGGTCGCCAACGTACGGCGCAGCAGAACCGGCCGCCGGCTCGTCGCCGTACGGGCCAACGAGCGGGCCGCGGCAGCCCTCGGCATCGACGTCCGCGCGACCAAGCTGTACGCCTTCGGCCTCTCCGCGGCCATCGCCGCGCTCGCCGGCGTGCTCACCGGCTTCCGCTCGACCTCGGTGGTCTTCTCCGACTTCGCCGGCTTCGACTCGATCACCGCGCTCGGTCTGGCCGTCATCGGCGGTGTCGGCTTCCTCGTGGGCCCGCTGTTCGGAGCGACGTTCGCCGCGGGCACGGTCGGGGCCCGGTTGGGGGACTGGGTGCTGCCCGGACTGAGCGAGTGGATGCCGCTGATCGGCGGGGTCATCCTGGTACTGACGCTGGTGGGCAATCAGGACGGAATCGGCAAGGAGGTCGGCAGGCAGGCGGCGGGCGTCCGACGCAGGGTTTTCCAGCAGCGCGCTGGGAGCGTGCGGGAGCAGGAAACAGCAGCCGTACCGAACGTCCCCCGCACCGCTCCGCTCCCCCTCCACGTCCGGGACCTGACCGTGCGCTACGGCGGTGTCGTCGCCGTCGACGGGCTCTCGCTGGACGTCGAGCCGGGGCGGGTCGTGGGTCTCATCGGTCCCAACGGCGCCGGCAAGACCTCCGCCATCGACGCCGTCACCGGCTTCACCCGGGCCGCGTCCGGCAGTGTGCGCCTGGGCGAGCGGGACGTGACCCGGGCGCCGGTGCACCGGCGGGCCTCGGCCGGCCTGAGCCGGTCCTTCCAGTCGCTGGAGCTGTTCGAGGACATGACGGTGCAGGACAACCTGTATGCGGCCTGCGACCGGCCCGGCCGATGGGCGTACCTCACGGACCTGATCCGTCCCGGAAGCCGCCCACTGCCCGCCCATGTGCTCGTCGCCGTAAGGGAGTTCGGCCTCCGGGACAGTCTGGACCGGTCGGTGGGCGACCTGTCGTACGGGGAGCGGCGGCTGCTGGCCATCGCCCGCGCGGTGGCGTCCTCGCCGTCCGTGCTGCTCCTGGACGAACCGGCCGCCGGGCTGTCGGACGACGAGACGCGCGAACTGGCCTACCTGGTACGGCGGTTGGCCGAAGACTGGGGCATGGGCGTCCTGCTCGTCGAGCACGACGTCGACATGGTCATGAGCGTCTGCGACCAGGTCGTCGTCCTGGACTTCGGACGGCGGATCTGCGCGGGTACGCCGGAGGAGGTGCGCCGCGATCCGGCGGTGCGGGCGGCCTATCTGGGCGACCTGGAGCCGGAGGCGCTGGCCTGAGCGCGGCCATGGCCTTGAGCCGGAGTCGCTCCAGAGCGCCTCCGGCTCCCGCCGGGCAGCCCCTTTCAGGCGTCCCGCAGATCCGCGACGTACGGCTGGTGGGAGAGCAGTCCGCCGTCCACGCGCAGGGTGTGGCCGGTGATGAAGGCCGACTCGTCGGAGGCGAGGAAGACGACCGCCGAGGCGACGTCCTCCGGGCGGCCCAGGCGCGGGGTGAGGTGATGGCGCAGCATCGCCTCACGGATCGCGCCATGGGCCGAGCCGGCGCTGGCGGGGGTGACGATGAACCCCGGCGCGATGGCGTTGCAGCGCACACCCTGCTTGCCGTACTGGGTGGCGACGTACTGCGTGAGGTTGATGAGGGCGGCCTTCGAGGCGCCGTAGGCCGGATTGCGCAGGTCGCCCGCGAGACCGGACCCGGACGAGGTGTTGATGACGGAACCGCCGCCCCCGGCGATCATGTGCGGGACGGCTGCCTGGACGGCGACCATGGTTCCGCGCAGATTGATGCGCATCGTGTCGTCCCAGACCGCCGGGTCGGCCTCCGCCACGGCCAGGTCCTGGCGGGCGGCCAGATGGGTGGCCGCCGCGTTGTTGTGCAGGACGTCGAGGCCGCCGTAGGCGTCGACCGCCGCGGCCACCATGGCCCGTACGCTCTCCACGTCACCGAGGTCGACCGGGACCGCGGTCGCGGATCCTCCGGCGGCGCGGATCTCCTCCGTCACCGCCCTGGCGCCGTCGAAGTTCAGATCGGCGACCACCGTGTGCGCACCCTCGGCCGCCACCCGACGTGCCGAGGCGGCTCCGATGCCGGACGCCGCCCCGGTCACGACGGCGATCTTGCCGTCGAGTCGTCCCATGCCCCAACCGCCCTTCCGGCTAGGTGAGTTCACTACCGACGACAGAAACGAAGGACACACATTCGCCGGGCCCACCGCCGAGGTTGTGAGTGAGGGCGAGCGAACGTCCCTCGGCCACGGACTTCACCCTCCGCTCGGGCGGCGCCTCGCCCCGCAACTGCAGCCACGCCTCGAACATCATGCGCAGTCCCGAGGCGCCGATGGGGTGGCCGAAAGCCTTGAGGCCACCGTCCGGGTTGACCGGCAATGAGCCGTCCAGGTCGAACGCCCCGCTCGTCACGTCCTTCCAGGCCTGTCCGCGCTCGGAGAAGCCGAGATCCTCCATCAGCACCAACTCCGTGGGCGTGAAGCAGTCGTGGACCTCGGCGAGGCCGAGCTCGGCGCGCGGGTCGGTGATCCCTGCCTGCCGGTAGGCCTCCTGGGCGGAGGCGACGACCTCGGGGAAGGTGGTGAAGTCGTACTCCGGGTCGAGGAGACCGTCCGCCGGGCCGGCGACCAGGGACAGCGCCTTCACGAAGATCGGCCTGTCCGTGTACTTGTAGGCGTCCTCGGCGCGTACGACGATCGCCGCCGCCGAACCGTCCGAGACGCCCGAGCAGTCGAACACACCGAGCATCCCCGCGACGATCGGGGCCGAGCGGATGCGTTCCAGCGGCACCTCCTTGCGGAACTGGGCACGGGGGTTGCGGGCGCCGTTGACGTGGTTCTTCCAGGCGATGCGGGTGATGACGTCCTTCAACTCCTCTTCCGCCAGGCCGTACTTGGCGGCGTAGGCGGGGGCGAGGAGGGAGAAGTTGGCCGGGGCGGTGATCTCGCCGCGGCTGTCGTCGCCCGCGCCCGGGACGGCGGTACCGGACAGCCCGGACATGCCCGAGTCCTTGAGCTTCTCCACGCCGACCGCCATCGCCACGTCGTAGGCGCCGGAGGCGACGGCGTAGCAGGCGTTGCGCAGGGCCTCGGAGCCGGTGGCGCACATGTTCTCGACGCGGGTGACCGGCTTGTCGGGCAGGCGGAGCGTCCGGCTCAGGGTCAGTCCGGACACACCGGACGCCTGGGTGCCGAACCAGAACGCGTCGATGCCGTCGAGGGTGACGCCGGCCGAGGTCACCGCCTCGCCCACGGCGTCCACCAGCAGATCGTCGGCCGAGCGGGTCCAGTGCTCGCCGAAGGGCGTGCAGCCCATGCCGACGATCGCGACCCGGTCCCGGATTCCGTGCGAGCTCATCCGTGTGTCTCCTCGGTCTCGCCCGTGCGCACCGGCCGGGCCTTCCAGAAGTAGTTGTGGATGCCGGCCGCCGTGACCGTGCGCCGGAAGGTCATCTCCACCCGCGCGCCGATGACGGCGTCGGCCTCGGTCGCGTCGGTGAGCTGGCAGCGGAACCTGCCGCCGCCGTCGTAGTCGACCACCACGACGAGCATCGGCGGGCTCGGCGTGTGGGCCAGCCGGTCGACGGTGAACGTGGCGACCGTGCCGCGCACATGCTCCATCGGCTCGTCGGTCATGGCGTCGACGCTCCGGCAGGAGGTGCACACCCGGTCCGGCGGCAGATGCCGGGTGCCGCACTTCTCGCAGCGCGAGGCGACGAACCCGTACTTCCAGCCGGTGCGGCGATGGGCGGGCGGGGCGTAGGGCGGCTCGGGGTCCGGGCGGCGGGGCGGTTCACGGTCGAGCAGACCCCGCCAGGAGAGGTACGTGGCGTAGGGCATCGGGGTGCTGCCCGCGGCGATCTGCGCGGCGACCGGGCGGGTGCTGCGGTGTGCCGGGAGCGCTTCGGTGGTGCGCAGCAGGAGGACTCCGGCGCCGTCGCCGAGCACCACGAGGGCGATGATCTCGCCGGGCGCGGCGCGGTCGAGGACGTCGGCGAGGAGCAGCCCGGGTTGCGCGGTGCCGGCGTTGCCGATCGCGCCGGTGAGGTCCGGGGTCACCGCCTCGGGACGGGCGCCCGCCGCCCGCCGTACCGTCGCGCACGCGCGCGTGTGCAGGCCGGAGACGATGAGGTGGTCGATGGCGCCGCGCTCCAACCCCGCCTGGTCGAGGGCAGCGGTGAGTGCCTTGTCCGCGAGGGACACGTAGATCTCCTCGGCGAAACGCTCCTCCCACGCGCGGGAGGCCGGTGCGCCCGGCAGGCGCCAGCGGTCGAGGATCTCGTCGCTGACGGTGTCGTGGGCGAGCAGCTCCGCGAGGACGGGTGCGCCGTTGCGGTGGCCGCCGAAGACGAACGCGGCCGCGCCGTCACCGCCCGCGACCTCGTCGCTGCCGCCGGGCAGGCCGGTGCGCAGGTCCGAGAGGACAGCGAGGGTCGGGACCGAGGAGCGGGCGGCGGTGACCAGCGCGCCGAGGCCGGAGCGGACCGAGCCGGCCATGTCGACGGCGAGGACGTGCTGGTCGAGGCCGAGGGCCGCGTGGGCGGCGGTCGCGTTCGTCTTGTCGAGGTAGGCGGGCGCCGCGGTGGCGAGGAAGAGCTGGCCGACGCGGGGGCGCAGGCCGTCGCGGGCCAGGGCGACGCGGGCCGCCTCGACGGCCATGGACGTGGTGTCCTCGTCGTAGCCCGCGACCGCACGCGTGCCGCGCCCCGCCACCGTCCCCAGGGTGGCGGCGACGTCGGCGCGGGCGAGGCGGTGGTACGGCACATGGGCGCCGTACGCGATCAGTCCGGCCATCAGCGTCCTCCATTGGCGTTGATTGTGTCCGTCGGCCGTTCGAAGACCGCGGCCAGGCCCTGTCCGCCGCCGAGGCACATGGTCTCCAGGCCGTAGCGGGCCTGACGGCGGTCGAGTTCGCGCAGCAGGGTGGCGAGGATGCGGCCGCCCGTGGCTCCGACGGGGTGGCCCAGCGAGATGCCGGAGCCGTTGACGTTGAACCGTTCGAAGTCGGCCTCGGTGAAGGCCCATTCGCGGGTGCAGGCCAGCACCTGAGCGGCGAAGGCCTCGTTGAGTTCGATCAGGTCGATGTCGGCGAGCTTGAGTCCGGCTCGTTCCAGGGCCCTGGCGGTGGCGGGCACGGGGCCGATGCCCATCGTCTCCGGCGGGACGCCGACGACGGCCCAGGAGACCAGACGGGCCAGCGGGCGAAGCCCGAGTTCGGCGGCGCGTTCGGGGTGGGTCACGACGCAGAGGGCGGCGCCGTCGTTCTGTCCGCTGGCGTTGCCCGCCGTGACGGTGGCCTCCGCGTCCTGGCGGCCGAGCACCGCACGTAGCGTCGCGAGCTTCTCCAACGAGGAGTCGGGGCGCGGGTGTTCGTCGGTGTCGACGACCGTCTCGCCCTTCCGGGTCCGTACGGTGACGGGCACGATCTCGTCGGCGAACCGGCCCTCCCGCTGGGCTGCGACGGCCTTCTCGTGCGAGCGCAGGGCGAGTTGGTCCTGTTCCTCGCGGGGGATGGCGTACTCGCGGCGCAGGTTCTCGGCGGTCTCCAACATGCCGCCGGGAACGGGGTGATTGACGCCGCCGGACGTGACCCGGCCGCGGGCCAGCCGGTCGTGCAATGTGGTGCCCGCGCCACGTACGCCCCAGCGCACGTCGGTCGTGTAGAACTCCGCCCGGCTCATGGACTCGACGCCGCCGGCCAGGACGAGGTCGCTCGCGCCGGTCTGCACCTGCATCGCCGCGGTGATGATCGCCTGGAGTCCGGAGCCGCAGCGGCGGTCGATCTGCAGTCCGGGCACCTCGACCGGGAGCCCGGCGTCCAGGGCGGCCACGCGGCCGATGGCGGGGGCCTCGCCGTTGGGGTAGCACTGGCCCAACAGGACGTCGTCCACGGCGGCGGGCGGAACGCCGGTGCGGTCCAGCACGGCGCGGACGACCGTGGCGGCGAGTTCGGCTGCCGTCACGTCGCGCAGGACGCCGCCGTAGCCGCCGACGGGGGTACGCAGGGGTTCGCAGATCACCGCGTCACGCAGAGGGGCGGGCATCGGGTGGGCCTTTCGTCTCATGACCGGTACGGGCGTCGGAAGGGGGCTCACATGTACCGGCCGCCGGTCACCTCGACCACGGAGCCGGTGATGTAGCTCGCCATGTCGGAGGCGAGGAAGAGGACGACCTGGGCGACCTCGACGGGCTCGCCCGCGCGGCCCAGGGGGATCTCGGCGAGCTTGGCGTCCCAGGCGGCCGGGGGCATCGCCTCGGTCATGGCGGTGCGGATCAGGCCGGGCTGTACGGCGTTGACGCGGATGCCCGCCTTGGCGAGCTCCTTGGCGGAGGCCTTGGTGAGGCCGACGAGTCCGGCCTTGGCGGCGCTGTAGTTCGTCTGGCCGAAGTTGCCCACCTTGCCCGCGATCGAGGAGATGTTGACGATGCTGCCGCCCTGTCCGTGCGCGCGCATCGCCTCGGCGGCGTACCGGGTGCCGTTCCAGGCGCCGGTGAGGTGGACGTCGACGACGGCGCGGAAGTCGGCGAGGGGCATCTTGCGCAGGGTCGCGTCCCGGGTGAAGCCGGCGTTGTTGACCATGACGCCGACCGGGCCGAAGGCGTCGGTGCAGTGGGCCACGAGGGCGGCGACCTCGTCCTCGTCGGTGACGTCGCAGCGCACCGAGGTGGCCGCCACGCCGTTCTCGGCGAGGCGTTCGGCGGCCTCGGCCGCGGCGGTCTCGTTGATGTCGCCCAGGACGACGCGGGCGCCTGCGCCGCCGAGGACGCCGGCGATCTCGTAGCCGATGCCCTGTGCGCCGCCGGTGATCACCGCGTTGCGGCCGTTCAGCAGTCCCATGTCAGCCCGCCTCCGACTCGACACTATTCCCGCTAAATAGATAACCTATTATGCTGAAACAATCAATACAGCGATCAGCTGTACGGGTGGGGCCGGACGAGGAGCGAACACAGGTGGACATCAGCTACCCCCCGGAGACCGAGACGTTCCGCGCCGAGGTCAGGGCGTTCCTCGCCGAGACGCTGCCGCCGGACTGGCAGGGCATCGGCGCCCTGGACGAGGACGCCGCCTGGGCCTTCGCCCGGGACTGGCGCCACCGGCTCGTCGAGCGCGGCTACCTCTCCCTCGCCTGGCCCGAGCAGTACGGCGGCCGAGGCATGTCCAAGCTCCACCAGGTCGTGCTGATGGAGGAACTCGCCCTGGCCGGTGTGCCGTTCGGGCTGCCGCAGGACACCTTCGGCGTGAAGATGCTGGCGAACACGCTGCTGCGCTGGGGCACGGAGGAGCAGAAGAGCCGTTTCCTCCCGCGCATCCTCAGTGGGGAGGACACCTGGTGCCAGGGGTACTCGGAGCCGGACGCGGGTTCCGACCTGGCTTCCCTCAAGACCCGCGCGGTACTGGACGGCGACGGGTGGGTGCTGGACGGCCAGAAGGTGTGGACCTCCGGCGCCCACCACAGCGACTGGATCTTCGTCCTGGCCCGCACGAACCGGGACGCGCCCAGGCACCGCGGCATCTCGTTCCTCCTCGTGCCGCTCGACCAACCCGGCGTCGAGGTAAGGCCGTTCCGCATGATGAGCGGCCAGCTGCACTTCAACGAGGTCTTCTTCACCGGCGCCCGTACTCGCGCCGACCTCGTCGTCGGCGGCGTGGACAACGGCTGGGCGGTCGCCCAGAGCCTGCTGGGCGTGGAACGCGGAGAGGAGGCGGCCACCAACCCCATCCTCTTCCGGGCCGAGGTGGAGCGCCTCGTGGAGCTGGCACGGCTGCACGGCAAGGACCAGGACCCGGTCATCCGGCAGCGGATCGCCTGGTGCTGGTCCAAGGTCGAGATCATGCGCTGCCTCGGCTACCGGATTCTCACCGGCTGGCTCAAGGGCGCCGAGCCGGGTCCCGAGTCGTCGATCGCCAAGCTGTACTGGAGCGAATACCACACCGAGGTCACCGACCTGGCGATGGACATCATGGGCCTGCACGGCCAGGTGCCGGTAGGCCGACCGCCGCTGCGCACCTACCGTACGGACGACCCCGGCGCCGCCAACACCTCGGGGTCCTGGTCGACGACGTACCTGATCGCCCGCTCCGGAACGATCTACGCGGGGACGTCCCAGGTGCAGCGCAACATCCTCGCCGAGAAGGTACTGGGCCTGCCGCGCGAGCCCCGGCTCACGAGTCCGTAGGCCGCTGGAAGTGACTGAGTCCCGGGACCGGCCGTCGGCCGGGGCCCGGGGTCCAGCCCGCGTCGATCTTGCGCAGGCCCACGCCGTCAGGCGCCCAGATGTGGCAGCTGTTCAGCACCCAGGCGGTGGAGCGCGGGTCGTGGGAGGAGGGGCCGCCCGCGCGGTTGCGTGCCGAGATGGCCGACTGGACGACGGCCGGGCCGAGCGCGCGGGTCAGTTCGTACAGGTGGGTGCACCCGGACACGCCACGGAACCGTTCCTGGATGGCCCGGTTGTAGCCGGCGGCGACGCCTAGCCCCACCAGCCCGTCGAAGACCGGCGCGATCAGCGGGCACTCGGCGTGCGGGAAGTCCTTCATGCCCGCCTCGGCCGCCACGATCACCATGTCCGCGAGGCGTACCCGCACGGCCAGCACCATGCGGTGGACGACACCGCCCGGCGGCTCCTCCCAGGGACGCTCGTCGCGCAGTTCCGCCTCGACGGAGATCTCCCCGCCGCCCTCGTCGTGGGCGGTGACGGTGATGGTACGGCGGTGCAGCGGGAGTTCGGCGCGTGTCATGAGGAGGTCTCCTCCAGCTTCGACGCGTCCTCCCCCAGCGCCGGGAAGACCGGCGGGCGGCGCTCGATGAAGCTGAGCACGCCCTCGCGGTAGTCCGGGGCGCGCTTCGCCGTGGCCAGCAGGCCGGCCGCGTGGTCGCGGCTCTCGGTGAAGGTTCTCGCCTGGTCGTCGGCGAGCTGCCGCTTGATGAGGGACATCGCGTACGGGCTGGCCGAGCGGGCCAGTTCGGTCGCGTAGGCGAGGGCCTGCGGGAGGAGTTCGTCCGGCTCGGCCAGGCGGTTGACGAGACCCATCGACAGGGCCTCGGTCCCGGTGACGCGGCGCGAGGACAGCATCAGGTCGGCCGCGTTGCCGTAGCCGACGAGCCGGGGCAGGATCCAGGACACACCGTCCTCGGCCACCAACCCCCGCGCACTGAAGGCTGCGGCGAACTTGGCGTGCGGCACGGCGAACCGGACGTCGCACATCAACGCCTGGTTGAACCCGATGCCCGCGCAGGCGCCGTTGACGGCCGCCACGACGGGCTTCGGGAAGGACATGGGGCGGGTACGCGGGGGCAGTTGGCCGGTGGGCCACGGGCGGGCGCCGGACGACGCCCCGTCCAGCACGCTCATGTCCATCCCGGGGCAGAAGCTGCGTCCGGCGCCGGTGAGCACCACCGCCCGCACCCTCGGGTCCGCCTCCGCCCGGTCGAACAACTCGTTGTAGAGCAGCTCCATCTCCAGCGTCCAGGCGTTGTGCCGCTCCGGTCGGTTCAGGGTGAGGAGCATGACCCCGTCGTCGGTGAGCTGGGTGAGGATCACCGGGGCCGCGTTCTCGGTCATCGAGGTCACTGAGGTCACTGAGGTCACTCCCACAGGCCTGCTGGCTTTATAGATAGATGAATCATCTATATACCAAGCCATGCCCGGACGCCAGACCAGGTCTCGCCAAGGCAAGATCAAGCATCCCTTGACCTGGTACCCTCGATGCACTAAGACGATTCATTTTGCTATATGAGGAGCCCACCGTGGCCGAGGCAGCCCGCGCAAGCGAAACGGCGACCGTGCCCGCCCCCTCCCGCAGCCGCGTCGGACGCCAGGTGCGGGTGCCGAAGACCGCCGAACTGGTCGCGGGACACCTGCGCCGCCAGATCGTGCGGGGCGAGCTGCAGCCGGGCGACGCGCTGCCGCCGGAGTCCGGGCTGATGGAGCAGTTCGGCATCTCGCGGCCGACCCTGCGCGAGGCCTTCCGCGTCCTGGAGTCGGAGTCCCTGATCACGGTGCGCCGCGGCGCGCACGGCGGCGCCCGGGTCAGCGCACCCGACGCGGACGTCGCCGCCCGCTTCGCCGGCCTGATCCTCGAGTACCGCGGCGCCACCCTGGGCGACCTCTACCGCGCGGCGGCCCTCATCGAGCCGCCCTGCGCCCGCCAAGTCGCCACCAAGCCCACCGCGGCCGACATCAAGCGGCTGCGCGACGCGGTGGCCGCCGAGAAGGCCGTTCTGGAAGACCCCCTGGCCCTGGTCGAGGCACAGGACGCCTTCCACGCCCTGCTGGTCGAGCTCACCGGCAACCAGACCCTGATCCTGCTGTGCAGCATGGTGCGCAACATCATCGACCGGGCCAACGCCTCGTACACCGCGGCCGCCACGGACGCCGAGACCCAGAAGGCACAGGCCCTCAAGGGGCACCGGGCGCACGTCCGGCTGGTCGGCCTGATCGAGTCCGGCAAGGCGGACGAGGCCGAGAAGCTCTGGCAGCGGCACATCTCCAGCGCGGACGACGTGGTGAACGCCGCCGGACCCAAGACCGTGCTCGAGCTCCTCGACTGACCCGCGCAACGCGCGAGCGAGTCTCCCTCCAGGAACCCCTTGCCTCCGAGAAACAGTTAGATAATTATAGAAGGCGTACTGAATAGCTCCTGGGGTCCGGAGGCGACGGCCATGGCCGAACAGCGCAAGCGAATCTTCGACTGCGACCAGCACATGTACGAGGAGCGGGACTCCTTCACCCGCTACCTCCCGAAGGAGTTCCTCGGCGCGGCGGTCGCACCGGTGACGCTGCCGGACGGGCGGGAGGTGATACTCGCCGGGGACCGCGTCGTCGTATGCCTTGAACCCGAGTTCGGGCAGGTCTACCGTCCCGGCTCACTGAAGGAGATGCTCAAGGCCATGGCCTCGGGCAATCCGGAGGAGACGTACCAGTTCGAGCCGATGCACGAGTCGTACCAGAACCGCGAGGCCCGGCTGCGGGTCATGGACGAGCAGGGCCTGGACCAGAGCATCATGTATCCGGGCGGCTGGGCTCTGGTCGCGGAGGAGTACGTGAAGGGCGTCGAGCCGCTCTACGCCAACTACCACTCGTTCAACCGGTACATGAACGAGGTATGGGGCTTCAACCACCAGGGCCGCATCTACGCCCCCGCCCTGCTGTCCCTGCGCGATCTGCCCAGCGCGGTCAAGGAGTTGGAGTACGTCCTGGAGCAGGGCGCCCGCTTCATCCTGCTGCCCACCGGGCCGGTGTACGGCCGCTCGCCCGGCGACCCGTACTTCGACCCGTTCTGGAAACTGGTCAACGAGGCCAAGGCGAGCGTCTGTTACCACATCAGCGAGTTCTACTACAACTCGCAGGTGGCGCCCTCCTGGGGCTTCGACCCCCACCCGATCCACTTCCGGATGTCGGCCTGGCAGTGGCAGAACACCTACGGCCGGCGCCCCATCGAGGAGACGCTGTCCGCACTGATCTTCGACAACCTCTTCGGGCGTTTTCCCGACATCAACGTGCTGGTCTCCGAGTTCGGTTCCGAGTGGGCGCCGCACTTCGTGCGCCACATGGACAAGAGCCGGGGCATGGGCCGCAACGGCCCCTGGATCGGTGGGCAGTTGGACGAGCGACCCAGCCAGGTCTTCCGCAAGCACATCCGCGTGGTGCCCTACCCGGAGGACGACATCGTGGACGTCGTCAGGCGGCTCGGCTACCACGAGTCCATCGTCATGGGCTCCGACTTCCCGCACGCGGAGGGCCTGGCCGAACCGGCCGACTTCCGCAAGCTCATCGCGGAGCTCGACGAGTCGGCCCAGGACGACATCATGTTCAACAACGCTCAGCAGCTGATCAGCCGCTGAGCGTCGTACGATCCCGCCTGGCGGCGGGCCCGGTCCGACCGACCAGGCCCGCCGCCAGGTTCGCGATGTCGGTGAGCAGTGCGGTGCCGTGCGGGGTCCGGTCGTAGCCGGCGAGCGGGTAGCCGTTGCTCAGACAGGCGAAGGACAGGCCCGACTCCGGGTCCATGAAACCCAGCTGGTACGCCGCTCCGGCACTGCCGAACAACGCGGGTGAGCCGGTCGACGGCAGGCTGCTGCCCGCGTCGGGGCCGGCCACGGTCACGAACAGCCCCATGCTGGTACGCCGACTGCCGCCGCCTCCGTAGATCTGCTCCCCGTACGGGTGGCCGGTGAGCCGGATCCGGGTGCCCTCCGCCACCGCCTCCGGCTTCCACAGGCCGGAGTGGACCAGCGCCTGGAAGTAGCGCGCGACGTCGGCGGCGGTGGCGACCAGGGCATGGCTGGGCTCTCCGGCCGCCAGGACCTTCGGGTCGGACAGGTACCAGGGGCCCCAGGGGTCGGGTTCCTGGTCGTCGTCGGTGCGGTCGGTGGGGAGCATCGGGGCGACGGTGCCGGGCTGCTGGTCGACGGGCACGCCGAGCTCGAGCGAGGACAGGCCGAGCGGGCGGGCGATCCGTTCGCGCAGGTAGTCGGCGAAGGCCAGGCCCGTGCGCCGCTCGACGATCTCGGCGATGAGCCAGGCCGCCGAGGTGAGGTGGAACTGGAAGCGGCTGCCCGGCGGGTAGTCGAGCCGCCAGCGCCCGAAGGCGGCGAGCCGCTGCTCACGGTCGAGCATCTTGGGATGACCGAGCGGGGCGAAGGGGAAACCGGCGGTGTGTGTGAGCACCTGCTCGACCGTCACCGCCTCCTTTCCGTTCGGCGCGAACTCCGGGATGATCGCGGCGATTCGCTCGCCCACTTCGAGCAACCCCTCGCCGATCAGCTTCCACACCACGCCCGCGACGATCGACCGTCCGACGGACTGGAGGACGTACCGGGTACCGGGGTGTGCGTCGCCGTAGGTCTCGAAGGCCACCAGCCGCCCGCCTCGGGCGACGGCGACCTGCGCGGACGGCAGGGGGCCGTGCTCGACCTCCCGGCGGATCCGGGTCAGCAGGGCGTCGAGGCGGAGCGGGTCGACAGAGTCAGGCACGTGTTCCTCCTTCGTGCGGCTCCCGCAGGCGGCGACGAACGACCTTGCCGTTGGCGTTGCGCGGCAGGTCGTTCACGAACCACCAGCGGACGGGGACCTTGAACCCGGACAGCCGGGCGCGAGTGTGGCTCCTGAGCTCCGCCGACGGCGGCGGGGCGTCCAGGTCGGCCGGTACGACAAAGGCGACGACGGTCTGTCCGAGCCTCTCGTCGGGCACACCGAGCACGGCCGCGTCCGCCACGCCGGGGTGCGTGGTCAGGACCGTCTCGACCTCCAGCGGGTGGACGTTCTCGCCGCCCCGGATGATCATGTCCGTGCTCCGGCCGACGAGGTAGAGGTAGCCGTCCTGCGCGATCCGGCCCAGGTCGCCGCTGTGCAGCCAGCCCTCGGTGTCGATCCGGAAGAAGTGGTCCGCGCGGGCGTGGATCTCGCCGATACCGTCCGGCCCGGCGTCGGCGACCCTGACCTCGACCCCGGGGGCGGCCCGTCCCACCGACCGCAGCAACTCCGTGCGTCCCGCGACCGCTTCCCGGTGGTCCTCGGGGGTGAGCACGCTGATCGGCGACCCCTCGGTCTGGCCGAACATGTTGAGCATGCGGACGCCCGGCATCGCCTCGTACGTCCGTCGCAGGGTGCCGGGCCGGACGGGCGCGCCCCCGTACTGCAGGGTCCGCAGGGTCTCGTGCCGTGCCTCACCCGCGGCCAGCAGGGTCTCCAGCATCGCCGGGACCATGCTGGTGTGCGTGGTGCCGAGGTCCCGCAGCAGGGTCCAGCCCTCGACGGTGAAGCGGGGCAGGCCGGTGATCAGCGCGCCGGCGGCGAGGGCGACGGCGATGTTGCCGAGGCCCGCGATGTGGTGGAAGGGGGCGCTGCCGCCGTAGAAGCTGTCGGGGTCGAGCCCGCAGAGGCTTCCGTTGACGCGGGCGCGGGCGGCCAGGCGTCGCTGGGTCATGGGAACGGGCTTGGGCAGCCCGGTCGTGCCGGAGGTGTGCAGGACGGCGGCGAGTTCGTCGGGGGAAGCTGTCAATGCCCGTGCGGAGAGGGGAAGTTCGGGCACGATGGCGACCCGTCGGCCGGAGAGATCGGCGACCTGTCCGGCGAGGTCCGTGAACTCAGCCTGTGCCAGCAGGACTTGGGCTGACATTTCGTTGACCACGGCGGCGATCTCGTACGTGGTCATGCGGACGCCGAGCGGTGCGAGCGGGTGGCCGGAACCGGCGCCGCCGATCACCAGCGCGAGGGCGTCGGCGGAGGTGGCGACCAGGGCCGGGACCGGGACGCCGGGTTCCAGACCGAGCGTGTCCAGCCAGTCGGCCGCGCCGGCCGCACGGTCGAGGAGTTCTCGTCCGGTCCAGATCAGGTCGCCGAACCGGACGGCGGGGCGGGAGTGGTCGTAGCCGCGACTCACCATGGCGGTCCAGGTGACCGCCTGCCCCGACTCCTGTGCTGCGGGCACCGGTTCAGGGCTCCAGGAGGGCCGCCGCGGTACCGGTGACCACCTCGATGCCGTCCTGGTTGACGGTGCACAGCGAGAAGTGGGCGACCGGGCCGTCCGGAGTGTCCTCGATCGACTCGACGGTGGCCGTGGCGGTCAGGGTGTCGCCGGGCCAGACCTGTGCCTTGAAGCGCACGCCGTAACGCAGCAGCGACTCGGGACCGACCCAGTCGGTCAGGACCCGGCCGGACATGCCCATCGTGAGCATTCCGTGGGCGAAGACGCCGGGGTATCCTGCGGCCTCGACGGCGAACCGCCCGTCGGTGTGCAACGGGTTGAAGTCGCCGGAGGCGCCCGCGTACTGCACGATCCGGGTGCGCTTGAGGTCGTCGACGAGGACGCGCGCGCGGCTCTCACCGACCTTGATGTCGTCCGTGCTCAGGCTCATCGGGCGTCCTTCGGGGTCGCGGGGCCCTCCGGGACGACGGCCACGGTGCGGGCGACGACGATGAGTTCGCCGTCGGCGTCCCGGTACTCGGTGAGGCGCTCGCCGAACAGCAGACGGCCGCTGCGGCCCTGCTTCTCCCAGCTGCGTCCGGGAACGGTGTGCGCGTAGAGCGTTTCGCCGGCGCGCACCGGGCGGTGGTACTCGAAGTGCTGCTCGGCGTGCAGCCCGCCGCCGCCCTCGGCCATCACCCCGGGGCCGCCACCGGACCCGAACCACTCCTCGTCCGGCTTGGGGCGCAGGTGGTAGTCGGGGTCGTAGTGGGCGCTTGCCATGGTGAAGGTCGGCGGCGCGAGGGCCGTCTCGCCCTGATAAGCGGGGTGTTCGTCGCCGATGGCGCGGGCGAACATCATGATGTGCCCGGCCTCGACGGGGAACGGCTGCCCTGTCATCGTCAAGAACCTCCTCGGTCAGTACGGCAGGAACGCGTCGCGGGTGGCCTCGTCCGGGTCGAAGTCCGGCGGCAGGCCCTCGAACTTCGGCTCCCGCTTCTCCACGAAGCTCGCCACGCCCTCACGGAAGTCGGGCGAGCCCGCGAAGAACTCCATGGCGGAGTAGGAGCGGGCGAGGGCGTCGGTGAAGGTGCGGTCCAGGTCGCCGTACACCTGATGCCGTACGACGGCCATGGCGCGCGGGGAACAGTTGCGGGCGACGTCCCGGGCGTAGGCGCGGGCGGCGTCCAGCAGGTCCTCGGGTTCGACGACGCGGCTGACGAGGCCGAGGTCCTTCGCCTCGTCGGCGTCGAAGACCCGGCCCGACAACAGCAGGTCGAGCGCGTTCTCCAGGCCGATGACGCGGGGCAGGACGTACGCAAGGTTGTACTCGCCGGCCAGGCCGCGCCGGGTGAAGGCGGTGGTGAAGCGGGCCCCGCGGGCGGCGAAGCGGACGTCGCAGATCAGCGCCTGGACCAGGCCGATGCCCGCGCAGGCGCCGTTGACGGCGGCGATCAGCGGCTTCGGCAGGTTCCGCCTGCTGTACATGGGGACGCGGGCCTGGAGGCTGAGGGACTGGCCCGGCTGGGCGTTCCGTTCCAGACGCTGTACGTCCATCCCCGGGCAGAAGGCCTTGCCCGCGCCCGTGACGATCACGACACGGACGGCCGGGTCCTGCGCGGCCTCGTCGAGGAGCGCGAAGAAGCGGCGCTCCATGGGGATGCTCCAGGCGTTCTTGCGCTCGGGCCGGTTGAGGGTGACGGTGGCGACGCCGTCCTCGTCGACCTCGTACAGCACCAGGTCGTCCTGGGCGGGCTCCTCGGTCATCGCGGTCACTCCTGCGTCAGAGGGTCGATCGGGTCGATGGGGTCGGTCGTCAGCGTGTCGATGCCGTCGGCGGGATCGATCGGGTCGCCGACGCCGGGCCGCTCCCCGGAGATGGTCACCACCACCTGCCCCCGGGCGCAGATGCGTCCGTCGGTCATCACGTCGACGTCGGCGAAGTGCAGCCTGCGGCCCCGCCGTACGCAGCGGGCGTACGCGACGGCCTCCCGGCCGCGGGCGGGCGCCAGGTACTGCACCGACATGGACACGGTGCTGAGCCGGCTCCCCTTGGTGAAGTCGTGCCCGGCGATCACGGCTCCGGAGCCGGCGGTGTCGATGAGCGCCGAGATCACCCCGCCGTGGAAGACGTCCTCGTGGGCGGAGAGGGACTCGGCGTAGGGCAGCACGATCTCCACGGCTTCCGGGTCCCAGCGGGTCACCCGGATGCGGCAGTGGCGGTTGAAGGCGACCCCGCGCTCCCAGCGGGCCCGGAACCATGCCCGTCGTTCGCGCTGCTCGTGTTCGGTGAGGGTCCTCGCCGCGACGGTCATCAGCACGCCCTCCGGTCTCGGCCTGTCGGCCGATCCATATAGTTACATGAATTGGATAGTTGGAGCAATCAAGCGGAGCGTGATCCCGGCTCCAGATGTATTATTTATATAACTCATTCGCCGCCTGTGAACAGAGGGAGACCTCGATGCCGTCGACCGCACTGGCCGGGATCCGTGTCCTCGACCTGTCCCGCATCCTCGCCGCGCCGCTGGCCACCCAACTGCTGGCCGACCTGGGCGCCGAGGTGATCAAGGTCGAGCGGCCCGGGGCGGGCGACGACTCACGGACGTACGGGCCGCCGTTCGCACGCGGCACGGACACCGCCGCCTTCTACCTCTCCTGCAACCGCAACAAGCGATCGGTCACCGTCAACCACGCCACCGCCGAGGGGCAGGAGTTGATCCGCGCACTCGCCGCCCGGTCGGACGTGCTCGTCGAGAACTTCCGGACGGGGACGCTCGCGAAGTACGGCCTGGACCACGAGAGCCTGCGGGAGCTCAACCCGCGGCTCGTCTACCTCTCGGTGACCGGCTTCGGCCAGACCGGGCCGTACGCCGAACGGCCCGGCTACGACGGCATCTTCCAGGCCATGTCCGGGATGATGAGCGTCTCCGGGCACCCCGAGGAGCCGATGAAGGTCGGGGTCAGCATGGTCGACATCCTCACCGGCCTGTACGCCTCGACGGCCGTGCTGGCGGCCCTGCGGCACCGGGACGCCACCGGCGAGGGCCAGTTCATCGACCTGTCCCTGCTGGACTGCGGCCTGGCCTCGTTGTCGCACTTCGCGATGAACTACCTGGTCTCCGGTGAGGTGCCGGCGCGGCGCGGCAACGGCGGATACGGCGGGATCCCCTCCCAGGCCTTCATGTGCAAGGACAAGCCGCTCTTCCTCGTCGCGGGCAACGACAAGCAGTTCGCCGCCTTCTGCGCGGCCGCCGACCGCACCGACCTCCGCCACGACCCCCGGTTCGCCACGACCTCGGCCCGGATCGCCCACCGCGAGGAGATCCTGCCGGTGCTGGCAGCGATCCTGCGCACCCGGACCCGGGACGAATGGCTGACGGTTCTCGACGAACACGACGTCCCGGCAGGCCCGTTCAACGAGATGCCCGAGGTCTTCACCGACCCGCAGATACGGCATCGGGGGATGCTGGTCGAGGTCGAGGACCCGGTGTCGGGGCGGCTGCCGTTGCTCGCCAATCCGATCCGGTTCACGGCGACGCCGGTCCAGGGGTACACACCACCGCCCGCACTGGGCGAGCACACCGATGAAGTACTCGCCGAATTGGCGGGGTTGACGGAGGATCAGGTGAGACAACTGCGGGCGCGGGGCATCGTATGACGCCCCCAACCCCTATCCGATCAGGGTCCGGCCGCCCTCCAGCATCAGCGTCGCACCGGTCAGATAGGCCATGTCGTCGCTGACCAGCGCGGCCACCGCCCGCCCGATGTCCGTCTCCGGGTCACCCATCCTGCCCAGCGGAATGCCGGCGATCACACTGTCGGCCCGCTCCGGATGAGCGGCGAAGTACGCCTCCGCCGCCGGGCTCAGTGCGGCCGGGCAGACGACGTTCACCCGGATCCCGTACGCGCCCCACTCCCGCGCGGCGACGCGCGTCAGCCCCCGGATGGCCTCCTTGGCCATCGCGTAGGCCGCGAAACCCGCCTCACCCTGCACCGCGGCCGACGACCCGAGGTTGACGACGCTGCCGCGACCTGCCTTCAGATGGGGCAGGGCTGCCTGCATCGCGTGAAAAGTCGCCAACGGGCCGCTGCGACAGGTGAGTTCCACATCCTCGTACGACGTCTGCTCCAGGCGGCGCTGCACGGAGCTCTGCGCGTTGTTGACGAGCACGTCGAGGCCGCCGAACTCCCGTACCGTCTCGGCCACCATGCGGTCGACGTCGGCCCGTTCGCCCACGTCCCCGACGACGGTGTGCACCCGTTCGCCGCGCTCGGCGATCACGTGCGCGGTGTCCTTGAGCTTGCTCTCGGTTCGGCCCGTGATCACCACCGCCGCCCCTTCGGCCGCAAGCGCGAGGGCGATTCCGCGGCCCACGCCCTGCCCGCCGCCGGTGACCAGGGCCGTCTTCCCCACCAGCCGCTGCATCAGGTCTCCTTCCAGAAGGGTCCCCAGGAGGGGAAGGCGTCCGGCAGCGCCGGTTGTCCGGCGCCCTCCCAGCCCTCGAAACCGACCTGTTGGGGACGCTCGGTCACGTCGGCCGCGTACCAGTGCTGTTCGCGGCGCCGGGAGAAGTACCACGCGCCGTCCACGCGCGCGTACTCGTCGAGGTAGCGGATGGCCATCACGATCCACCGCTCCCCCACCTCGTGCTCGGCTCGGCAGTAGACCGAGCCAATGGCCGTGTCGCGGCCGGCGAACTCGATCCGGTGGCCGCAGATCTGATGGACCGAACGGTGAAAGCCCCGGACGAGGGGGTCGATGTACGCCAGCAGCGCGTCCCGACCGCGACCGCCGCGGCCCATGTCCACGTCGGGCCGGAAACAGCCGGCCCAGGCGTCGAGGTCGCGGGCGTCCACGGCGAGTGCGTAGCGGACGGGCAGCTGCTGGATGGCCAGGTGCGACTCGATGCGGTCGAGGCGTTCCTCCGGCGACGTCATGGCCGGGGCTCCTTCGGCAGACCGAGAACCTGCTCGCCGATGATGTTGCGCTGGATCTCGCTGGATCCGCCGTAGATCGTCTCCGCCAGGGAGAGCAGGAAGGAGCGCTGCCGCGTGTCCAGGCCGTAGTCCTCACCGACGATCTGGCCGGCCGGACCGGCCAACTCCTGGGCGAGGTGGCCGAGTTGCTGGTGACGTGTCGAGGCGTACAGCTTGGCCGTGGTGGCCTGGGCGCCCGGGGTGCGGCCCGCGGTCAGTTCGGCGAGGGTGCGGAGGTTGGTGGTGCGCATGATGCGTACGGAGATCCAGGCGTCGATGATGCGGCGGCGCAGCATCGGATCGTCGAGCGCTCCCCGTCCCCGGGCCAGGCCGATCAGCGCCTCGGCCTCCCGTTCGAAGGTGAGTTGCTGGGGCAGGAGCGTGGTGCCGCGTTCGATGCCGAGCGTGGCCATCGCGGTGCGCCAGCCCTGACCGACCTCGCCGACGACCATGTCCGCGGCGGTGCGCGCGTCGGAGAGGAACACCTCGGCGAACTCGTCCTGACCGGCGAGGTTGCGGATGGGGCGGATCTCCACGCCCGCCTGGTCCGTGGGCACCAGCAGCATGGTGAGGCCCTTGTGCCGGACGGAGTCCGGTTCGGTGCGGGCGAGGACGTAGAGCCAGTCTGCGTGGATGCCGAAGGACGTCCACACCTTCTGTCCGTTCACCACCCACTCTCCCCCACTCTCGGCTCCGCTCGAGCGGGAGGTGCCCCCATCCTCGCGCTCGGCCCGGGTGCGGACCGAGGCCAGGTCGGAGCCGGCGCCGGGCTCGCTGAAGCCCTGGCCCCACAGTTCCTCGACGGCGAGGATCGGCGGCAGGAAGCGTTTCCTCTGTTCCTCGCCGCCCATCTTCAGGAGCATCGGGCCGAGCAGGTCGAGGGCGTTGCCGGTGGCCCGGTAGGGGGCGTCGGCGCGGGCGTACTCGTACTCGAAGACGATCTCCTCAAGGAGTCCGAGCCCCCTGCCCCCGTACTCCCGCGGCCAGCCCACGCCCAGCCAACGGCCCGTCGAGAGTTCACGGTCCCAGGCCAGGCGAATCTCCCAGGCCGCGCCGTCGGTGGGGCCGCCGACGCCGCGGTGTGCCGCGAACTCGCCGACGAGATGGTCCGCCAGCCAGTCCCGCAGCTCGTCGCGGAAGTCGCGTACGGCGGGTCCGAAGTCCAGCTCCATGCCGACTTCCCTTCTCAGGTTCAGATGCCGAGCCGGGTGGCCAGCAGCTCCCGGTGGTACGACGGTGTGCCGAGCAGCACCTCGGAGCTCTTGGCCCGCTTGAAGTACAGGTGCGCCGGGTGCTCCCAGGTGAAGCCGATCCCGCCGTGGACCTGGATGTTGTCGCCGGCGACCCTGGTGAACGCCTCCGAGCAGAAGGCCTGCGCCAGGGCCGCCGCGACGGCGATCTCCGTGTCGTCCCCGGCATCCAGCGCCCACAGTCCGGCGTACGCGGCCGAGCGGGCGGACTCGATCTCCACCAGCATGTCGGCGCACTTGTGCTTGATCCCCTGGAAGGAGCCGATGGGACGCCCGTACTGCACCCGGATCCTCGCGTAGTCCACGGCGGCGTCGAGAGCCGCGGCCGCTCCCCCGACCTGTTCGGCGGCCAGTAGGACCGCGGCCGTGGCGAGGGTGTGTGCGAGGCCGGGCCACGCAGCGCCCTCCGTGCCGAGCAGCCGGGCGGGGGTGTCGCCGAAGGCCAGCCGAGCCTGTTTGCGGGTCTGGTCGAGGGTCGGGAGCTGCCTGCGGGTGAGGCCCGGTGCGTCGGCGCCGACCGCGAAGAGGCTGATGCCGTCGGGGGTGCGGGCGGCGACCAGGAGCAGGTCGGCGAGGTGTCCGTCGGGGACGTAGGTCTTCGCGCCGGTCAGCCGCCACCCGTCGGCGGTGGGGTGCGCGGTGAGCCGGATGCCGGGCTCGTCCCAGCGGCCGCCGTCCTCGGTGAGCGCCAGCGTGGCGATCGTCTCGCCGGACGCGATGCCCGGCAGGAGGTCGTGCCGGGCCTGCTCGTCGTCACAGCGCAGGAGGGCCTCGGCGGCCAGGGCGACGGAGGCGAAGTACGGCCCGCACAGCAGCGCGCGGCCCGCCTCCTCGAAGACGATGCCGAGGTCGACGTAGCCGAAGCCCGAGCCGCCGTACTCCTCCGGTACGGCGAGTCCTTGCAGGCCCAGTTCGCCGGCCATCCGCCGCCAGACGACGAGGTCGTGACCCCGCGGATCGGCGGCCAGGCGGCGCACGGCCGCCTCGTCGGAGTGCTTGGCCAGGAACGACCGTACGACCTTGCGCAGTTCGTCCTGTTCCTGGCTGAAGGTGAGATCCATGCCGAGCTTCCCGTCCTCGGTGCGACGCGTCTGCCGATCGCTTGCCGCTCTCCGCTCGATACAGTTAGATAATTATAGTATCCACACTGAATGCACCAGGAGCGCGACGTGACCGATCTCTACGCCCCGTTCACGAGCCTGACCTTCGAGCGTCCCGCGCCCGGCGTGCTGCGCGTCCTGCTCGACGCCCCCAACCTCAACGCGGTCGATCCGCGGATGCACGGTGAACTGGCCGACATCTGGCCGGTGATCGACCGGGACGAACAGACCCGGGCGGTCCTGGTCCAGGGGGCGGGCCGGGCGTTCTCGGCGGGCGGAACCTTCGACTCCATCGAGGCCATGACCGAGGACTACGCGGTGCGAGCCCGGGTGATGCGCGAGGCTCGAGACATGGTCTACGGGGTGATCAACTGCTCGAAGCCGGTGGTCTCCGCGATCCATGGGCCGGCGGTCGGTGCGGGGCTGGTCATCGGCATGCTGGCGGACATCTCGATCGCCGCCCGCACCGCGAAGATCGTCGACGGGCACACGCGCCTCGGAGTCGCGGCGGGTGATCACGCGGCGATCTGCTGGCCGTTGCTGTGCGGCATGGCCAAGGCCAAGTACTACCTGCTGACCTGCGAGGCGCTCACCGGCGAGGAGGCCGAGCGGATCGGGCTGGTCTCGAAGTGCGTGGCCGACGAGGAGGTCCACACGGAGGCGCTGCGCGTGGCGACCGTCCTGGCCGCCGGTCCCGCCAGCGCCCTCAGCTGGACCAAGCGGTCCCTCAACCACTGGTACCGCACCGCCCAGCCGATCTTCGAGGCCTCGCTCGGCCTGGAGTTCCTCGGGTTCGCGGGACACGAGGTCGTCGAGGGCCTGGCCGCCCACCGTGACAAGCGCGCCCCGGACTTCGAGGGCGTGGCCGGCAAGCACCCGCTCGACCTGTGAACCCCCATGGCCCGTACGGAGAGGACCGCACCATGACCACGCAGCACACGACGACCGAAGTCCCCCCTCTGGTCAGGGGGTTGACGTACGAGGAGATGCCCGTCGGGCAGGTCTTCCGTACCGCCCGCCGGACCGTCACCGAGACCGACCTGGTCAACTTCGTCACCTGGGGCGGCTTCACCGAGCCGCTGTTCTGGGACGCCACACACGCGGCGGAGGGTGGGTACACGGGCCGGCTGGTCCCGGGCGGTCTGACGTACTGCCTCGCCGAAGGGCTCGTCCTGCAGACGAACGTCCTGCACGGCACCGGACTCGCCTTCCTGCACATGGAGCTGGACGTGCTGGGACCGGTGTACGTCGGTGACACGCTGTACGCGGTCGTGGAGACCACGGGCTGCCGCCCCTCCAGCAAACCCGGGCGGGGCGTGGTGACCAGCCGGATCACCGTGCGCAACCAGCGGGACGAGGACGTCCTGGTCTACTGCCCGGTGCGGCTGATCCGCGGCCGGGACTACGAGGCTCCGGCGCCCTGAGGCCGGGGTACGAGGGTCAGTCCGGTACCCGGACCGGCGGCGGGAGCGGCGGCGAACGCTCCCGCGTGCACCCAGTCGGACGGCATCGTGGGCCGCGGCGCGAGCTCGTGGTCCGGGATGGCCATCGCGTACAGACGGGTGTAGCGGAACTTGGCCTCCAGGTTGTCGAGGACCGACCAGTACTCGTAGCCGCACACGTCCACTCCGGCGGCGATGAGCCTCGCCAGCCAGGAGAGCCGGGCGCGGAGCAGGGCCCGGCGCCGGGTGTCGTCGCGGTGTCCCGTGTCGTCGACCAGGTCCAGGTCGCCCATGCCGTTGTCGACGATCGACAGCGGTGGCAGCAGGTCCCCGTACAGGTCGCAGAGACCGGCGACGGCGTCGGCGAGTCCCTCGGGGATGATGGGCCAGCCGTAGGCGGTCGTCTCCACCTCGTCGAAGGGGACGATCGCGAAGCCGAGGCCCACGAGCAGGCGGTTGACCTCGTTCAGGGCGCTCCGGCACTTCGCGGTCGGCAGGACGCGGGGCAGGTTCTCCGGTGCGGTGACACGGAACGGGGTGTGCCAGGACAGACCGAGCAGGTCCTGCGCGGTGGCGATGACCTCCAGGTCGCCGGGGCGTACACAGCCGGTGGCCGCCACGGGGGCGAGGTCGTCCTCGGTCACCATGTGCTCGCCGAGCAGCAGGGGATCGAGGAAGATGCGGTTGGTCCAGCTCTCCAGGCGCTCCAGGGCGAGCCGGTCGTAGGGATCGTCGGTGGCCGCGTAGCCGCCGACGAGGGTGACCGTCGTCCCGATCCGGCCCGTGACGCCGGCGGCCCTGAGGGCCTGGGTGGCGAGCCCGTTGGCGAGCAGGATGTGGTGGACCGCGGGCAGCCCGGCGCAGCCGGCACCCCGGCCCGGTGAGTACATTCCGGCCACATGGTCCGCGAGCGTGGGACCTGCGAGGTCGGTGGAGGTGATCCAGCATTCCACCCGGTCGCCGAAACGGCGGCCCAGTTCGGCGGCGTACGCGGCGAAGTGCTCGGCGGTGTCGCGGGCGAGCCAGCCGTCCGCGGCGTCGAGCCACGGCGGCAGCGTGCGGTCGAACAGGGTGACAGCCGGCCGCGTCCCCTGTTCGAGCAGGGCGTCGAGCGCGCGCTCGCACCGGTCCAGCGCAGCCCGGTCCCAGCTGCCGGGGCCGTCGGGCTGGAGCTCCGGCCATCCGGCGACCATGCGGTGCGTGTCCGCGGTGACGCCGAACAGGCGCCGGATGTCGTCGGTCCACTGCCGGAAGTGTCCGCCGCGCTCCGGCGGGGGTGGCGGCACGGCCGCGATGGTGTCCGCGGTGGCGACCCCCCAGTCGACACCGCGCAGGGATTCATGCAGGAAACCATCGCTCATGGTTACCGTCCAGGCGGTCAATGGTTTAGCGCATTCAACTGAATGTCCGCCGACCGGACGCTAACACTTCATGCAAACCACGACAATGTTTCGGCCAGATCTCTTCGCGCCGTGAAGCCCCGGCCGGCCGCCTACTCCCCGAAGGGCCGGAACTCCTCCTCCTGCCACCAGGGATAGACGGGCGGCATGTCCTTGCTGACCCGCCCGGGGAACCGGGGTGGCCGCTTGGCGAGGAACGACTCGATTCCCTCGACGGGATCCGGTCCGCCGCCGATCTGGCTCATGACGCGTGAGTCGAGCCGGTGCGCGGTCATCGGGTGGGGCTCGCCGAGCATCCGCCACATCATCTGGCGGGCGAGGGCCACCGAGATCTCCGAGGTGTTCTCGGCGATCTCCCGCGCGAGTTCGTACGCCGCGGGCAGCAGCTTCTCCGGCGGGTGGACGGAGCGGACCAGACCGGCCGCCAGCGCCTCGTCCGGACCGAAGACGCGGCCGGTCGCGACCCACTCCATGGCCCGCTGCATACCGACCGCCCGCGGCAGGAACCAGCTCGCCGCCGACTCCGGCACGATGCCGCGGCGCGCGAAGACGAAGCCGAACTTCGCCTTCGTCGACGCGAGCCGGATGTCCATGGGCAGGGTCATGCTGGCCCCGACGCCCGCCGCCGGGCCGTTGACCGCCGCGATGACCGGCTTGGTGCTGGAGAAGATCCGCAGGGCGACCCGGCCGCCGGTGTCCCGATGCCAGGCGCCCGCCCTGCGGTGATCGAAGGACGAGCCGCCGGAGCTGACGTCGGCGCCCGCGCAGAAGCCGCGTCCGGCGCCGGTCACCACGATCACCCGTACCCCGTCGTCGGCGTCGGCCGCGTCCAGGACGTCGAGGAGGTCCCGCATCATCTGCGGGTTGAAGGCGTTCAGCCTCTCCGGCCGGTCGAGGGTGACGGTGAGGATCCGGTCCGCCGTCTCGGCCCGCACCGTCTCGTACTCCTGCTGTGCCATGCGCGTCCTCCGTCACTCCACGAGCCGGTTCCCAGAAAGCTTAATTAGTTATAGCATTCAACTCAATGACGAACCCCTGAACGATGGCGGTGGAGATGACGGATCTGGTGGTGACGGCGGTCGGGCCGGTCCGGTTGGTCGAGTTGAACCGGCCGGAGCAGCTCAACGCGATGAGCGAGGAGCTGCACACCGGCCTCGCGTCGGTGTGGGACGAGGTCGCCGCGGATCCGGAGGCCCGGGTGATCGTCCTCACCGGGCGCGGCCGGGCGTTCAGCGCCGGCGGCAACTTCGACATCATGACCCGGGTCCAGCGCGACAGCGCCTTCCGCGAGCAGCAGGTCGACGAGGCCCGCAGGATCGTCACGGGCCTGGTCCGCTGCCCCCTCCCCGTGATCGCCGCGGTCAACGGCCCGGCCGTGGGCCTCGGTTGCAGCCTGGCCCTGCTGAGCGACCTCGTGCTGATCGCCGACGACGCCTATGTCGCCGACCCGCACGTCCAGGTCGGACTCGTCGCGGGCGACGGCGGCGCGTACGTCCTGCCCCTGCTCGTGGGCCTGACCCGGGCGAAGGAGCTGCTGTTCCTGGGGACCCGGGTGAGCGCCGAGGACGCGGTCCGGCTCGGCATCGCCAACCGCACCGTGCCCAAGGACAAGCTCATGGACGAGGCCATGGACCTGGCCGGACGGCTGGCGGCCCTGCCCGTGCAGGCACTGCGTGAGACCAAGAGCGCGGTCAACCGGCACCTGGAGCAGGCCCTCGACTCCGTGATGGAACCGGCCCTGCTCGCCGAGCGGGACTCCATGCACGCACCGGATCACATCGCCGCCGTCGAGCGGATCATGGCGTCACGCGGCCGCCGCTGAGCAGGAGAGGAGCACTCGGATGGACTTCGCGTTCAGCGAGGAGCAGGCGGAACTGGGGCGCACCGTACGGGCGTTTTTGGCGGCCACCTCGCCCGAGACGGAGGTGCGGCGCCTGATGGAGACCCCGGAGGGCTTCGACCGGGCGCTGTGGCGTCGTATGGGCACGGAGCTGGGGCTTCAGGGGCTCGCCGTGCCGGAGGAGTACGGCGGTGCCGGGTGCGGCCCGGTCGAAGTGGGCGTCGTCATGGAGGAGACGGGCCGCGCGCTGCTGTGCGCACCCTTCCTGTCCTCGGCCGTACTGGCGACGACCACGCTGCTGCGCTGTGCCGACGAGGAGGCCCGTAAACGGCTGCTCCCGGGCCTGGTCTCCGGCGAGCTGGTCGCGACGCTGGCCCTGACCGAGGACTCCGCCCGCTGGGACGCGCCGGGAGTGCAGCTCACCGCCCGTGAGTCCGCCGGGAGTTGGCTGCTCAGCGGACACAAGATGTTCGTCCTCGACGGCGCGGCCGCCGATGTCGTCCTGACCGTGGCCCGCACCGACGACGGGATCGGCGTCTTCCAGGTGGACGGCGACGCACCCGGGCTTGCCCGCGAGCCGCTGCCCACGATGGACCCGACCCGCCGGCAGGCGCGCCTCGACTACCACGACGTACCGGCGACCCGGTTGCGGACGCACGGCGACGGCTGGGATCTGGTCGCACAGGTGCTCGACCGGGCTGCCGTCGCGCTGGCCGCCGAGCAGGTCGGGGTCGCCTCCCGCGCGCTCGACACGGCGGTGGAATACGCCAAGGTCCGGCACCAGTTCGGGCGGCCCATCGGCTCCTTCCAAGCCGTCAAGCACCTCTTGGCCGACGTCCTCCTCGAAGTGGAGTCGGCGCGAGCCGCCGCGCACTACGCCCTGCTCGACGCCGAGAACGAGGCCCCGAACCTGCCCGCGGTGGCGAGCCTGGCCAAGGCGTTCTGCTCCGACGCCTGTCTGCAGGCGACGGAGCAGAACATCCAGGTCCACGGCGGCATCGGCTTCACCTGGGAGCACCCGGCCCACCTGTATCTGAAGCGGGCCAAGACATCGCAGCTGCTGTTCGGCGACCCCGCGTACCATCGCGAACTGCTCGCACAGCGCATCGGCATGGAAACGGTCGGAGGAGCGGCATGAAGGTCGACGGCAAGCTCAACGTGTGGAGCACCGCGGAGGTCGTGGAGGAGGCCCGGCATCACGAGAAGACCGGCTACGACGGCCTGTGGGCCTCGGAGTCCAAGCACGACCCCTTCCTGCCGCTGCTGCTGGCCGCCGAGCACACCGACCGGCTGGAGGTCGGTACGGCCATCGCCGTGGCCTTCGCCCGCTCCCCCATGCAACTCGCGTACACGGCGCACGACCTGCAGACGTATTCCGGCGGGCGGTTCTCGCTCGGCCTCGGCAGCCAGATCAAGCCGCACATCGAGCGGCGGTTCGCCATGCCGTGGAGCCGGCCCGCCGCCCGCATGCGGGAGTACGTGAGCGCGCTGCGTGCCATCTGGGCCGCCTGGAACGAGGGCGAACGGCTCAACTTCCGCGGCGACTTCTACTCGCACACGCTGATGTCCCCCTTCTTCTCTCCCCCGCCCGCGACCGGCGGGGCGCCCAAGGTCTTCGTGGCCGCCGTCGGGGAGGCGATGACGCGGGTCGCGGGCGAGGTGGCGGACGGGCTGCTCGCGCACGGCTTCACCACGGAGCGGTATCTGCGCGAGGTCACCCTGCCGACCGTCGAGGCCGGGCTGGCGACATCGGGACGCACCCGCGCCGAATTCTCCGTCTCGCACCTGCTGCTGACCGCGACCGGCCGGACCGAGGAGGAGATGACCCGCGCCGTGGACGGCACCCGGCGGCAGATCGCCTTCTACGGCAGCACGCCCGCCTACCGAGGTGTGCTGGAGCTGCACGGCTGGGGTGAACTCGGCGACGAGCTGCACGAGTTGTCGACGTCCCGGCGCGAGGACAAGTGGGACGCGATGAGCCGGCTCGTCGACGACGAGGTGCTGAACACCTTCGCGGTGGTGGCGGAGCCCGAGCGGGTGGCGGACGAGATCCGGCGCCGGTACGCGGCGCTGGTCGACCGGGTGTCCTTCTACACCGCGTACGAGATCGACGCAGAGGTGTGGGAGCCGATCGTGCGGGAACTGCGCGAGAGCTGACCGGTCAGCCGAGCAGGTCCAGGACGGTGGTCATGGACCTGCTCTGCAGCAGATAGTCCTCCGCCTCCTGGAGATGGACGCGCCACAGCTCCTGGGCTGCCTCGGCGTGGCGCGCGGCCACCAGGTCGACGAGCGCGCCGTGGGCGCGGAAGCCCCGGCGGTTGGCCCGGATGTTCTCGGGACTGCCGGCGTCGAGGTCGACGTGGGACCAGTTGGCCTGGTCGATGATGTGCCGGACCATGCCGTTGAGGACGCCGAGCGTCTCGTTGCCCGCCAGTTCGACGACGAGCGCGTGGAACTCCATATGGGCGCGGATGAAGGCCGACGGGT
This sequence comes from Streptomyces sp. NPDC051677, assembly GCF_044453465.1. Taxonomy (NCBI): domain Bacteria; kingdom Bacillati; phylum Actinomycetota; class Actinomycetes; order Kitasatosporales; family Streptomycetaceae; genus Streptomyces; species Streptomyces sp. NPDC051677. The sequence goes on from NZ_JBITCT010000010.1 coordinate 185,605, forward strand.
CGTCCATGAGCCCCTCGGCCTCGGCGACGGCAGCCCGGAGCCGCTCAAGGTCCTCGTCCGTGCGCCGCTCGGCCAGCAGACCGGCGCACGGCGCCTCGATCACCGTTCGGGCGTCGTACACGTCCTTGAGGGTCGTGCCCCGGTATTCGAGCACCACGCCGGCATAACGGGCGGCCACCGTGCCCTCCGGGACCTGTACCCGCGCTCCGCCCCGGGCGCCCCGGCGCACGTTGATCAGCGACTCCGACTCCAGCACCCGGAAGGCCTCGCGCAGCGTCGGCCGGGACACGGCGAACTCCTCCATGAGCGCCGTCTCGGACGGCAGCGCGTCGCCCTCGGCGAGTTCGCCGCGCACGATCATCCGGCGCAGTCGTGCCGCCACCAGCTCCGCCATCTTGGGGACGCGTACCGGCGTGTTCGCCACGGCGCCCACCTCCGCCCTCAGTGAGTGTTCTCGGGTACGAAGTACGGCAGCGCGATCTCGTCGGTGAGGGCGCGGAAGTCCACGCGGACGCGCAGACCGATGACGACGTCGTCGGGGTCGCCCACGTCCACGTGCGACAGCAGGGTCCCCCCGTCGTCGAGGTCGACGACTGCCAGCGCGTAGGGCGTGTCGAAGCCGGGGCCGGGTGCGCGATGCACGACGGTCACCGAGTAGACGGCGCCCCGGCCCGCACTGGGCACGTACCGCCAGTCCCGCGACATGCAGCCGGGGCAGGCGGGCTCGGGGACGAAGAAGCGCAGTCCGCAGGTCGGGCAGTGCGGGACGACCAGGTCACCGCGCCGGGCGGCGTCCCAGAACGGCCTGGACAGTTCGGTGGGGACGGGCACGGGCCGGCTCATCTCAGCCTCCCCAGCACGCTCATCTCGTAGTGCTGCGCTCCCGAGCCGGCGTTGCCGACGACCGCCAGCTCGGCGCTCTCGACCTGGTGCACGGCCGTGCCGCGCAACTGCCGTACGGCCTCGACGACTTTGAGCGTCATCTGCTGGGTTCCGTTCCACGCGTACGACAGGCAGCCGCCGTCCGGGTTGACGGGATGCTTGCCGCCGACGGCGATGGCTCCGCTCGCGGCCAGCGGTCCGCCCTCCCCCTCCCCGCACAGTCCGAGGATCTCCAACTGCCGGATGACTTCGAAGGAGTTGGGGTCGTAGAGCGAGAACACGTCCACGTCGTGCGGGCTCACTCCGGCCATCGTGTAGGCGCGGGTTGCGGCGTCCCGGCCGAGCCCGCCGACCTCGCGGTGCAGCGCCGGGTTGGCGTACGCGGCCTGGTGGTACTCCATGCCGCCGCCGAGTACGGCGACGGGCGGGTGTGGCAGGTCCCTGGCCCGCTCGGCGGTGGTCACCACGAGTGCCGCGCCGCCCTCTCCGACGATGCAGCAGTCCAGCAGATGGAAGGGGGTGGCCACCACGCGGGAGGCGAGCACGTCCTCTGCGGTGTAGGGGCCGCGCCCGTACATCATCGCCTCCGGGTTGGTGGCGCCGTTGTTGCGGATGGTGGCGGCGACCTCCGCGAGCTGGCGGGAGGTCGTGCCGTACTCGTGCATGTGCCGTGCGGCCACCAGCGCGAACTGGGCGACGACATAGCTGCCCCACACATCGGCGAACTCCAGCGGCACACCAGCCCCGACGGGGCCCGTCCCCCGCGAGACCAGCTTGCAGCCGCCGACCACGACGGTGTCGGCGAACCCGGCACGAAGCGCGGCCGCCGCCTTCAGCAGGCCCCGCGAGCCGGCGTTGTCGAGCATCGAGTCGCTGGTCCAGCGCAGGTCCCGGCCGAGCATGCGGGCCCAGGAGCTGCCCTCGCCGGGGACGCCGCCGGGGCCGGGCCAGTCGACCTGGGCGCCGTCGACGTCCGCCGGGGTCAGCCCGGCGTCCTCGATCGCGCCGCGCACGGCTTCGAGGGCGAGATCCATGGCGTCGCGGTGCGGGAGACTCAGGGCCTGCTCGGTGGCGTGCACACCCACGACGACGGGCTGTCGGCCGTCCATCACGGCCTCACCGTCCCGCGCCGAGCGTGTCGCCGCCGGGATAACCGCCGCCGCCGAAGCGTTCGTCGAGCGCCTCGTAGTCCTTCGCGTAGTCCTTCGTGCGCGGCAGCGCCTCGATGAACTCCACTGTCTTGGGCTTCTTGTACGAGGCGATCCGCGCCCGGCAGTGCTCGATGACGTCCGCCGCCGTGACCGGCTCGGCGTCCTGGTGCAGCACGACGACGGCCTTGACGTCCTGGGCCCAGCGCTCGTTGGGCACGCCGATCACGGCGGCCTCCTTGACCCCTGGGTGCGATTCGACGCAGTTCTCGACCTCGGCCGGGAAGATGTTCTCGGCGGCCGACTTGAGCATGCGGGTGGTCGTGCCGAGGAAGCTGATCGTGCCGTCGGACTCACGCCGGCCGAGGTCGGTGGTGTGCCACCAGCCGAAGCGGAAGCGCTCCTCGTTGGTCTCCGGCCGGTTCCAGTAGCCGAGGTGGACGAGGTCGCCGCGGACGCAGATCTCGCCGGCCACCCCGACCGCGCACTCCTCGCCGTTCGTGTCGAGGATGCGTACGCCGGTGAAGGGGCCGGGGCGTCCCGCGTTGCCGGCGCCCGTGTCCCCGTAGGCGCCCGTCACGGCGAAGCCGGTGACCTCGGTCTGGCCGTAGCCACGGCCCTCTCCGCCGCCGTTGCGGGTGAAGCGGCTGGTGTCGGTGGGCACGGTGCCCTGCCACAGGGGGGCGGCGACGCTCGCCCGCAGGTGTGAGAGGTCGTGCCCGGCCTCTCGGTTCAGCGTGACGAGTTGCGCGATGGTCGGCGGCATCAGATAGGCGTGGGTGCACTGCTCGGTCGCCAGGAGCGGGAGCAGTTCCTCGGCGACCACGCGGCGCACGATCACGTTCTTGCCGCCGTGGACGAAGGCCGGGACGCCCCAGAACTGGTAGTTGCCGATGTGGAACATCGGTCCGGCGCCGAGGAAGGCGGTCTCCGTGCCGATGTCCCCCATCCAGGCGGAACTCGCGCCCATGGAGAGGAGGTTGCGGTGCGAGAGCATCGAGCCGGACTGCCGTCCGGAGATCGCCGCGGTGTAGATGACCAGCAGTGCGGAGTCGGGGTCGACGTCGACGGCCGGGTCCTCGGGCGAGCCGGAGGCCAGGAAGGACTCGTACGAGTCGGATCCCTCGCTGTCGTGTCGCAGCCACAACGCCCGGTGATCGGCGCCCAGTTCGGCCCGGGCCTTGCTGACGGTGTCGCCGATCTCCTCGTCCTGCCAGACGACGGCCTTGGGGGCGAAGTCCTCGACGGCGAAGGCCATTTCGGGTGCCGCCCAGCGCCAGTAGCCCGGGCAGACCATGGCGCCGACCTTCGCTGCGGCGCCCAGCAACTCCCAGATCCGGAAGGAGTTCTGGCCCAGCCACAGGATCCGGTCACCGGGACCGACGCCCGCGTCGGTGAGGGCGTGGGCGAGTCGGTTGGTGCGCTCGTCGAGCTGCGGCCAGGTCAGCCGGGTGTCGCCGTCGACGAGGGCGACACCGGCGGGGTAGGACCTGCGGTGTTCTCGGATGACGTCGCCGAACGTCAGGCGGCGGGCGGGATTCACGGTGATGGCTCCTGTGGGATCTCGTCAGACGCGGCCGACGCCGACGCCCTTGACGTGGATGAACTCCTCCAGTCCGGCTCTGCCGCCTTCCCGTCCGAACCCGCTGATGCCGACGCCCCCGAAGGGCGTGGCAGGTGAAGTGATCGGGTTCGGGCCGGGATTGACGTAGACCGTCCCGGCCTTCAGGCGTGGCACCAGGCGGTTGACGCGGGCGATGTCGCGGGACTGGATGTAGGCGGACAGGCCGTACTCGGTGTCGTTGGCGAGGGCGACGGCCTCGTCCTCCGTGTCGAACGGGGTGAGGGCGAGGACCGGGCCGAAGATCTCCCGCTGGGCGAGGTCGCTGCGGTTGTCGACGTCGGCGAAGACGGTCGGGGAGATGAAGTAGCCGTCGGATTCGATGCGTTCACCGCCGAACACGAGGCGTCCCGCGCCGCCCTCGACCGCCTTGTCGATCACGTCCTGGACGCGGTCGCGGGCGACTTCGTTGATCAGGGGCCCGATGTAGGTCGTCGGGTCGAGCGGGTCGCCCACGGGCAGGTGGGCGACGACTCCGGTGACGCGCGCGACGACCTCGTCGTAGATCGGGCGCTCGACCAGCAGGCGGGTGGGCAGCGCACAGCCCTGGCCGGTGTTGCTCATGGCGAAGGCCGCGCAGTACGGCGCGACGGTGTCCAGGTCGGTGTCGGCGAAGAGCAGGTTGGCGGACTTGCCGCCCAGCTCGAACAGCACTGGCTTGAGGCTCCGGGCGGCGGTCGCCATGATGCGGCGCGCTGTGGCGGGACCGCCGGTGAAGGAGATCTTGTCGACACCGGGGTGCGCCACCAGTGCCTCGCCCGCGTCGCCGAGTCCGGTGACGACGTTGACCACGCCGTCGGGAATGCCCGCCTCGCGGGCCAGGTCGGCGAAGAGCAGGGCGGAGTACGGGGTGGACTCGGCCGGTTTGACGACCACGGTGTTCCCGGCGGCGAGCGAGGGCGGGACCTTCATCGCCAGGGACAGCGCGGGCGAGTTCCAGGTGATGATGTGGCCGATCACGCCGTACGGCTCGGCGAGGGTGTACTCGACGTTCTCGTGCGGGCTGTAGGCGGCGCCGACCATGCCCTCGATCTTGTCGGCCCAGCCGGCGTAGTACTCGGTCCACTCGGCGACGTGCGGTCCGACGTTCTGCGCCCAGCCGCCGATGCAGACGCCGTTCTCCAGGGGGCAGATCGCCGCGAAGTCCTCGATGTGGTCGCGGAGGAGCTGCGCGAAGCGGGTGAGCAGGCGGCGGCGCTCGGCGGGGCGCATGGCGCCCCACACCTCGAAGGCCTGCCGGGCGGCAGCGACGGCCCGGTCCACCTCGGTGGGTCCCGCGAGCGGAATGCGGGCCTGGACGAGTCCGGTGGCGGGGTTGATGTGCTCGTACAGGCCGCCGCTCGTCTCGTGGAGATCCTTGCCGCCGATGATGAGCCGGGGGCGCGGCAGGTCCCGCTCGGCCCGTTCCTGGTGCAGCTTCACGTCGACCGTGATCACGGTGCCTCCTGGAGCCCGCCGCTCTGACTTGCGTACAGCTTAAATAGATAACCTATTTAGCCGAACCAATCAATGCTCTGCACGTCCCCGCCGAGGTCACTCACAGCCCCAGCGAGCGTCCGACGATCTCCTGCATGATCTCCGAGGTGCCGCCGAACACCCGCTGCACCCGGCTGTCCCGCCAGATGCGGGCGATCTCGTACTCGTTGACGTAGCCGTAGCCGCCGAAGAGCTGCATGCAGCGGTCGATGACCTCCCAGCCGGTCTCCGTGGTCCAGTACTTGGCCGCGGCGGCCTCCTCGGCCGTCAACTCGCCCTGGAACAGGGCCATGATGCAGCCGTCCAGGTAGACCCGGGCGACTCCCAGCCTGGCCTTGATGTCGGCGAGTGCGAACCGGTTCGCCTGGAACTGGCCGATGGGCCGGCCGAAGGCGGTGCGGTCCTTGGCGTACTGCAGCGCGCACCCGAAGGCCCGCTCGGCGGAGGCGAGCGCGGCGACGGCTATGGCGAGCCGCTCGGTGGGGAGGTTGCCCATCATGTGATAGAAACCGCGCCCCTCCTGCCCGATCAGGTTCTCGGCGGGGACGCGCACCTCGCGGAAGAAGAGTTCGGCGGTGTCCTGGGCCTTCATCCCGACCTTGTCGAGCTTGCGTCCGCGCTCGAAGCCCTCGGCGCCGCGCTCGACGACGATCAGGCTGATGCCCTGGTGCCCGGCGTCCGGGTCGGTCTTGCAGGCGACGATGACCAGGTCGGCCAGGATGCCGTTGGTGATGAAGGTCTTGGAGCCGTCGATCACCCACTCGTCACCGTCCCTGCGGGCGGTGGTGCGGATGCCCTTGAGGTCGGACCCGGCGGCCGGCTCGGACAGCGCCAGCGCGCAGATCGTCTCGCCGCCGATCACTCCGGGGAGCCAGCGGGCCTTCTGCTCCTGGGTGGTGAGGTGCATCAGATAGGGCGGGATGACGTCGTTCTGCAGGCCGAGCCCGATGCCGACCGCACCCGTGGCCGCCATCTCCTCCGCCATGATCGCGTTGTAGCGGAAGTCCCGGATGCCCTGCCCGCCGTACTCCTCCGGGAACTGCCAGCCGATGAGTCCGGCGTTGCCCGCGGCGGCCCACGCGGCGCGGCTGACCTGCCCGTCGCGCTCCCACTCCTCGGTGTGCGGGACGCATTCCCGCAGGTAGTAGGAGCGGGCGGTCTCCCGGAACAGGTCGTGCTCCTCGGTGAAGATCGTACGGCGCATGCTCGACTCCACTCCTGCATCTCACGTGCTCTACATCTCGCTTATTTAGCTGAAGTAGTTATACGATAGCGCTGTTTCTGGACCTGGGCGAGGGAGGGCGCGTGAGCGTACGGGACAAGGTGGCGCTCGTCACCGGAGCGGGGCGCGGCATCGGCGAGGCGATCGCCGACGCGCTGGCCGTCGCCGGAGCCTCGGTCGCCGTCTGCGATCTCGACGCCGAGGCCGCGGGCAAGGTCGCGGCCCGGCTCACGGAGCGGTACGCGGTGCGCGCCACGGGAGTCGGCGCGGACGTCTCCGACAGCGCCTCCGTGCGCACGGCCGTGGAGCGGGTGGCGGCCGAACTCGGCCCGGTGGACGTCCTGGTGAACAACGCGGCCGTCGATGTCATCGGCCGGTTCGTCGACAGCGACGAGGAGACCTGGGACCGGATCATCGCCGTCAACCTGCGCGGGACGATCACGATGACCCGGGCGGTGCTCGACTCGATGATCGAGCGCGGCGGCGGCCGGATCGTCCACATCGCCTCGGACGCCGGCCGGGTCGGCTCCTCCGGCGAGGTCGTGTACTCCGCGACGAAGGGCGGCGTCATCGCCTTCGGCAAGGCCCTCGCCCGCGAGGTCGCCCGGCACGCCATCACCGTGAACACCGTCTGCCCCGGCCCGACCGACACCGCGCTGCTCGGCCAGGTCGCCGACTACAGCCAGAAGATGTACGACGCGACCGTGCGGGCGATCCCGCTGCGCCGCGTCGCCCAGCCCGCCGAGATCGCCGGTGTGGTGGCCTTCCTCGCGTCCGACGACGCCGCCTACATGACCGGGCAGACGCTCTCGGTCAGCGGTGGCCTGACGATGGTCTGAGGTGGGCGCCGTGCTGCGTGTCGAACTCCGCGACCGGATCGCCGTGTTGACCCTCGACCGGCCGGGACGGCTCAACGCCGTCGGCTCCGGGACCGTGGACCGGCTCAGCCGGGCACTGAACGCCCTACGCGACAACGACGACGTACGCGCCCTGGTCGTGGCCGGAGCGGGCCGTGCCTTCTCGGCCGGCGCCGACCTGGGCGAGATCGAGTCATTCACCTCACCCGGGCAGTTCCGGGCCTTCGTGGGACGGCTGACGGAGGCGTACGCACTGCTGGAGGAGTTCCCCAAGCCGTCGGTCGCGGCCGTGCACGGGTTCGCCTTCGGCGGTGGTCTGGAGCTGGCGCTCGCCTGTGACCTGCGGGTGGCGGAGCGGGGCGCGAGGCTCGGCCTGCCCGAGATGAAATTGGGCGTCCTGCCCGGCGCGGGCGGTACACAGCGGCTCCCGCGCCTGGTGCCGCCGGCCATCGCCAAGCAGATGATCCTCACCGGCGAACCGATCGACGCGGAGCGCGCCTGGCAGCTCGGACTGGTCAACGAGCTCGCCGAACCAGGCGGAGCACTCACCGCCGCGGAGAGACTGGCCGGCGCCCTCACGGCCGGGGCGCCGCTCGCGCTCGCCGCGGGCAAGCGGCTGATCGACCGCGGCCTCGGCATGGGCCTGGAAGCGGCGATCGCCTACGAGCGCGAGACCGTCTCGGTGCTGTTCTCCACCGAGGACCGGGCCGAGGGGCTCAAGGCCTTCCGGGAGCGCCGCCCGGGCGAGTTCCGCGGCGTGTAGCGAACCGTCCCCGACAGATCTGGAGGTGAGCCGTGCGGCCACTGGAAGGCATTTCAGTCGTCGAGCTGGGCATGTGGGTGGCCGCCCCGGCCGCGGCCACGATGCTCGCGGACTGGGGTGCGGACGTCGTGAAGGTGGAGGCGCCTGCCGGCGACCCCAACCGGTACACGCTCAAGCACGTCGGCCAGGACATCGACAGCGCGCCCCCGTTCGAGACCGACAACCGCGGCAAGCGCGGGATCGTCCTCGACCTGCGCTCACCGGACGGCAAGAACGTGCTGGAACGACTGCTGGAACGCTCCGACGTCTTCGTCACCAACCTCCGCCCGGGCGCTCTGGAGCGGCTGGGCCTGGCACCGGACGAGCTGCGGGAGCGCCATCCTCAGCTGGTCGTCGGCACGCTGACGGGCTACGGCTGGGCAGGAGCCGAGCGCGACCGGGCCGGATACGACGTCTCCGCCTTCTGGGCCCGGCCCGGCATCGCCGCCATGCTCAACCCGGGCGGCGAGCCACCGCCCGGCATCCGGCCCGGCCTCGGCGACCGTACGGCCGCCGCCAACCTGGTGGCAGGCGTGCTGGCCGCGCTGCTGCGCCGCGAGCGCACCGGCGAGGGCGGCGTGGTGGACGTCTCCCTGCTGCGGTCCGGGACGTACGCCAACGGCAACGACCTCGCCCTGCAGAACTTCTTCGGCAGACGCGGCCGCACCCGCCACCGCACCGAACACGAGTCCCCGCTCTACAACTGCTACCGGGCCGCCGACGAGCGCTGGTTCTGGCTGGTCGGCCTGGAGGGCAGCCGGCACTGGCCCGGCGTCGTCAAAGCGCTTGACCGCGAGGATCTGTCGGACGACGAACGGTTCGCGAGCGGCACGGCCCGGCGTGGTCATGTACGCGAGCTGATCGCCGTCTTCGACGAGGAGTTCGCGAAGCGGCCGCTGGCGGAGTGGGCGGAACGCTTCGACGCCGAGGGGGTGTGGTGGGCGCCCGTGCAGACCCTGGCGGAGGTGTCCGCCGATCCACAGGCGGAGGCCGTGGGGGCGTTCGTCGAGCAGCCCGGGATGGGCGACGCGCCGCCGCTGAGGACCGTGGCGACGCCGGTGAGCTTCTGGGGCGTGGACGACAAGCCGCGCACCGGCGCGCCGACGCTCGGCGAGCACACCGACGACGTACTCCGTGAACTGAACTGACCCGACACATCTGCTGCTTTGGAGGTAGGGCGTGGGAATCCTCGACGACAAGGTCGCCATCGTGACCGGCGGTGGCAGAGGCCTGGGCCGGGCGCACTGTCTGGCCCTCGCCGAGGCCGGTGCGACCGTGGTGGTGAACGACCTCGGCGCGGGCGTGCACGGCGAGCAGACCGGGGACTCACCCGCCGACGAGGTGGTCGCGGAGATCACCGAGCTGGGCGGTCGGGCGGTCGCCAACCACTCGTCGGTCACCGACTGGGCGGCCACGGAGGCGATGGTGGCGGACACGGTCGCGGAGTTCGGCCGACTGGACGTCATCGTCAACAACGCGGGCATCGTGCGCGACCGCATGCTGTTCTCGATGACCGAGGCCGAGTTCGACGCCGTGATCGCGGTGCATCTGAAGGGCGCCTTCGCCCTCACCCGGCACGCGTGCGCGTACTGGCGCGAGGCCGCCAAGCGCGGTGAGCCCGTCGCCGGCCGGGTCATCAACACGACGTCCGGGACCGGCCTGTTCGGCAACCAGGGCCAGTCCAACTACGGCGCCGCCAAGGCCGGGATAGCCGGGCTCACCGTCCTCACCGCCCTGGAGATGCGCCGCTACGGCGTCACCGCGAACGCCATCTCGCCGATCGCGGCCACCCGGATGACGGACGGACTGGACGTCGGCGCCTCCCTCCAGCCCACCGTCGACTTCGATCCGCGCGATCCCGCCAACGCCTCGGGCGTCGTCGTCTACCTGGCCTCCGACAGCGCGGCCTGGCTGACCGGCCAGGTCCTGCGCATCGAGGGCAACCGGCTCAACCGGCTGCAGGGCTGGACCGTCGCCGCGGTCCACCCCAGCCGGTCCGGCAAGGCCCTCACCTACGACGAACTCGTCGACGCCGTGCCGCAGTTGTACGGCGCGGTCCCCGCGGGACGGGCCACCGGAGCGGGTCAGTGAGGGCCCGGGGACACGACGTCGCCGCCCTCGTGCTGCGTGCCACGCTCGGCCCGATGCTCTTCGCCCACGGCTGGAACAAGGTCGCCGGGCCGGGCGGACTCAAGGGCGCCACGGGGTGGTTCGAGGCGCTCGGTCTCAAGCCGGCCGAGGTGCATGCCCGTATGGCGGCCGGGACCGAGATGGCGGCGGGCGTGGGCATTGCCCTGGGTGCGGCCAATCCCCTCCCGGCGGCGGCCGCCGTCGGTCTGATGACCGTGGCGGCGCGCACCGACCACCGGGGCAAGGGCTTCTTCGTCTTCAAGGGGGGCTGGGAGTACGTCGGCGTGGTGGGTGGTGCGGCCGTCGCCCTGGCGGGTCTGGGCAACGGCAGGTACTCCCTCGACGGGCTGCTCCGACGGCAACACGCCGGCGCGGGGCCCGCGTTGCTGGCGGCAGGACTCGGCACGGCGAGTGCGGCGGCGCTGCTGGCCGCCTGCTACCGGCCGGAGCGCAAGCCGGCCGAGACACAAGCGGATCACTAGGTAAGGGAGTCGACATGGACGCGGCTGACTTCAGCGACGTGCTGTCCGAGGTCCGGCGTTTCGTCCGGGACCGAGTCGTGCCGCTCGAGGCGGAGATCGACGAGAGGGACGAGATGCCCGCGGACATCCGCGAGGCGGCCAAGAAGATGGGCCTGTTCGGCTTCGCGCTGCCCGAGGAGTACGGCGGGCTCGGTCTGTCGATGTACGAAGAGGCCCGGTTGATGTTCGAACTCGGGTACACGACACCGTCGTTGCGATCCATGTTCGGGACGAACAACGGCATCGCCGGGCATGTGCTGATGGTCGGCGGCACGGCGGAACAGAAGGCCGAGTGGCTGCCGAGGATCGCCTCGGGGGACGTGCTGGCGTCTTTCGCGCTCACCGAGCCCGAGGCCGGATCCGACCCGTCGACGCTCACCACGCGCGCCCACCTGGACGGCGAGGAGTGGGTGATCAACGGTGCCAAGCGGTACATCACCAACGCCCCGCTCGCCGACGTCTTCATGGTCTTCGCCCGCACCGATCCCGACGCCCCACGCACCCGGGGCATCTCCACCTTCCTGGTCCCGGCCGGCACTCCGGGCCTGACCGTGGCCCCCAAGGACCACAAGATGGGTCAGTCGGGCGCCTGGACCGCGGACGTGTACTTCGACGACGTACGCGTCCCGGCCTGCGCCCTCGTCGGCGGTGCGGCCGGTCTGAACCGGGGCTTCTCCACCGCGATGGGCTGCATCGCGCACGGCCGGGTCCATATCTCCGCGCTGATGGTCGGCATGGCCGAGCGCCTGGTCGACGAGTCGGTCACGTACGCGAGCACCCGCAGGCAGTCCGGACGACTCATCGGCTCCTTCCAGCTCGTCCAGGGTCTCATCGCCGACTCGCAGACCGACTACTACGCCGGCCGGGCCACGGTCCTGGAGGCCGCGCGCGCCTTCGACGCCGGGACCGACACCAAGATCGGCCCGTCGTGCACGAAGTACTTCGCCGGCGAGATGGTCTGGCGGGTCGCCGACCGCGCGGTGCAGATCCACGGCGGGGCGGGCTACATGCGCGGGGTCGCCGTCGAGCGCTTCTACCGTGACGCCCGGTTGTTCCGCATCTACGAGGGCACCAGCCAGATCCAGCAGGTCATCATCGCCAAGGCGTTGCTGGGTGAGGCGGCGCGCGGCTGACGGCGCTCCATCCGGCCGGCACAACCAGGAAGGCCCCCGGTGCGGGGGCCTTCTTCGCCGTAAGGCTGTCAGATGCCGAGCCGGTCCAGCAGCCGCTCGTGGTACACCGCCGGGCCGCCGAACAGCAGCTGCGAGGACTTGGCCCGCCGGAAGTACAGGTGGGCCGGGTGCTCCCAGGTGAAGCCGATGCCGCCGTGGACCTGGATGTTCTCCATGGCGGCGAACAGGTAGGCCTTCGAGCAACTCGCGTGCGCGACCGCTGCGGCGACGGGGAAGTCCGCGGACTCCTCGGCAGCCAGCAGCGCGGCCTCCCGTGACGCGGCCTCGGCGAGCTCGACCTGGACCAGCATGTCCGCACACTTGTGCTTGACCGCCTGGAAGGAGCCGATCGCCCGGCCGAACTGGTGCCGGGTACGGGCGTATTCGGCGCTCGTCTCCAGGCACCGGCGGGCGCCGCCCGCCTGCTCGGCGGCCAGCCCGACCGAGGCCACGTCCAGGACCCGGGCCATGATGCGGCCGCCCGCCCCGTCCGCGCCCACGCGCTTCGCGGGCACGGCGTCGAGCGTCAACCGCGCCATCGCGCGCGTGGCGTCCAGAGTCTCCATGGGCTCGGCTGTCACGCCTGCCGCTTCCCCGTCCACGGCGAACAGCGACGGACCGGCGACGGTGCGGGCGACGACGAGGAGCAGGTCCGCGGTCGTACCGTCGATGACGAAGCACTTGCGGCCGGTCAGCCGCCACCCGCCGTCCCCGTCCGGCAGGGCGCGCACCGTGATCAGCGCGGGGTCCCACGAGCCGTTGTCCTCGGCGACGGCGAGGGTGGCCGTGGTGCGTCCGGCGGCGATGCCGGGGAGGTGGCGCGCGCAGGCCTCCTTGTCTCCCGAGGCCAGCAACGCCTGGGCGGCCAGAAGCACGGTGGCGAAGAAGGGGGCGCAGAACAGGGCACGGCCCATCTCCTCCAGGACCACGCCGAGTTCGACGAGGCCGAAGCCGTCGCCGCCGTACTCCTCGGGGATGGCCAGGCCCGGCAGCCGTAGCTGGCCGGCCGCCTGCTCCCACACGTCGAGGTCGAAGTGCGGTTCGCTCTCCATGAGCTTGCGCACGGCTTCCTCGGGCGACTTGGCTTGCATGAACTCCCGTACGGATGCCCGGAGTTCCTTAAGTTCACGCTCATCGGCGGTCACGACCGCACCTCCTTCGGCAGGCCGAGGACACGTTCCGCGAGGATGTTCTTCATGATCTCCTCGGTGCCGCCGAGGATGCGCAACGCCGGTGTGGCCAGCAGGAGTTCTGACCAGGAGTACATGCCCCAGCGGCCGGTGTCGGCGATGACGCGGGGGCCGAGGCACTCGGACACGAAGTGGGCGGCGCGGGTGAGGTTCTGACCGTACATCAGCTTGGCGATTGACCTCTCGGGGCCGGGGGCGATCCCCGCTCGCAGGGTGCGCTGGGCCCGGTCGTTGAGGTAGCCGGTGGCCGTCGCGTCCACGAGGAGTTCGGCGAGACGTCCGCGCAGGGTGCGGTCGTCCCAGGTCCAGGTGGCGCGCATGAGCGCCGAGAGGTGGACCGGGGACAGGGCGGCGGCCACCGGGCCCGCGCCCTCGCTGCCGACCGTGTTGCGCTCGTTCATCAGGGTGGTCAGGGCGACCGTCCAGCCGCCGTCGATCTCACCGAGGCGGTGGTCGTCGGGGATGCGGACGTCGGTGAGGAAGACCTCGTTGAAGTCCGCGCCGCCGGTCATCTGCCGCAGCGGCCGGACCTCGACGCCGGGGGCGTCCATGGGGACCAGAAAGGCCGTGATGCCGCGATGCTTGGGCGCGTCCGGGTTCGTCCGGGTCAGCGCGAGGCCTATGTCGCTGTGCTGGGCGACCGACGTCCACACCTTCTGTCCGTTGAGCACCCAGTCCTCGCCCTCGCGGACGGCCCGGGTCGCCACACTCGCCAGGTCGGATCCGGCGCCGGGCTCGCTGAACAGCTGGCAGGCGATGGCGTCTCCGCAGTACATCGCGGGCAACCAGCGTTCTTTGACGGGAGGTTGGGCATGGGCGAGGATCGTCGGCCCGATCATGCCGAGGCCGACCACGCCGAGCACACCGGTGTCCGGGACGTCGTACTCGGCCTCGATGCTGTCGTAGAGCAGATCGTGGACGGGGGTGAGGCCCCGGCCGCCGTACTCGGGCGGGCCGGTGATCCAGCCGAAGCCGTTCTCGTGGCGGATGCGCTGCCACGCGCGCGCCCGCCGCACGTGCTCCGTCTCCTCCTCGGGCGGAAGGCTGCTGAAGTACGCCATCGAGTCGTCGCCCTCACCCCAGGTGACGGCGGCGTGGTCGGGGGCCTTCGCCACGTGTGCGTCGAGGAAGCGGCGCACCTCGGCGGCGAAGTCCTGCATGTGCTGTTCCATCGCGGTCCCCTGTGCTTTCAGGTCGAGAGGATCGTCACCGCCGACGCGCCGGGCGCGCCGTACAGGTGGGTGTAGCCGACGCGGGGTGTGCCGGGGATCTGCCGGGTCCCCGCGGCACCGCGCAGCTGGAGGACGATCTCGTGGATCTGGCGCAGGCCGGACGCGCCGATGGGTTCGCCGTTGCCGAGCAGTCCGCCGTCGGTGTTGACCGGGAGCCGGCCGCCGATCTCGGTGGCGCCCTCGGCGACGAGACGCTCCTGCTCGCCGTCCTTGCAGAGGCCGTTCTCGGCCATGTGGATGATCTCCGACCCGGCGTCGGTGTCCTGGAGCTGTGCGACGTCGACGTCCTCCGGGCCGATGCCCGCCAGCTCGTACGCCGCCCGTGAGGCGTCCACGGTCGGGCTGGCGACCAGCTCTCCGACGGGGAACGACGGACTCTGCACCTCGAAGGCCCCGAGCCGGCGGCTGCGCAGAGCTGTGGAACGGACCCGTACCGGCTTTCCGGTGTACTTGTGCGCCTGGTCGGCACGGCACAGGACGATCGCGGCCGCGCCCTCGTCCGGGCCGCAGTACATGTACTGGCGGAGCGGGTAGTTGAGGACCGGGGAGGCGAGGATCTCCTCCGGTGTCAGGGGAGTTCGGCGCCAGGCCTTGTCGTTCCCGGCCGCGTTGCGGAAGTTCTTCGAGGCCACGCACGCGAGCGTCTCGTGGGAGATGCCGTGCTCGTGCATATAGCGGTTGATCTTCATACCGAAGAAGTGGGTGGTGAGGAAGAGGCCGGTCTGCCCGTACCAGGAGGGGATCCCCGCCACCGACGGGTCGGCCGCGAAGGCGCCGCGCGGGTGCTTGTCGAGGCCGATCGCGACGGTCAGGTCGTGTTCGCCGGTCTCGATGGCGCGGGCGGCCAGCGCGATGGCCGTGCCGGCCGTCGCACAGCCGTTGAACACTCCGCGCAGCGGGACTCCGGTCAGGCCGAGCCGTCCCACGATGGCGTCGGGGTTGGCGACCTCGTAGCTGCCGATGTAACCCCCCTGGATCTGCGGCCAGTTCACGCCCGCGTCGGCGAGCGCGAGCCGCACCGCGTCCGCGCCCATGTCCAGCGCGGGCTTCCCGGGGAACCGCCCGAAGGGGTGGAGCCCCACGCCGATGATGACGGCCTCGGTCACTGTGCCTCCTCCTCGGCTGTGCCCGCTTCTGCGGGGGCGAACGCGAACGTCATGACCTCGGTGCCGTCGTCCTGGACGGTGTAGGGCACGAGCGTCAGCCGCATGGGCCGGCCGATGCGCAGCCTGCGCGGGTCGGGCTCGGTGAGGCGGGCCTCGACCAGCAGTTCGCCGGGGAGTTCGACGTAGCCGACCGCGTAGGGCTCGAAGGCCTCGGGTCCGTCGTACGGCGGGGACGGCGGCCGGAAGTTCTGGGTGGTGTACGTCCACAGCGTCCCGCGGTCGGCGAGCAGCCGTTGCTTCGACTCCGAGCTCGCACACCGCACGCAGTCCGGGGCGGCCGGGAAGCTCACCAGGCCGCAGTCGGCACACTCGGAGCCGATGAGCCGGAGCGGATTCTCGGCGCCGGGCGGCCAGGTGAACAGGCCCTCGGCGACCGGGCGTCGGGGCGTCGTCATCTCGTGCTCCGTCGTCATCTCACGCCCCGTTCCGGTTGCCGAGGGCGTCGGCGTTCGGCGCCGCCTTGGCCACCAGGTTCGGGACGACGGAGGACAGCTCCTCCGGTGTCCAGCGGGTCTCGGCGCTCGCGCCGGGGCCGTTGACCCAGCCCTCCAGTACGGTGATCCGGTTGCCGACGACGCCGAAGACGCGGCCCGTGACCTCGCGCGAGGCCGCCGAGCCCAGCCACACCACGAGCGGTGAGATGGCCTCCGGGGTGAGGTCCTGGCTATGTGCGGCCTGTCGCATCATCTCGATGTCCTCGGTCAGCCGGGTGAGCGCGGTGGGCGCGATGGCGTTCACCGTCACGCCGTAGCGGGCGAGTTCGGCGGCGGCGATGATCGTGAGGCTCGCGATGCCGGCCTTGGCCGACCCGTAGTTGGACTGCCCCGGGTTGCCGAAAATGCCGGACGGGGAGGTCGTGTTGATCACGCGGGCGTCGTTGGCGTGACCGGCCTTGGCGCGCTCGCGCCAGTAGGCGGCCGCGTGGTGCAGGGTGGCGAAGCCGCCCTTGAGGTGGACGGCGAGCACACTGTCCCAGTCCTGCTCGGTCATCGACACGATCATCCGGTCGCGCAGGATGCCGGCGTTGTTGACCAGCACGTCCAGGTCGCCGTAGGTGTCCACGGCCTGCCGGACGAGGTGACCGGCGCCGTCCCAGGTGGAGATGTCGTCCGTGTTGGCCACCGCCTCGCCTCCGGCCGCGACGATCTCGTCCACCACGGTCTGCGCGGGTCCGGCCGAGGCGCCCCCGCCGTCACGCGCGCCGCCGAGGTCGTTGACCACGACCTTCGCGCCGTGCGCGGCGAAGGCCAGGGCGTGGGCCCGGCCGATGCCGTTGCCGGCTCCGGTGACGACCACGACACGGCCGTCGACCACTCCTTCGGACATCCTCAACTCCTCGATGACTGTGGTTGGCCGGCATCGGCGAACAGCACGCGCGGGTCCTCGCTGCCGCAGGCGCACCGGCCGGCGACGACCCGGCCCGGGATGCCGAGCGGGGTCTCTTGCAGGGGTGACGTGCGCCGCTCCCCCGCCGCCACGAACAACTCCCCGTCGCGGTCGCCGACCCGCCATTCGGCGGCGTTGACGTGCGCGCCGCTCCGCTCGGGGCACTCCAGGGCGAGGGCCGGACCGGCGGCCGAGAACAGACAGGCGGACACGCCCACCGCACGCAGCATCGGCACAGCCGCGGGCCGGGCCAGGACGACCGACGTCGGCCGGAACATCTCGCCGATGTCGGCGGCCCCGGAGAGCCCCTCCAGCGTCTCGGCGGACAGACCGATCACGGCGTGCGGCCGCAGTTCGCGATGGAAGACCGAGGTACGGCGGTGGTCCCAGCCCATCGCCTCGGCGATGCCGTACGTCACCTTCAGCGCCCGCAGTGCGTCGATCACCGCATGTCCCCAGAAGCCCTCGAACCCGGAAGCCGTCAGCAGGGCCCGCTGCCCGGGAGCGAGGCCGTGCTCCCGCAGCCGTGCGCCGGCCCAGTCGGTGTCCCTGGCGAGTTCGGCCCAGGTCAGTTCCGTCTCCCGCA
Organism: Streptomyces sp. NPDC051677; assembly: GCF_044453465.1. Taxonomy (NCBI): domain Bacteria; kingdom Bacillati; phylum Actinomycetota; class Actinomycetes; order Kitasatosporales; family Streptomycetaceae; genus Streptomyces; species Streptomyces sp. NPDC051677. The sequence goes on from NZ_JBITCT010000010.1 coordinate 202,996, forward strand.
TGCCGTCGGCGGTGGGGAAGGGCACGAGGTAGGCGAGCTCGGGGCGGTCGAGTTCCCTGGCCCGGGCCAGGGTGTCGGCGCGGGCCATCAGCTCTTCACCACCCGGGGGAACTTGGCGACGCTGGTCATGGTCTTCAACAGGTCCTCCTCGGTGCGCATGTCGAGCACCGGCTTGACTCCGGTCCGGGTCCGTACCGCCTCGCCCAGCCGACCGGCCAGAGCGTCGACGTCTCCGGTGAGTGCGGGGTCGTAGCCGACGCGTAGCCGCAGTTCGTCTACCTCGCGGCGGTCCCGGACGATCTGGAACACTCCGGCCACCGTCTCCGGCTGGTCCTCCACGGCCTGCCAGACGTCCCGCAGCACCACGGAGCGTCCCTGGACGAGGGTCTCGTCACCGCGCCGTCCGGCCACCCACATCCGGGAGTGGGTACGCCCGCAGCCGCAGGTGTCGCCGGAGAGGCGGACGAGGTCCTCGCTGCGGTAACGGATGAGCGGTGCGGCCCGGTTGTCCAGGTCGGTGGCGACCAGTTCGCCGAGGTCGCCCTCGGGGACATCGCGCCAGCCGTCCTCCCCGACCTCCACGCACTCCGCGAAGACGGTGTCCTCCCAGAGGTGGAAGCCGTCGTGCTCGCGGCACTCCCACGCGGTGCCGGTGTCGGCGGCGCTGGTGTACTCGTAGACGTCGATGCCCCAGTCGTCGCGGATCCGCTCGCGCATCTTCCGGCTGAGGGGCTGCCCGGCGCACGAGGCGCCCTTGAGGGAGGAGAACGCCTCCTTCAGGTCCGTCTTCTCGGCCAGGTGCTCCAACTCCACCATCTGCGGATACATCATCTGCAGATAGGCCGGCCGGTAGGTGCGCAGCGCCTCGACGACCTGGTCCATCTTCCCGATCCAGGTGTCGACCTCGATCACCACGGCGCCCAGCGCCTGGTAGCCGCCGTCCATGAGGTTGCGGAAGGTGCCGGGCGGGCTGAGCACCCGGTCACCGGGCCGCAGGCCGAGTTCCCACAGGTCACGCACCTGCGCCGTGACCAGGGGCGGGGCGTCCTGCCAGATCTCGGCGAAGAACTCCGGGTCGCCGGTGGTGCCCGAGCTCGACGACACGGAGGTCAGCTCCTCGGTCGGCACACAGAGCAGGCCGCCGAAGGGATCGTCCGTGCGGGCCCGGTAGGCGCGCACCATGTCCTTGGTGATGAACGGCACGCGCTCGCGGAAGTCCTCCAGGGACCGGATGTCGCGCGGACGGACCCCGTGCTCGTCCCAGAGGTCGCGGTAGAAGGCCGAGTTGGCGTAGGCGTACTCGACGAGTTCCAGGATGCGTTCCTCCTGCCGCGCCCGCAGTTCCTCGCGGGGCATGGTCTCCACCTGGGGCTCGAAGTACCTGTCAGCGGTGTCCCTGTCACCGACCATGGCGCCTCCTCGCGGCTCAGTGCCCAGATCTTCCAGCTATCAGCGCAATCAGTCAACCAATTAGACGAGTTAAACCCCAGCCTTCCCTTACCGCATCCGCGCACCTAAAATAGCTAACTGATTACATCCATTGCCCCGAAGGAGCGTCATGTCGAAGATCTGGGTCAACTCGGGGGACTCCCATGTGATGGAACCCGCCGACGTGTGGACCGAGCGGCTGCCCGCCCGGCTCGGCGCCCGGGCTCCGCGCAGTGAGCGCGGCGAGAAGTACGAGATGCTCTACATCGACGGCGAGCGCATCGACCGCCAGCTGGGCGACTTCATGGACGCCATGCGCCCGCCGGGCGCCTGGGACCTGAACGTCCGGCTCAGGGACCTCGACCAGGAGGGCGTGTGGTCCCAACTGGCCTTCCCCTCCATGGGGTTCTGGCTCGTGTCGATCACCGACCGGGAGCTCGCCCGGGAGACCGTACGGGCCTGGAACGACTGGGCGCACGAGGAGATCCTCAGCAGGAACAAGCGCGTGATCACCACCGCCTGTGTCTCGACCGCCGACATCGACGACGCGGTCGCCGAGCTGGAGCGGGCGGCCGAGCTCGGCTTCAAAGCGGTCTTCCTGCCGTGCTCGACCCGGGAGGGCGAGGAGTACGCCCTCGACCGCTGGGAACCGCTGTGGACCGCGGCCGAGCGGGCCGGCATGGTGCTCGGCTTCCACATCGGCACGGGCGGCCAGAACGTCGTCTTCCGCGGACCCGGCGGCGCGGTCGTCAACTACATGGAGACGACCTATCCGGGCATGCGGGTGGTGTCCCACATGGTCGCGGGCGGCGCCCTCGACCGCCACCCGGACCTGAAGATCCTGATCGCGGAGGGCGGCGCGGGCTGGGTGCCGGCCATCGGCGACCGGATGGACGAGGCATACCGCCAGCACGGCATGTTCGTGCGGCCGAAGCTGAGCCGGCTGCCCAGCGAGATCATCCGGCAGCAGGTGTACGCGTCCTTCCAGCACGACAAGAGCTCGGTGGAGATCGTCGAGTCGACCGGCTACCGCAACGTGATGTGGGGCGACGACTATCCCCACCTGGAGGGCACCTACGGCCACACCCAGTCCACGCTGCGCGACCTGTTCGACGGCGTGCCGGACGACGTCCGCGAACGCGTCACACGCGGCACTTTCAACGAGCTGTTCGACATGCCCGAGCAGACTCCCCAGGGGGCGGCCGTCTGAGCGGCGGCCCGACACCGTGACCACTCCCCCGTATCCCGAGGACCTGGAGCGGCCCGGGCTCGTCAGGACCGGGCGGTCGACCTTCGTACGGCCGGTCCGGCCCGAGGACGCCGACCGCCTGGTCGCGTTCGTCGGCAGCCTGTCCCGGGCCACGCTGGCCTACCGCTCCCTGGGCCCCGTGGTCCGCGTCCGCGACGACGTCATCCGGCGCGGCGCGCACGTGGACTACCTCAACGAGCTGGCGCTCGTCGCCCTGGCCGGCGACGAGATCGCCGGCCTGGTCCGCTACGTCCGTGACCCCGGCGAACCGGAGCACGCCGAGGTCACGTTCACCATCCGGGACGACCACCAGAGCGAGGGCTTCGGCAGGCTGCTCCTCGAGCGCATCGCGGCTGCCGCCCGGGCCCGGGGCATCCGGGTGCTGGAGGCCGACGTCCTCGCCGACAACACCCGGATGATCAACGTGTTCCTCGGCTCCGGCTACCGGGTGGAGGCCGGGCCGCCCGGCCAGATCATCCACTTCGAGATCGCCGTCGACCCGCAGGCGCAGGCCGTGGCCCGGGCCGAGCGCCGCGAGCACACAGCCGTACGGCGCTCGCTCAGACCCCTGCTCGAACCTCGGTCGGTGGCCGTGATCGGCGCCAACCGCGACCCCCTGACGATCGGCCACGAGATCGTGGCCAACCTGCTGCGGGGCGGCTTCGACGGCAGCGTGTTCCCGGTGAACCCGCGGGCGGAGCGGATCGCCGGGGTGCCGGCGTACCCCAGCGTCCTCGCTCTTCCCGAGCCGCCGGATCTGGCACTGATCGCCGTGCGGGCCGAGGCCGTGCCCGATGCCGTACGAGAGTGTGCCGAGGCCGGGGCCAGGGCGGTGGTCGTCGTCTCCACGGGCTTCGGGGAGACCGGGGTCGAGGGGCGGTCGACCGAGCTGGAGCTGGCCCGGTTCGCACGGGCTTCGGGCATGCGCCTGGTGGGCCCGAACTGCATGGGCGTGGTCAACACGACACCCACGACGCGACTGGCCGCGACCTTCTCGCCCGCCCTGCCGACGCCCGGCCGGGTCGCCATGTCCAGCCAGTCGGGGCCGCTGGGACTCGCGGTCCTCGACTATGCCCGGCGGCTGCGGCTCGGGTTCTCCGGCTTCGTGTCGGTGGGCCACGCCGTGGACGTGTCCACCGACGAACTGCTCCAGTGGTGGGAGGAGGACCCGGCGACCTCGGTGATCCTGCTGCACGTCGAGACCTTCGGCGATCCGCGCCGGTTCGCCCGGGTCGCCCGCCGGATCGCGCCGCGCAAGCCGATCGTCGCGGTCCACCCGGGGCCGGCGGATTCGGCGGTGGGTTCACTGTTCGCCCAGTCCGGCGTGATCCGCACCAGCAGTCTCCAGGAGCTGTTCGACGTCGCCCTGCTGCTGGCCCATCAACCGCCCCCGCCCGGCAACCGGATCGCCGTGATCACCAACGCGGGCGGCCCGGCGGCGCTGACGGCGGAGGCGTGCGCGGCGAGCGGGCTGCTCGTGCCCGAGCTCGGTGAGCACACGCAACGGAGGCTCCGTTCAGCCCTCGCACCCCCTGCGGACGTCTCCAACCCGGTCGACCTGACCCCCATGGCCACCGCCGCGCACTACCGGCGGGCGCTCGACGCGGTCCTGGCCGACGGCGGCATCGACGCGGCCGTCGTCCTGTTCATGCCGCCACTGGCGGACAAGCCCGACGAGGTGGCGTCGGCGATCCTCGACGCGGCCGCGGGCCGGCCCGGCAAACCGGTGGTGACGAGCTTCCTGGGCGGCGCGGGCGTCGCCGATCTCCTGCACCGGGGCGAACTCGTCGTACCGACCTACACGTTCCCCGAAGCGGCGGCCGCCTCGCTCGGTCACGCGGCGGCCTACCAGGCGTGGCGCAGCACCCCCGCGGGCGTCATACCGGATCTCGCGGGAGTCGACGCCGAGCGCGCCCGCTCACTGGTCGCCGGATGTCCCCCTGGTCCGGTCCCGGCAGCAGTCGCCGCCGCGTTGCTGGCCTCGTACGGAATCGCCGTACGGGACGCCGAACCGGGCCCCGGCCCGCACGCGTTCCTCTCCGTCGGCGCGGACCCGGTCTTCGGCCCGGTGGTCTCCTTCGGCCTCACCGGGGACTACGCCGACCTCATGGCGGACGTCGCACACCGCGTCACCCCGCTCAGCGACCGCGACGCCCGCGAGATGGTCCGCTCTTTGCGGGCGGCCCCGCTGCTGGACGGCCGGGCCGGCCGACGGGGAGTGGATCTGGCGGCGCTGGAGGAGACCGTCCTGCGGATCTCGGCGATGGTCGAGGACCTCCCCGAGATCGAGGCATTGGAACTGCGCCCGGTACGGCTGCTGCCACCCGGGGAAGGGGTCGCCGTCGCACACGCGACGATCCGACTGACAGACGAGGCAACAGGAGGCGGTCCGGCGTGAAGGTGGGCATCTACTTCGACCTGCGCAACCCGCCGCCGTGGCGGCAGAGTTGGTCCCGGGTGTACGGATTCGCCCTGGAGATGTGCGAGGAGGCGGACCGGCTGGGCCTGGACTCGGTCTGGTTCTCCGAACACCACGCCTTCGAGGACGGGTACCTGCCCCAGCCGCTCACCATGGCGGCGGCGGCAGCGGCCCGCACCCGCCGGGTGCGCCTGGGCACCGCGGTCATCCCCGCACCGCTGCACGCGGCGCCCGAACTGGCCGAACAGGCGGCGATCGTCGACATCATCAGCAACGGCCGCCTGGACCTCGGCCTCGGCACCGGCTACCGGGTCCCCGAGTACCGCCTGTTCGGCGCCGACCTCGCGAAGCGCTACACCTCGACCGACCAGCGGGTGCGGGAGATCCGCGGTCTGTGGGCCGAATCCCTGGTCACCCCCGGACCCGTCCAGGATCCACTGCCGATCTGGCTCGGCTACCAGGGCCCGCAGGGCGCCCGGCGGGCCGGCCGGCTCGGCACGGGGTTGCTGTCGCTCAATCCGGCGCTGCTGACGCCGTACCGGGACGGGCTCGCCGAGAGCGGGTACGACGTGTCGACGGCACGGATGCAGGGCTCGTTCACCACGTTCGTCACCGAGGACCCGGACGGTGACTGGCCGGTGGTGCGCAAGCACCTCGCGTACCAGTGGGACAGCTATCGCCGGTACATGGTGGAGGGGACGGACCAGCCGGTCCCCCGCCCCATCGACCCCGAGAAGTGGCGGGAGACGGGGCTGAGCGCGACCGGCGTCGGCCAGTTCCTCTACGGCACCCCCCAGGAGACCGCCGAGGCCGTCAAGGCGTACGTGGCGGGGTTGCCGGTGGAAGGGGTGTTCCTGTGGGCCTCGCTGGCCGGGATGCCCGAGGAGATGGCGGCCCGCCAGGTCCAGCTCATCGCCGGGAAACTGCGCCCGCTGCTTGCGGACGCCTGACGTATGACGCCTTCGAGTGCGAGGAGTTGCAGCATGTCGACGAAAGCCGGTTCCTGCTCCGGTGAGCCGGGGGCCACGACACCGGCCGCGCACTGGGCGGGGGCGGACTTCCAGGAGCCGCCCCGAACCCCGGGCGGGGTGGCGCTGTGCGGCGCGTGCCGCAACGCCGGTTCCTGCCGGCTGGGTGTGGAACGCGAACGGCTCGACGAGGACGGCGTGGCATGGTTCGAGCTCGCCTGTCCCCGTGACCAGGAGGGCGGGCCCAATGTGGCGCACGGCGGCTGGACGGCGGCCGTGTTGGACGACTGCCTCGGTCATCTCCCGCTGCTGCACCGGGTGTTGAGCGTGACGGCGGAACTGACCGTGAGCTTCGTCAGGCCGGTGCCGGTGGAACGCCCGCTGGAAGTCCGGGCCTGGGTGGAGCGGCGGGAGGGCTCACGCTGGTACATCGCCGGCGAGATGGTGCTGCTGCCGACCCGGGCCGTGGTGGCCCGGGCCTCCGGGATCTGGGTGACCCGGGACCCGGGCCACTTCGCGCGGCACGAGGAATGGCTGGCCGAGCAGGGCGGCGACACCCGGGATCAGTAGGAGCGCAGTCCCATACTGCGGGCTATCCCGTTGCGCTGGATCTGGCTCGTCCCCCCGGAGATCGTGGCCACGATCGACTCCCGGTAGCGGAAGCTCATCACACTCTCCGTCGAGAAGCCGTGCCCCGCGCAGACCTGCATCCCGAGCCGGGCGGCCGCCACGTAGGTCTCCGAGCCCTTCAGTTTCGCCATCGAGCCCTCGCGGGTGCACGGCTTGCCCTGGGCGAGCAGCCAGGCGGCGCGGTACGCGAGCAGCCGGGCGGAGTCGATCTCGGTCTGCAGGTCGGCCATGGCGTGGGCGAGCGCCTGGAAGGTGCCGATCGGACGGCCGAAGGCCTGCCGGGTGCGCGCGTACTCCAGCATCTCGTCCAGGGTGGCCTGGGCCGCCCCCAGATAACCGCCGGTGATGATCACCTTCTCCAGTTCGATGTTGGAGAGCATGACCTTCCAGCCCTCGTCGCGCGGGCCGACGAGGTTCTCCTTCGGCACCGCGGCGTCGTTGAAGAAGACCTCGTTGGTGCCCAGGATGTGCCGGGCCAGCGTCGGGGTCCGACGCACCTCGACGCCCTCGGTCGCGGGGTCGACGAGCAGCAGGCTGATGCCGCCGTGCTTCGGCTCACGGGGCCCCGTGCGCACATAGGTCGCGATGGTCGTGTCGGGCAGCCCGGCGCCCGTGCACCACGCTTTCTGGCCGCGTACGAGGAAGTGCTCCCCGTGGTCCTCGGCGGTGGCGCGCAACGCCGCCGCGTCGGATCCGCTGTCCGGCTCGCTGAGGCCGACGGCGAGCCGGTGGCGCCCCGTCATCACCTGCTCGCGGATGAAGTCGCGCTGCGCCTCGCTGCCCCACCGGAACACCGTGATCCCGGGGATCAGCACGCCGATGTAGCACATGGCGACGTCGAAACTGGCCCGCCCCAGCTCCTCGGCGATCAGGATGAGCTCCAGCGGCCCGCCGCCGTCGCCGCCCTCCTCCTCACTGAACGGAAGAGAAAACCACCCCAGGTCGGCCATACCGCGGAACAGCTCGGGCGGTACGACGCCCTCCTCGTCCCACTGTTTGGCCTTCTCGGCCGGGCACACGTCGGCGACGAACTGCCGTGCCGTCGCGCGCAACAGGTCCTGCTCGTCGGTCAGCCCGAAGTCCACGGCCGCTCCTCGCCATCACTCGCCTATTTATCTATCTAATTATTCTATGTTAGCTGATACGGAGCGGGATGGAACGTGGCACACGCCGACCACGACCTCGCCGGGCGGACGGACGGACGCTTCAACTCCCTTGGTTCTCCTGACGCCGCAGGCCCGGACACGCACAGGATCCGGCAACCGGGACACCGGTTGCCGGATCCTGTCGTCAGCCGCGCAAGGCGCCGGCCGCCGCTAGTTCCGGTACCGGAACACGATCCGGCCACGCGTCAGGTCGTACGGCGGAAGTTCCACCAGTACCCGGTCCTCCAGCATGATCTTGATGTAGTTCTTGCGGATCTTGCCGCTGATGTGCGCGAGCACCTTGTGGCCGTTCTCGAGCTCCACCGTGAACATGGCGCTGCGCAGGCACTCGACGACCTTGCCCTCGACTTCGACGACGTTCTTGTTCCTCGTCATCGCACCAGCTCCAGGTTGCTGCTCATCGGCCGGGCGCCGATGCGCTCGAACAGCGCCGAGGCCGCTTGGTTGGACTCCTGGACCTCGGTCCAGGCCTCGGCGAACCCGGAGCGGTGCAGCGTCCCCAGCGCGTTCGCCAGCAGCGCCCGCGCGATGCCGCGGCGCTGCTCGCCGGCCCGTACCGCGACCAGCTCGATGCGCGGCCGGTTCACCGTCACCACCCGGATCAGACCCAGGTAACGGTCCGGCGCCGCGGCCACCGCGTACTTCGACGGGTCGACGACGGTGTCGCCTTCGGGGCGGGGAATCACCTCCGCGGGCATCGACTGCCACCCGGCGGTCGCCTCGACTTCGTCACGGATCGCACGGTCCACCGCCCGCAGCAGACCCTCGTCCGCGTGCCCGGCGGGCACGATCGTCACGCCGGAAGGCGGCAGGACCGCTTCGAGCCCTGTGACCCGCGGGTCGGTCGGCACGACGTACTCCCACTCGCGGCGCCGGATCGTGAAACCGGCCCGCCGCCAGCCGGCCGTCAGCTCGACGTCGGCTTCGTCGACCACCGTGTACAGCGGCGCCGGGAGTTCCGCCAGCATCGCCTCGGCGAGCCGGTCGAAGACGACGTCGTGCCAGGCGTCGACGCTGACGAACAGGCGTCCGTCGGGCCGGTGCGCCGCGTGTCCGCGGCCGACCACCAGGTCGTCATCCAGTGCATGCCATTGCCGGTCCGCGACGCGCGTGATCATCACCGCGTTCCCGCTCGGGCGAGAGGTGAAAGGCTTTGTGTTCATCGGAGTCTCCTCCTAGGAGTGCCTCGATCTCAGGCGCTCCTGGCGACACCGAACGTCAGCCGCCGGACCGTGACGGATTGAGGGAGCACCCACGGGTAACTGTGTTCACGGGGCTCACCTCCCTACGACGACTTCACGGTCCAGCGCGAAAGTAACAGCGGGGCGCCGCCTCACTCAAACCCTTTTCGGAGGCGTACGCCGACGACGGACCGGTCGCGGGTCCGGTCGAGCTCGCCGGCCGCGTCGGGCGCGGCGAGCAGGATCCGGTGTCCGCGCGGGCGGATCAGCGCAGTCCGGCGAAGAGATCGTTCTCGGGCACGGCCGCGCCGGTGGCGTCCTGGACGCGTACGAAGGTCTCGACGCCCATCAACTCGGTGAACTTCTCCTGGCCCATCCTGAGGAAGAAGATGTTCTCGCCCTGGCTGGCGTGCGCGGCCAGCGCATCGAACTTCTGGTCGCCGAACTCGGAGGTGTCCACCCAGGTGGTGATCTCCTCGTCCGGGAGTCCGATCTCGGCCAGCGCGGCGGCCTGAGCGGGATCCGGCTCCGGCACTTCCCCGCCGAACTCGCGCATGACCTCCCCGAACCGCTGCATCATCGAGCGGGGCGCCGTCGTCCAGTACACCTTCGGTGTCGTCGCGGTCATCGCCAGCGCCGCCATCGTGATGCGGTTGGCCTGGATGTGGTCGGGGTGGCCGTAGAAGCCGTTCTCGTCGTACGTGACGACCACGTCGGGCTGGTAGCGCCGCAGGAGTTCCGCGAGTCGGGCGGCGCCTTCCTCCACGGGCGTCTGCCAGAAGGATCCGGCCGCGTCATTGGTCGGCCAGCCCATCATCCCGGAGTCACCGTAGTCCAGCATCTCCAGATGACTGACTTTCAGGACTGCGCAGCTTGCTTCGAGTTCCTGACGTCGCATCAAGGCGACGGCCGCCGGATCATGACCGGGATCGCCCGGTTTGACACCTCCCGGTCCGTCACCGCAACCGCCGTCGGTACACGTCACGAGGACCGTGCGCATGCCCTCCGCCGCGTACCGCGCGAGGACGCCCCCTGTTCCGGTGGCCTCGTCGTCGGGGTGGGCGTGTACGGCCATGAGCGTCAGGGGCCGGTCGTTCATGTAACTGGTCCTCCTACAGGTAAAGGTCTGCGTCCGAGTCCGCGGCGGGCGTACCAGCGGTCGCCCCTCACTATCAGATGCCGGACGACCGGGCGTACGCCGGAACGGCACCGGCCTGTCAGCCGGTGCAACAGCGCCGACCGGACCGGCTGTTCCCGCCGCCTACCGGTCATCATGCCCGGCCGTGTGCCGGCGGATCGTCCGTGTGACGCCGACGCGACAGCGGCTGTCTACTGCGAGACCTTCCGCTCGTCGGCCTTGAGACCGCGCAGTGTCCACAGTCCGTACAGAGCAAGCAGTGGTTTGACGAGCGTCCACTCGCCGGGGCGGTAGTCATCCGCGTGCACGAGCCTCTCGGCGAGATCAGGGCGCTGCCGCCGCAAGTACGCGCGGGCCTTGAGTGCGTGAGCCGGCTGGGAGGCGATCTTGATGCGGTCGACGTCCTCGAGCAGCGGGATCACGTTCGTGATGTTCTCCCATGTCGTCGCGCTCTTGTCCTCGAGGAGCACCGGGCCGTCGAACGCGAGCACGGACCTTGCGTAGTCAGCCATCAACCGGGCCTCCGCGGCGCCACCGCTGGGCGCACCCCCACTGAAGATCACGCGAGTGCCCCGCGCACCGTCAGCGGCGATGGAGCGAATTCCGGCACGGACCCGCCAGCGGTTGATGAAGTTCGCCGTGGCCTGGGGGTTTTGGTAGCCCAGTACGACGACGGCCTCGGAATCGCCCCCGCCGTCTCCCACGAGAGCCCGAGACCAGCGCCAGTTCAACCACTCGCCCCAGGCCAGGGTCACAGCCCCGGCGATCGCCAGTGCGGTCCTTCGTCGCATGCGGCGACCCTAGAACACCTCGGCATCTCTTTGTCGACAAGGTGCTCCTCACTCTCTGACCCGCCGGGGCCGCACCGCGTTCGAGGCCCTCGGGATCACTCGCCGGTCACCCGGCACATGAGCCGTTCGAGCACCCACACGGAGTGGACCCTCTCCTCCGCGCACTCCGACGAGAAGACGAATCGGACGATCCTTCACCAGCCCGACTCCAGCGCGGCCGACTGGGCGCTCACATCTCGGGGTGAGCCTGCGCACGCCGCGGCGGCCTCCGGCCCCCCCCGTCCGTCCTGAAACGGCACTCTCTTTGGCATCGGCCGTTTCCGGGCGCGCTGGATGAGGGAAAAGCACGAAAATGACACACCACGGCCACGCAAGTCCTACGCCCCATAACCTGCCGGACTTTGTGGCACTAAAGACCAGCACAAAAGAAGAAAAAGCCGAAACGGGACATCCCTGTCAGAGCGTCCGGGAACAGCGGAGATGAGACATATGACGAGTCTTTTACCGGCTCAGCAGTGGACCGCATTCCGGATACCGGTCTCCGAGACCATGTCCCGGGGCCGTCTGACCGAGCAGTTCGCCCACTGCTCGTCGGGCCTGGTGATCGCCCCGCCCGGCTTCGGCAAGACCGCGCTGTTGGCGCAGGCGGCCAAGGCGCATCCGGGCCCGGTGACGTGGTATCAGGCCCGACCCGACGCCGACGAGCGGGAGTTGCTGACCACGCTCGGGTACCCGGCAGACGCGCTGGCGGGCTCCGCCGGGCCGCCCGGCGCGGGCCGGCCGGCACGGCGCCGGGATGCCGGGGACGGCGGAGCCGTCGGACGACTGGTCGTCATTGATGACATGCACCTGTTCTCGGCGGCCGCGCGGGCGCTCGTGATCCGGCTCGGCCAGCTGGCGCCGCCCCACCCACGGGTGCTGATCGGGACGCGCCCCGCCGCCGGGCTGTCGGCGGCCGCGCTGGAGGCGGCGGGCGCGACGGTGGTGAACGCCGACGCTCTGCGGTTCCGCTCCTGGGAGGTCGAGCACCTGTTCCCGCACCTGTACGACACGGCGCTGCGCCCCGGAATCGCGCTGCCCCTGGTCCGGGCCACGGGCGGCAGGGCCGCGACGCTGAGGCTGTTCGCCAGAGCCGTGGCGGCCCGCCCCGACACGGGTCAGGAGCGGATTCTGGCCGACGGGATGTTCGGCCGCGAATACCTGGAGCGGGAGGTGCTCGCCCCGCTCCCCGACCGTCTCGGACGGTTCCTGACGGAGACCTGCCTGCTGGGCCGGCTCACCGCCGACGCCTGCCGCGCGCTGACCGGCCGAACCGACAGCGCCGAGATGCTGTGGTCCCTGGCCCACGAACACGGAGTCCTGCGCGCCGATCCGGACGGACGGACATACGTCGCCGAGCCCCTGCTCCGCGAGTGTCTACGCGCGCGGCTCACCGGCACACTGACCGACGTCGAACTGACGCGGCTGCGCGTCCGGGCCGCTGCCTGCGCCGCCGCGGGCGATCATGACGATCGTCCGGACCCGCAGCCTTCGGCGGTACGCCGTCGCCTCGGGTCCGCCGACTGGCCCGACCCGCTGCGCATCGTCGTCGCAGGCGGCCCGGACATCTACCTCGGCCGCTCCGTCGGGCGCGTCGCCCAGGAGGGTTCCGGCAGCTCCGCCGCCCTCCTCGTCCAGGGCATCGCCGCTGCCCTGACCGGCGACAGCACGGCCGGCGCCACCGTGCGCCGGGCCTTGGCGGAGGCGACGGACGATGCCCTGGTCGCGCTGTCCGGGCAACTGGTCCGGGTGGCGCTGGCCGTGCTGGCCGGGGGGCCGGCCAGACCGGTCCCCTACCCGGAACTCCAGCGGATCGCGTACGACGCCGAACGGCTGGACCTGCTGTGGCTGAGCCGGGCCGCCCGGTGCCTGCTGGGCCTGGGACCGCACCCCGAGGACGCCGGGCAGCCGGTCGTCGTGCTGGAGGAGTGCACCCGGCTCGGCGACGCCGAAGGGGCCGCGCTCGCCGCATCGGCCGTGTGCCTGCGCTCGGTGCGCACGGGACGCCCCGGCATCGGCGAGTTGGAGGACGCCGTACGGCGGTTCCGGGCGCTGGGCTGGGGCACGCTGGAGGCGTGGGGCCGGGCCGCCCTCGCCGTGGTGGAGGTCGCGCACGATCTGCCGGACGCGGGGCAGCGCGCCGCCCAGGCGGAGGCGTTCGCCCGGTCGGCGGGTGTACCGGGCGCACGTGCGCTGGCCATGGGCGCGATGGCTCTGGCGGCGCCTGATGCGGGGCACCGGACCGAGTTGCAGGAGGCCGCCTGGTCGACGGCCCGGTCCGCGCGGCTGCCGGTGGCCGGGCTGCGTTCCTGGCTCACCGCGCTCGCGGCCCCCGCCGGGCAGGCCCCCTCCGCGCAGGCCCCCACCGGCCCGGTCGGGGACTACGGAGCGGCAGCGGGCAGAGCCAAAGCCGGCGGGCAGCACGCCGCCGCGTCCGGACGCGTCCTCGCGGCACGGTCGGCGCCGGGCCTGACGGTACGTTGCCTCGGCGGCTTCGAGTTCATCCTGGCCGGGCGCGAGCACGACTGGGCGAAGCTGCGCCCCAGGGCACAGGCGGTGCTGCGGCTCCTCGCGGTACGCGCCGGCCAGGCCGTCCACCGTGACCATCTGCTGCTCGCGTTCTGGGACGGCGTGACGACGCCGTCCACGCTGCACAACCTCCAGGTGACGGTCTCCAGTCTGCGTTCCTTCCTGGAACCGGAACGTCCCAGGGGCGGTTCCCGGCTCATCGCGCGGCAGGGCGATTCCTACCGGCTGGTGCTGGCGCCTGGTGATGTGAGCGACGTCGCGGAGTTCGAGCGTGCGGTGCGCGAGGGCCGACGAGCCCGGGCGCAGAAGCGGTCGGAGGAGGCGGCGGACGCGTTCCGCATCGCTCTGGACCACTACGCCGGTGAACTGCTGCCCGAGGACGGGTACGCCGAGTGGGTGGCCGGCGACCGGGAACGGCTGCGCCGGGAAGCGGCCAACTCGGCCGTGGCTCTGGCCGAGATACGTCTCGCCCAGAGCCGGCCCGTGGACGCCGTGGAGGCGGCCGAACGCTGCCTCGAGATCGACGGGCACCGCGACGCCGCGTGGCGGGCCCTGATTCGGGCCTGCGACGCCGCAGGGCTCGCGGCCGACAGCGCGCGGGCCCGGAACGGCTACTCGGCGATGCTGGCCTCCCTGGGAATCCCGCCGTCCGGCGGGCTCTCCCATCCGATGTAGCGGCGGCCGCCGGGGCGCGCGGCCGCCGGGTCCCCTGCTCCGGGGCGCGTCGCAGGGCGGGACGCCACCACCGGGGGGCCCTGGCGCCGGGCGTCCAGAGCCGACGTCATCGCCGGCCGAAGAACTCGACCTCCAGGATCGCCGTGCGCCGGTTCTTCCCCTCGGCTCCGTAACTGGACCGGACGATGAACCGCACGGTACTGACGTTCTTCCCTTCGAGGTCCAGTGTCTGCGGCCCCGGCTTGTCCTCCAGCTGGAGCCGCTTCTTGTGGACCTCGCCGCCCGGTCCGCCCAGCTCGACGTCGAGGACCGAAGGCCTGGCCTGCTTGAGGAACTCGTCCTTGTTGATCGAGACCCCGGTCTGGATGATGATCGTCTTGAGCGTGACGGGCTGTTCGAAGCGCGCCTGGACCTCCTCACCCGTGCCCGCGCCGGCCGGCGTCGGCGCCCAGTAGGTGTTGTTCGCCCCGTCGAAGGCCAGGTTCGGCCCATGGTCCTTGAGATGGCTGGACCCCTCCGCGAACTTCGGGTTGACGGGGGTGGGTTTGGCCGTCCGGTCGCGGAGGTTGTCGATGAGGCTGCTCAGGTGGGGCCGGGCGAGGTAGCCGCCGCCGAGCAGGACGACCAGCGTGACCGGGATCGCGAGGCTCGGCCGTCGCCATGCCCGCACCGCAGGACGCTGCCCGGCCGCGAGCCGACGCGGCGGGCGGCGGCGGAGCCGCCGCAGCAGTCGCGCCCACCACGAGAGCCGCTCCTCCGCCGCCACCGGCGCGGTGAGAACGGCGCCGCAGCGCAGACACAGGGTGCGGGTACGGGGGTTGGCCTGTGCGCATGCCGGACAGACCAGGTCATGGACCGGGGGGCGGGGCGCGGTCGCGGGGGTGTCCTGCGTGCCCGGCGACGCGGGCAGGTCGTCCGGGTCCGCCGGCCGCTCACCGGGCCGCCGCACGGTGCCGGCGGCCGCGGGTTCCGTCGGCGGCTGCGCCTGGGGCTGGGTGGGAGCGGGCGCCGAAGTCTGCGGCCGGGGCAGGACGGAAGCGGTCCGGGCGGTCGCCGGATCCGGCGCGGGAGCGGCGGCCACAGCTCCCTGGACGGACGGCCCGGCGCCGGACCCGTCCGGCGCCACGGGGCTCTGCGTCACGGAACCCTGCGTCACGGAACCCTGCGCCGCCGGGCCGGAGACGGCGGGCTCCGCGACGGCTGCACGGGGCGCCGTTCCCGTGCCCTGGCCGCCGTCCGCGGAGTCGGCGCCGCTCTGCTCCCAGTCCAGGAAGGCGTTGCAGGACGCGCAGAACGCCGCGCCCCGCGCGTTGTGGTGGCCGCAGTCCGGGCAGATCAGCCCGCCGGGGCCGCTCATGACGCGTCCGCGAGGGGCAGCAGTTCCGTGGCGTACCCGACGTGCGCCGGCACCTCACCGGCCACCAGCCGCCGTAGCCGCTCCGCGCCTGCCGCGTCCGGGTCGGCCACCCGCACCCGTACGGTCACCCGGGGCGGAGCACCGGCCGGCCCTGGCAGGGGGCTGTGCGCCGTCTCGGACCACGACGTCGCGCCCGTCTCCTCGATCTCCGCCTCCGTGCCGAACTCCAGCCGTACGGCCTCGGCGAGTCCGCCTCTCGTGCCCCGTCCGCGGTGCCGTTCCACCGCCCCGAGGACCGCGGCCCGGCGCTGTCCGGCCGGCCGGCCGCCGACCGGGCCCACGGCCACCCACTCGCCCATCCACGCCAGGAAGTCCTCCGGGGCGGTCCGCGGGTCGAGATGCGCGGGGAGGTTGTCGATGGTCAGCAGCACCGGCGCCAGTACGTCGTCCAGCGCCGCGAGGAACCGCTGGATGAAGTCCTCTCCCAGGTAGACGGCGGGGAGTTGGTAGATGAGTGGATGAGGCGTGGGCAGTCCCTCGACCGCTGCGCGCATTCAGGCCTCCCGCATTCGGAGTTGGTGCTCGTAGGAAAAGACGAGGGCGTGCGGGTCGAGCACGATCCTGGTGACCGGCTCGGCGCGCTGCCCGGTCACCGGGTCGGCCGGGAAGAGCCTGACGTCCTCGACGAGGTCGACGCCCGGCACCCGTTGCAGGACGGCGTACACCTCTCCCGCGTGGATCGGCCGCCCGAACGGCCAGCCCTGCCCGCTCGGTCCGCCGGTGATCGGGTTGAAGTACCCGTACAGGGCCGCCAGTGCCGCGGTGCGGACCGGGTCGGCGGCCGCACCGGGGGCCGCCAGGACGGACGCCACGACGGTGACGCCCTGGTAGTAGGGCGGCTCGACCACCAGCCGGGTGCCGATGGGACGGCGCTGGTCCAGGTAGTCGGCGAGGGCCCGCAGCGTCTCCCGGGGCGGCACCAGGTCGTCGAAGTGCAGCCGTCCCTGGTCGTCGCTCCGCACGGCCGGCACCAGAAGCAGCCGCACGCCGCCCTCCTCGCCCTCCCCCGCGGGTACGCAGGCGACCCGCGCCGCGTCCGGGGCGACCTCCCGCGCCAGCACCTCGTAGTCGTGCGGCACGACCGCCCGGTACAGGGTGCTCAGCGTCATGGGGCCGCGGACCTTGGCGCTCTCCACGCTCTCCCCGTCGACCCCGCCGACGGCGGCCCGCCGGTTCTCGGCCCGGGCTACGAAGGGCAGCGAGGTGCGCAGCATCCGCAGCGTGCCCGTGGCGACGTTGCCGGGGCTGCCGCCGCCGGTCCGGTAGGCGCGGATCCGCACCGGGGCGCCCTTGGCCGGCACGGCGCCGTAGTAGCGGATCGTCCCGTCCGGCTCGCGGACGGCCGGACCGAAGTCGATCCGGCCGGAGTTCGGATCCAGCGTCAGATGCCGGTCGCCGGGTCCCGAGTGGGCGAAGTCGTCGACGCGGTGCCACTGCGACCAGTCCGAACCGTCCGCCACCTCTACGACGAACGGCTCGTCGCCCGGCACGACGGGGGGCCGGGCGACGTGGAAGGACTGGCCGGGCACGCCCTCGGACAGCCCCAGGACCTCGTCCGTCACCGTTTCCGCGTGCACGGCCTCGACCGTCGCGCCGATGGTGAAGGCCTCGGCCTCGCGGATGGTCGGCGACTGCAGATAGGTGGGCTGGTCCGGCTCGGCGGAGACCAGCCGGCAGCGCACCCACCCCGCGGTCTGGCGCGCGATCGTGGATTCCGCGTGACCGCCCGGCAGGTGCAGAACCACCTGGCCGGGGCGGTTGAAGCCGCCGGTCGTGTCCTCCTCGACGTCGCAGCGCGCCCAGGCCGTGCCGTCCCAGGCCTCCCAGCGCAGCGGCGGGCGCCGCGGGTCGACGCCGACGCCGTCCACCCGGCAGTCCAGACGCAGCACGACGACCCCGGCCCGGACGGGGTTGGTCAGGCCGACGTACAGGGCGTCGCCGGGGGCGGGCTCCGTGTCGAAGCAGGGCACGTCGCGGCCGAGGGCGAGTTCCTGCGTACGGTCGGTGGCTCCGCCCCCGGCGGGGCAGGTCGCCAGCCGGGCCAGTCCGCACGGCACGATCGCCAGGTCGCGGACGGTGGTGAACACCACCGCCTCCTCGGTCTCGGTGCGCACGGTGGCGACCTCGGTGCCGGCCTTGACCCGGACGTTCTCGGGCTGCGGCGCGGAGAGCCAGAACGTGACGTCGGTGCGGGCGGCGGTGGGCGGGTGCAGTCGGACGCCGATCAGGTCGAGGAAGGCCAGGTAGTTCTTCTCCGGCACGCGGTTGACGCGGTAGAGGAGCTGGTCGACCATCGTGGCGAACGCCTCGATCAGGGTCACGCCCGGGTCGGAGACGTTGTGGTCGCTCCACTCGGGGCAGCGCTGCTGGACGAATCTCTTGGCCTCGTCGACGAGTCCCTGGAACTTCCGGTCGTCGAGATGGGGGGCGGGCAGCGTCACGGACCCGTTCCTTCCTCGTGCGCGGGGATCACATAGAACGGGAACACGAGGTTGCGGGGGTCGTTCGTGCCACGCACGGTGTAGCTGATGTCGATGTACAGCACGCCGTCCTCCACCGCGTCGAACCGGACGTCGATGCCCACGACCTCGATCCGCGGCTCCCAGCGGTCCAGGGCGAGCCGGATCTCGTAGGCGACCTGGCCCGCGGTGCTCGCGTCGGCGGGGGCGAACACGTAGTCGTGGATGGCGCAGCCGAACTCCGGCCGCATGGGGCGCTCCCCCGGGGAGGTGGCGAGCACGAGCCGGATCGATTCCTCGATCTCCCGTTCGCCGCGCACCAGGGCGATGCTCCCGGTGGCGTCGGTGCGCGGCGGAAACGCCCAGCCCGCGCCGACGAACTGCTGTCCCATCAGCCGGTCACCCGCCGATCAGGACGGTCGGGCAGCCCGCGATGATCGGCGCCCCGCAGGCGGCGGTGTCACCGAGTCGGGCGGCGGGCTTGCCGTTGATCAGGACGGTGGGGCACCCCGGCGGAATGATCACGGACGGCGGATGCACCGCGGGCGGCGGGAAGGCGCACGTGTGGGTGGTCCCGACGGTGGCGGCGGGCATGCCGCCGATGAGGACGGTGGGCGCGCCAGGCGGGCCGACCGTCCCGGGGTGGCCGGTGGGGTCGCCGACGCGAGCGGCGGGTGGCATGGAGGAGGCTCCTTTTCGTCGGCTTGTCGCTTGTGGTCGTCTCTCGGTGGTGTCGTGTGGCGACCCGTCAGTTGATCCGGACCAGGCCCGCGTTGATGGTGCAGGTCGCGCCGCCCTTGATCTCCGTGCGCGAGGTGCCGTTGACCGCGACCTGGCTGCCCTTCACCTCCACTCCCGCGCTCGTCGTGAGCCCGACCTGGCCGCTGCCGCCGTCCACCTGGACGCCTGTCTGCGCGGTCACCTTCACCGACTTGCCGGTCAGTTCGAGGGTGCCGTTGCCCGCGTCCATCAGCGCGCCGTTGCCCGCCTTGACGGTGACCTTGTCCTTGGCGTCGATCTCCACCGTGCCGTCGCTGTGCACGATGATCCTGGTGCCCTTGCGGTCGAGGTCGATGGTGAGCTTGCCGTCGCCGGTGACCATCCGCACGCCCTGCGGGCCGGAGGCGTTGTCGAGCAGTTCGAGCTGGTTGCCGCTGCGGGAGGAGAACGACCGCCGGTTGACGGCGCCGCTGGTCCCGTCGATCAGCTCGCCGCTCGCCGTGGACGGCTTGTCCTGCCCGTTGAAGAGACAGCCGAGCACGTACGGCCGGTCGAGCCGGCCCTGCTCGAACCCGACCAGCACCTCGTCGCCCACCTCCGGGACGAACGCGGAGGTCCCCTTGCCGTCCTTGCCCCCTCCTCCGGAGGTCTGCGCGCACCGGGCCCAGTCGCTGACGTACTCGTCGGACAGCCAGGGGAACTTGACCTTGACGCGGCTGAGTTTGTCCGGGTCCTTGGTGTCGGAGACGAGACCGATGACGACGCCGTCCACTTCGGGGAGCCGGCCCGCCCGGCCCGCGGCGGCGCCGGCCAGCGCCGACAGGGAGCGTTCCTGCTGGCCCGAGACGGTCACCCAGGTCTCGTAGCCGCGCTGTGCGTCGAAGACGTGCCGGGAGGCGGTGACGGTGTACCGGCCGTCGAACGGGGCGCCGACCCCGGACAGCGCGACCGCGCCGCCGGCCCGGACCTCGGGATTGCCCTGGACGACCGCCTCCATCTCGGCGAACGATCCGGCGATCCGCTGCGCCAGCGCCTTGGCGACCTGCTCGACGCGGGCCTGCGCGCCGTAGGAGTTGTCGGTGACGAGGTAGTCGGCCTTCCCGAAGGGGCGCGCCGCGTCCGCCGGGCTGATGCCCAACTGGACGGTGTCCGCCTTGCCCGCCTCCGCCGTGCCGACCAGCGCCTGCTTGGTCTTGGTGTCCCAGCCGCGCACCTGGACCTGGGAGACCTGCTCGGCGGCGGTCACCCCGGCGCGGCAGCGCACCAGGTTCTTCCCGAGTTCCAGCACCAGCGGGTCCCGGTCGGCGCGGGCCGAGGAGCCGGGCGCGCCGGATGCCGCGGTCGGCCCGGTGACATGCAGGGCGCCGTCGATCACATAGACCTGTGCGCCGGCGTCCTCGGCCAGGTCGCGGAGGAACTCCCAGTCGGAGACGTTCGCCTGGGCGACGTGTTCGAGGACCGGCCCGGATACGTCGATCGTGCCCGTCCGGAGCCCGGCGCGCTGGGCGACGCGGCGGCAGACGTCCGCGACGGTCATGTTCTGGTAGGCGGCGACCCTACGACCCCGGAAGAGCCGGTGCGCCTTGTCCATGCCGCGGACCACGGTGAACGTCCCGGTCTCGTCGAAGTCCAGCTCCAGAGCGGTCACCTCGCCCTTGAGCAGCGGTTTCGGCGAGCCGCCCGCGCCGGAGGAGACCAGCAGCCGGGCCTCGGAGCCGATCTTGATACCGGCCTTGTCGAGCAGCACCCGGCTGGGGTCGCGGAACCGCAGGACGAACGTGTCGGGCAGGGTTCGGCTGTCGTCGACGTAGCCCTCCACCAGGGTGTTGGCGAGGTCGGCGGGCAGCCTGGTCCCGCCGATCTCCATGACCAGGATCTTGGCGACGGTGTCATGGGCCATCAGAGGTCCTTCCGGCCGCCGGTCGCCGCGGACCCGTGCGCGACGGGCTCCGCCGCCCCGCCCGGCAGCGTGTCCAGTTCGTCGGCCGACGGGAGCAGCAGTTCCCGCCCCTCCGTCAGCCGCATCGGATCGTCGATGTCATTGGCCTCGGCGATGGCCCGCCAGGCCGCCGCGTCGCCGTACTCGGCCCAGGCGAGGCCCTGCAGCGTGTCGCCGGCGCGGATGCGGTGGACACGGCGGGCGGTGAGCGCCCCCGAGGTCGGGTTCTGGCCGGCCGTCTCTCCGCTGATCTCCTCCATCGTCACCTGGCACACCGCGCGGATCGGCGTCCCGGACGTGGTGAACAGCGTGTACTTGACCTGGACCTGGCTGACGTAGCCGGGGAAGCCGGTGATGCCGCCCCAGTGGAAGACCACCCAGGGCGGCGACGACCGCTGCGCCTGCCGGGTCTCGTTGGTCGGCACGCAGCACGCGAAGAGACTCTCCACCGCCTTGACGACGCTGGTGTCCTGGGTGTCGCTCGCGTCGAAGAACATCTCGACGGTGAGCTTGCTGGGCTGCGGCCCCTGGTATTCCGGCGGGCCCGCGCTTTTCGCGCCCTTGGCGGGAGTGCGTTTCCAGGACGCCGACTTGCCGAGGCTGAGTTCCTTGGGATTGAACTGGAAGTCGATCCGGCCGCAGGGTCCACCGGGGGTGAGGCTGCCGCCCGAGGGCGGGGTGCGCAGTTCGAGGTAGGCGTGCTCCAGCTTGGGCCGCGCGTCACCGCCCGCGGCCGACGCCGACCTCGCACCGCCGCCTGCCGCGCTGAACGCCACGGGCCCGCTCATGCTCCGGGCTCCATCATGTAACCGTGGTGCGCGATCTCGATGGTCTCCGTGGCGACCTTGGGCGACTCGGGATTGAACGTGGGCCCGGTCCAGCGCACCGGCACCACCTCCAGCAGGCCCCAGCGGGCGACCATCACGTCGTCGCCGGTCCGCGCCTCGATGTGCGCGGTCTTGCGGGCGAACCCGGTGGTCATGCTGGCGAACCACTTGGCCACCTTCTGGGTGTCCTTCGTCAGCGGCCGGGACAGTTTGACGTTGGGGTACTTCAGGCGCGTGGGCAACTGCCAGACATGGCCGTTGTTCCCGCCCTCCTCGCGGGCTTCGAGCACCACCTCGCAGCCCAGCCCCTCACAGGTGTTGAACGACCCCAGCTCGATCCCGTCGATCGTGACGACGAAGCAGACCGTGACCGCCGGGTCCTGGGTCGTGGACATCCGATGCCCTGCCTTTCTGTCGGTACGGGTGCTCTGTCCATGCGGGGTGCTCTGTCAGTGCCGGGTGTGGATCAAGGTCCCGGCGCGTTCGCGTTCGATGCGCAGCTCCGCCCTGAGCAGCCTGCTGAGGGGAGCGACCAGGGCTCGGACGAGTTCGTCCGTGACCTTGGGGGCGCCGGAGCCGACGGTCTTCCCCGGGGCGGCGGCCGAGGTCGCCGGCTCCGCCGCCGGTGGACCGGCCGGCTCGGGCGGCGCCGACGGGTCGACGGGCGGCTCGGCGGGCGGTGCGCCGTCCTCGGCGCGTTGCACGGCGGGCGCGGTGAACTCCACGGAGCCGTCCGGCATCCACTGCGCCACCCCGGCGGCGACCGCCGCGGCCCCCGCGCTGACGCCGGGCAGCGCGGGAGCCGAGGGGGCCCGTCCCCGGAGGGGTGGGGACGGGAGCGAGGGCGCGGCGGAGTGGGATACGGGCGACGGAGCGACACCGGGCACCGTGTGGAGCCGTTGCAGCGGGACCGAGTGGCCGAGGGCGTCCGAGGCTTGAAGCGCTCGGGTGGAGAGCTGGAGGGGGCCATCGGGGAGGACGGCGGCACCGGGAGCTGAGCCGCCGGGGAATTCCGGGGGCCCGGGGCGGCCGACGTCGCCGTAGGACCAGGCAGGCGGGGCGCCGGCGGCGAGAGCCGTCGCACCGGCGTCGGTGGCCCGCTGTACGACGCCGCCGCCTGCGTGGCCGGCGGCAGGGCCGGGGTGGGCGCTGCCGCCGCCGGTCGCGGTGTGCCCACTGCGAGGGCCGCCGTGGTCGCCGTGGTCGCCGGGTCCGCCGGAGCCGTCGGGCGCGGTGTCGGCGGACCAGGCATGACCGCCGGAACCGCCGGCCCGAGGGACGGATGCTCCGCCGCCGACCCGCTCCCATCGGACCGGGACCGCTGCCGCAGGCTCGGAGGCGACCGGGGCCTCGGCGGAAAGTGCCGACTCCGGCACGGTGTAGAGAGGCAACGACCGCTGCGCCACCAGGGGGAACACGGGGCCGCCGCCTCGGGCCGCCGGCCCGGCACCCGCCCCCGACCCCGCCTGCGTCTCGGGCGCCGCACCAGGAAGCGTGGCGGCGTCCACGGCGTTCACGGCGTCCAGCCGCCGCATCGGCATAGGCGTCGCGGCCGTCACCATCTCTCCCGGCCCGGTCGACTCGAGCGCCACCGTGTCACTCACCGCCAGCGGTCCGGCGTCCCCGAGCAGCGGTGCCGGATCGTCCTCCGCGCGCACCGGCGTCGCGCCGGTCGACGGGGGTGCGGGGGGCGAGCCACCGGGAACGTCGAGGACGTCGAGTCGCTGCAACGCGACCGGTCCTGACGGCCCGGCGCCACCGGGAGCGGCGGCGAGTCCGGAGACGGCACCCGGGCCTGGACCGGAACTGGCGCCTGGACCCGCCGGGCTTGAACTGACGCTCAGGCTTGGGCTTGGAGCGGGGCTCGGGCTTGAGCTCGGGCCCGGGCTTGGAGCGGGGCTCGGACTCAGAGCGGGGCTGGGGCCTGGACCGGGGTACGACCCCGAGCCGGGGCCCGAGCCAGGACCGGGGCCCGAGCCAGGACCGGTGGCCGGCCCCGGGCCGGTGCCCGGAGCGGGCAGTTGACCGAGTTTCACCGCTTCGGCGCCGGCACCGGCTCCGATCGCCGACTCGGGCGAGAAGCCTGTGCCGAGGTCCACCGGGTCCGTGGTCAACGGTGGCGTGTCCCCGAGCAGCGGCGCGGTGCCCTCCCCGTCGGACGACGGCACTGAGGGCTCCGCCGGGCCTGCGACGACGTCCGGCACCGCCGGCTCCTCCGGGGCCGCCGGTGTCTCCGGGGCCGCCGGTGTCTCCGGGGCTTCCACGGTTCGGGAGACGTACGCGTCGGAGGGAACGGAAGGGGACACTGCGGCGGACTCGGTCGGCGGTACCGCCGGGCCTGGAAGCGGCAGGGCGGTGGGCGGCAGCGCGGAGAGCGGCTCGCCGAGACCCCGATGCCGCGGACGCGACGGGACCGCGACGTCACGCTGCACAACGGACTGCACGGCCGGCTGCACGGCGGGCTGCACGGCAGGTTGCAGGGCGGGCTGCACGGCGGGCCCAGCGCCGTCCGCACCGCCGATGAGCGGAGCGGTGGGGACGGCGTCCGGCCCCTGGCCGGCGGCCGGGCCGGTGCGCGGCGCGGCGAGCGGAAGCGGGGGCGGGGGCGAGGCCGTGTCCTGTACTGGCGTCGGCCGCGGGGCGGCGCCCGACGCTTCGGTTCGCTGGACGACGCCGCCCTCCTCTTCCTGCCCCGCAGGCGGGTCGGGTGCGGCGAGGAGTCCGGCGACGGGCTCGTCCGGGGTGCCCGGTGTCAGGGGGCCGGGGTCCGGGTCCGGCTCGGACGCAGGGACCGGCGCGAGCTCCCGCGCCGGTTCGTCGGGTGGCTCCGCGACGACCAGGGGGCGGGCGGGTGCGGTGCCTGCCGGGACAACGGGCACCCGCATGACCGTCACCGGAGCGGACGGCGCCGTGTCCCGCGCCTGGGCGGTCGGCAGCACGGCCGTCCGCTGGAGTGACGCCAAGGGAAGCGCCACCGGTGCGACCCGTGCCCCGTCGGGCACCGACATACCCGGACCCGGGCCCGCGTGGTGTGCCGCCGCCGGGGCCCCGGCCGGGGAGGACACCCCGGCAGCGGACGACACCTTCCGCAGGACGGTCGGGTCACCCGTGCCGTGGGGGTCGCTCGGCCGGTCTGCCCACCCACCGTCATCGCCCCGCACGGGATCCTGTCCGCCTCCCGATCCGCCGGAGGCGTGCGCCTGCGGCCGTATGCTCGTCCGCTGCACCGGCATCGTCGGGTGCGCCAGCCCGTGGCCGACGCCGGACGGCGCCTGGGCGCTGACGAGATGGCCGAGCGGGCCGGTGACGGTCGGGTCCTGCCAGGTACCCAGCCGCCCACCGAACCCGCGGGGGTCGGTGAGCAGCCCCATGGGCGCGCTCAGGGTTCGTTGCACGGGTGGCGCCGACCGCCACCCGCCCGTGACCTGCGCGTCCGCCGTCGTGTCCGGTCCGGGCGGCGGAGTCCCGGCATCGGCGCGCGCTCGCGTGCCGGGCTCCGTGACGCCGCCCCGCGAGCTTTCACCGTTCCTCGTCAGCCAGGACAGCAGTCCCATCTCGGTGTCCTCTCACCGCCCGTTGAGACGGGCGATCTGCTCGACGTACCGCTGCCGTTCGGGGTGTTCCAGATCGAGCAGCTCTTCGAGTGGCCAGTGGAAGTGATAGGCCAGGTACGCGATCTCCTCGTAAAGGCGCTCGACCGCGTACGTCACGATTCCCCCAGGCGGCCCCCGGCGAGGTCCACGGCGAAGTGCTCCTGGCAGGAAGGGCAGGTGACCGCGGCCCGGGTGTGGCCCTCCGCGTTGATCCGCCGGTAGAAGTCCTGGAGGAAGGCGAGGTCGGAGGCGAACAGGTCTTCCACGAGGCCCGCGTGGACGTCCTCGATCGTGCCGATCCGGGTGATCACCCGGGCGATCAGGACCACCGACAGGTACGCGGAGTTCTCCCGCACCCGGTCGTCCCGCAACGGGATGAGCTCGTCCCGGGCGGTGGCCAACCGCATCACTCCGTGCCGGTGCACGGTGCCGGAGTCGTCCACGTACCCCCGGGGCAGTTCGAAGGCGAACTCGGTGCGGAGCGTGTCCCGCCCCGCGCCGCTCGCGCTCTCGCCCGGTCCCCCGGTGTGGTCATGCTCCGGTGCGCCCGGCGACGACTGCGCCGCCTGCCGCGCCGGAGCGAGCGTCCCTCTGCGCATCACTCAACTTCCATGCTCTCGTACGTGATCGAGAGCTTCTCGGTGAGGACCGAGGTGTCGCCCGCCTTGAGGGTGCCGATCTCCAGCGCCTTCGGCCAGGCGTTGATCAGCTGGTAGCGCTTGATCGCGCTGCCCTCGTAGTCGTAGACGATGATCGCGCCGTTCTTGCGGGCGTCGCCCATCTTCCCGAACCGGGACGACTTGATCCACGCCTCGAAGCTGTTGTCCTCGGTCAGGCCGCGGGTGACGGTGACCTCGCCGGCCTTGGGGCGGCCCGGCAGCTTCTTGACGGCGTACTTTCCGTCGGTGGTGTTCTGCTTGAGCTCGATGACGTCCTGTTCCATCTTCAAGCCGCTGACCTCGGTGATCTGCTTGATCACCACACCGTCGAACTCCAGCCCGAAGGAGTGGCCGACCGAGCTGTCAAGTTCGGGGAGTGCCATCCGAGCCTCCATAGCTCATCTCGTGTGTGGAGCGGCGGTCTTCCACCGCCCCGGGACCGATCCGCGGGCGGCCCACTGCCGTGGGGCCGTGACCCGCCTGCCGCTGCGCTACTCGTCGACCGATCCCGTGCCGCCCGACAGCTGTGCCAGCCGGAACACCACGAACTCGGCCGGCTTGACCGGAGCGACCCCGACCTCGCAGATGACCTGGCCGGCATCGATGCTCTCGGCGGGGTTGGTCTCCCGGTCGCACTTGACGTAGAAGGCCTCGTCCGGGGTCAGCCCGAACAACGCGCCCTTGCGCCACTCGTTGACCAGGAACGCCGAGATGGTGCGCCTGATACGCGCCCACAGGGCGTCGTCGTTCGGTTCGAAGACGACCCACTGCGTGCCCGTCAGGATCGACTCCTCGAGGTAGTTGAAGAGTCGGCGGACGTTCAGGTAACGCCAGGCGGGGTCGGAGGAGAGGGTGCGGGCGCCCCACACCCTGATCCCGCGGCCCGGGAAGGAGCGGACGCAGTTGACGCCGATCGGGTTGAGCAGGTCGTGCTCGCCCTTGGTGATCTGCGTCTGGAGGCCGACCGCGCCCCGCAGGACCTCGTTCGCCGGCGCCTTGTGCACACCGCGCGACTCGTCGTTGCGCGCCCATACGCCGGCTATGTGCCCGCTCGGCGGGACGAAGGTGTTACGGCCGACGGACGGATCGAAAACCTTGATCCATGGGTAGTAGAGCGTCGCGAACTTCGAATCGAAGCCGGCCGTGTCCATCCGCCAGTTCTTGACCTGCTGCGGCGACAGCCCGGGGGGAGCGTCCAGGATGGCGACCCGGTCGCCCATCAACTCGCAGTGGGCGATCAGGGACTGCTGCACCGCGATGACGGTCTCGTCGTCGACGATGCCGCGCTGGTGGGCGCTCATCAGGTCGGGCACGGCCACCGTCGTGATCTCGTCGATGGCCTCCAGCCCGCCGAAGCCCGTCCGCTCGTCCGCGTCGCCGATGTAGTCGTCGGCCGACAGCGCGACCGTGCCGGACCCGGCGGGAGCGGGGGCGGCGCCGGACCCGGCCGCGAGGACGACCGTGCCGGTGTCGGGCTTTGTCGACGCGGCGGCCCGGCTGACCTCCTCCAAAGCGATGATCTGCGACTTCTCCTTGACCTTGGTGACGACGTTGTCCTTGCCGCGGCGGGCGGACACCGACGGGTAGGTCTCCTTCTCCTCCCCGTCCACCTTGATCACCAGCTTGAACGCCTCGCTCGGCGGCGCCTCGCCGTCCGCCGCGCCGACCTCGACCGTGATCTCACCGGTGACGGCCGGCAGTGCGCGGACCCGGAATCCGCCGAGCAGCGCCTCGGCTGCGGACTCACCGCCCGCCGTCCCGCCGGCGGACCCGCTCGGCAGTTCTCCCGCGACGCCGCTCCCGCCGTCTCCGATCCGGACGACGTAACAGTTCCCGCCCCCGTTGGCGAAGTAGCCGTACACGGCTGACGCCAGATAGGAACCCTCGACGAAGTCGCCGAAGGCGCCCACGTACTGGCTCCAGTTGGTGACGAGCGTCGGTTCGTTCAGGGGCCCCTGTGGGGCGAAGCCGAGAAACGCGGCGACCGAGGTGCCCACTCCCTCGATCGGTCGTGCCCCGGCCTCCACTTCTTCGACGTAGATGCCTGGGGACAGATACGACGGCATACCCACTCCTCCTTGACCTGCGGCCGAAGCAGATTCTGGCTCCGGCCGCGATCACCCGGAACGCGTCGTCGTCCGCGGCCCGGTGCACAGCCCACTGCCCGATCAGGCAGGCCGCCCTTCCCCCGGCCGTACCCGCGCTTCTCGTGTACGAGTAGCCACGAACCCGAACACTTGCGGCCATGAAGGCGGCGCCGGACAAAAGACCCAGCGCAAGGACCAGCGCGGCGCCGGCACGCCCGGCAGCCCCTGCCAAGGCCCAGGCCCCGGCCCGGCCCACGGTCGAGGAATCGACCTCAGCCACCACCGCGGCCGGCCCCGAGAGCGCCCCGGCGGCGGAACTCACCCCGCAGCAGTTGCGGCTGCTGCAGGCAGGGGCGGGGAACGCGGCGGTGGCCCGGCTGGTCGTGCAGCGCCAGACCGCGACCGCGCCTGCCACGGCCGACGCCCCGGCTCCGCCGGTCAAGCCGCCGCCGTCCGCGTCGCCCGCCTTCCAGGGCCTGAAGTCCGAGGTGCGGGCGAAGAAGACCGCGGCCGCCCGGCACGCTCCCGCCGCCACGGAGTCGGAGGCCGCGCAGAAGGCCGCCGTCGCCCCGCCGGACGACAAGCAGGCCCAGGGCAAAGCCGCGCAGGCCGAGAAGATGAACGCCGCCAAGCCCGGCGTGTTCGACAAGGCCGGGTTCATCGCCGCCGTCAACCAGGCCATCGCCGCGCAGGCTCCGAAGAACCTCGACGAGGCCGACAACTTCTCCGGGTCCGGAAAGGCGGAGGCTGTCAAGGGCCAGGTCAGCGGTCAGGTCGGCCAGAGCAAGGCCGCCTCCGCCAAGGAGATCGACACTGCCACCAAAGCAGCCCCGGACCTGTCCAAGGCCAAGGACAAGCCGGTCACCCCGCTCACCCCCGACGCTCCCCCGCCCGTCCCGGGCGCCCCGAACCCGGCGGGCGCGGTCCCGGCCCGGCAACCGGACGCGGTCACCGACTTCTCCGGCGGCCCGCAGCAGATCAACCAGCAGATGGCCGACGCCGAGGTGACGGAGGACCAGCTCGCCAAGAGCAACGAGCCTCAGTTCACCGATGCCCTCGGCGCCAAGAAGGAGGGCGAGAAGCACTCCGCGACGGCGCCGGGGCAGGCCCGCGGCGCCGAGGCCAGGCAACTGGCCGCCGCCAAGCAGGGTGCGGCGGCCGTCGGCGCCCAGGCGATGACCGGCCTCGCCGCCGCCCGGACCGCCACGGGCAAGCAGGTCGACGGCGGCAAGGGCGCGGCCAAGTCCGCCGACGAACGCAGGCGCGCGGAGGTCACCGCCCGTCTGCAGAAGGTCTTCGACGGCACGAAGACAGATGTGGAGAGGACCCTCTCCGGCCTGGACAAGCTCGTCGACGAGAGGTTCACAGCCGGCGAGAAGGCCGCGCGGGACGCCTTCATGGCGGACCAGAAACGCCGGATGGACGCCTACAAGGACAAGCGGTACTCCGGCTGGACCGGCAAGCTCAAGTGGGTCAAGGACAAGTTCGCGGGCCTGCCGCAGGAGGCCAACCAGCTCTTCCAGGAGTCCCGCAAGCTCTACGTGACCCAGATGCAGAACGTCATCTCCTCCATCGCCGACGTCATCGGCACCGAACTGGGCAAGGCCAAGGACCGCATCGCGCGCGGGCGCGCCGAGCTCAAGGCCGAGGTCGACAGACTCCCCGCCGACCTGAAGAAGTTCGGCCAGCAGGCCGCCCAGGACTTCACGGAGAAGTTCGACGGCCTCGAAGCTGACGTCAACGCGAAGTCGGACCAGCTGGTCCAGGACCTCGCCCAGAAGTACACGCAGGCGCTGAACTCGGTCGACGACGAGATCAAGAAGCTCCAGGAGGAGAACAAGGGCCTCATCGCCAAGGCCAAGGACGCCGTCGTCGGGGTCATCCAGACCATCATCGAACTGAAGAACATGCTGCTGGGCGTCCTGGCGAAGGCCGCCACGGCGGTCATGAACATCATCAAGGACCCGATCGGGTTCCTCCGCAACCTGGTCACCGCCGTCAGCACCGGTCTGCACCGGTTCGTCGGCAACATCGCCGAACACCTCAAGAAGGGCCTGGTCTCCTGGCTGTTGGGCACCGCCGCCGGCGCGGGGCTGTCCCTGCCCGCCAAGTTCGACCTCAAGGGCATCCTCCAGGTCATCGGCAGTCTGCTGGGGCTGACCTGGGCCAACATTCGCGCCCGCATCACCCGCAAGGGCGTCCCCGACCAGGCGGTCACCGCCGCCGAGCAGTCCGTGCCCGTGGCACAGGCTCTGCAACGCGAGGGTCCGGCCGGTGCCGTCGAGCACATCAAGGAGTCCGTCGGCGACCTCAAGTCGACGATCCTCCAGAAGCTCACCTCCTATCTGATCCCGACCGTCATCGTCGCCGGCATCACCTGGATCGTCTCCCTCCTCAACCCGGCCTCGGCCTTCGTCCGCGCCGTCAAGGGCATCATCGACATCGTCACGTTCGTGGTGACCCAGGGCGCCCAGATCATCGGGTTCGTCAACTCGGTGCTGGACGCGGTCGTCGCCATCGCGAGCGGCGGCGAGGCCGGCGTACCCGCCCTCATCGAGGGCGCCCTCGCCGCCTCCATCCCCGTCCTCATCGGCTTCCTCGCCGCGCTGCTGGGCGTCGGCAACCTCGCATCCAAGGTCAAACAGGTCTTCCACGCGGTCGCCAAGCCGGTCAACAAGGCCATCGACAAGATCGTCGACTTCATCGCGAAGACGGCGAAGAAGCTGTGGGCGAAACTGAAGAGCAAATCCGGCAAGGACAAGGGGAAGGGAACCGAAAAGCCGGGCGACGCCAAGGCTGTCGACGTACCCCGGCGGCTGGTCGAACCGGCCGAGCTCACGATCGGCCAGGTCAGTCCCGAACTCGCCAAGGAGATCCAGGAAGCGAGCGACGGACAAGCCATTCACCAGACCGGTGGCGACCCGAAACAGGTCACCAAGACCCTGCTGGCCCAGCACGGTGACGCCGCATACGACAAGACCAGCGGCACGCTCACCCTGCCCGCGCTTTCCGGTGGCAGTGCCGGTTCCCTGTCCGCGCTCGGCTCGCAGCTCGCCGGCCAGACCGGCGTCTCGAAGGTCACGCTGGAGAAGCAGGGCGAGCACGCCGAAGTCTGGGGACACATCAATCCGCGGGTGCGACTGGCCAAAATCGCCGGTCTGCCGACGGATGAGGCGATCCTGCGCATCGCGGTGACGCAGGTCGGCATCGTGCAGTTCCTCAAGAACATGGCCTCGGGTACTCCAATGACGGTTACTCAAGGCGCGGTGACCGGCACCATGGGCCTGGCGCAACTCGAGGCGGCATGGACAAAACAGGTGAACGTCGACTACCTGAAGAACAAGTTCCGTGGAGCGATGAAGGGGCATCATGAATGGCTGCCGAGCGACTACATTCTCGAGGTGACCCAGCGCGCGTCCAGAGACCTCGTCGCCGGCCCGAAGTGGATAGACCTGCAGCATGAACTCCGCTCCGCGACGTTCCAGGTTGTGTACAGCCCCGCTATGGCGGCACCTCTGATCGTCCAGTACAAGCGCGCCGGAGACGCCACGGAGCGCCCCTACAGCGTCCCGCACGGGCACGTCGGGGCGGTCTACTACCCGCGGCGGTCGGGCCAGGAGAAGACTGAGGGCTCAGCCGCCTTCCACAATGAACTCCGCGCTGCGTTCACGGGCGCGACCACTGTCAAGGGGGCCGCGCAGGCAGCGCAAGCGGTTGCCACCAGATGGGTCTGGAACGGATCGGCCATGTCGCCGGAGATCCACCCGCTGTGCGTGGACAAGAATGGCAACCGCGTGACGGCCGCCGGCCAGACGGCCAACGTGGCTGCTATCGAAGCGCTCTTCCGCAAGTTCGTCTGACGGGTGGGAAGACATGACTGAATTCGACTACGAGCGACACCTCGTCAAGGGCGACGCCGACACCGCCCGCTCCTGGGTTGAGTCCTCCGCTCTGCCCGATGACCAGAAGGCCGACCTGCTCACGTTCGTCGCGAACTTCCCCTCGCTCACGTTCGTCAAGGAAGACGATGCCGTCTTCGAGCACTACGCCGAGACGGACGGGGTGACGCTTCCCCCATGGCTGCGCGAGGTGCGATCGACACTCGCGTTCGTGGATCCACCGGTTCTGCTCCAGGTCGACGACTTCCAGTGGTACGACTCGCCACGATCCGATGACGTGGAAGACATCTGGTATGACCTGCGGTTCGGGTACCACGGTGAGGAACAGCGCGCACTCTTCTCCGACGACGCCCGCATCTATCGGATCGCAGGGTCGTGGGACGGCGAGGAGTCCTATCTGGGGGTCGATCTCCTGAATCCGGAGGACCAGCGGATCTTCGACTTCTCCGGTGCCGATCTGCGTGACAACAAGCTCGCCGGGCGTCCGGTGCGGGGTTCCCTGTACCCCGTTTTCGGCTCCTACGCCGAGTTCCTCGCGCACATCGCCGATGTGCGGCCCCTCGACGACGACCCCGAAGGCGAGTGACGCCTCGGCCGGCGAGGCGTTCCATTGGGCCAGTCAGGTCAGGTCAGGTCAGGTCAGGTCACAGGACCAGCAAGTCGACGTACGGGCCGAATTCGCTGGCCAATGTCAGGCGGCCCAGTTTCTGGTATTCGCGTTGGACGGCGTGGATCAGCTGGCGCATGGTCAGCGGGGAGCCCGCGTCGGCGGTGAGGTAGGCGGCGGTGACGGCGATGGAGCGGATGTTGCCGCCGGCGAGTTCGAAGGAGTTCGCGCAGAAGGGGAGATCGAGGTCGCCGGCGCCGGGCAGGAGGGGGGCCAGGCAGCGGTGCCAGAGGGCGAGGCGCTGGGCGGGGTCGGGGACGGGGAAGTCGACGACGAGGTCGAGGCGGCGGGTGAAGGCGTCGTCGAGGTTGGCGCGGAGGTTGGTGGCGAGGACGGCGAGGCCGTCGAATGACTCCATGCGCTGGAGGAGGTAGGCGCTCTCGACGTTGGCGTACCGGTCGTGGGCGTCCTTGACCTCGGAGCGCTTGCCGAAGATCGCGTCGGCCTCGTCGAAGAGGAGGACGCCGTTCACCCCGGCCGCCTCGGAGAAGATGCGCTCGAGGTTCTTCTCCGTCTCGCCGACGTATTTGTCGATCACGGTGGAGAGGTCGACGGTGTAGAGGTCGAGGCCGAGGTCGGCGGCGATGACCTCGGCGGACATGGTCTTGCCGGTACCGGAGTCGCCCGCGAACAGGGCGACGACACCCCGGCCGCGCGCGCCGCCGGGACGCATCCCCCATTCCCCGAGGACGCGGTCGCGGTGGCGGGCGCGAGCGGTGAGTTCCCGGAGCTGGGAGAGCGTGTCGGCAGGCAGGACGAGGTCGTCCCAGCCGACGGCGGGTTCGATGCGGCGGGCGAGGAGGTCGAGTCCGGCGGAGTTCTGGGCCCGGGCGCCGCGGCGCACGTGCTCGGGGCGCAGTTCGGCGCCGTCGAGGAGCGCGTTCTGGGCGGCGCTTCGGGCTGCCCGGGTGATCTGTTCCGGGGTGAGGAGGAAGGGCGCCAGCAGGTTCGGGACGTTGATGCCGACGGGCACGGAGGCCCCGTAAGCGGTCTGCCACAGCGCGGCTCGCACGGTCGGCTCGACGCGCGGGGCGCGCAGCAGCAGCGGGGGCCGGGTGGACCAGGCGGCGTCCCACGGGGTGTGGCCCACGAGGACGACGGGGACGGGGGCGTCCGTCAACTGCCGTAGCAGCGCGGCCCGTTCGCGATCCCGGTCCAGGGCGTCGACCGGGGCGCAGACGAGACCGGCGCCGGTCAGCCGG
This sequence comes from Streptomyces sp. NPDC051677, assembly GCF_044453465.1. NCBI lineage: Bacteria > Bacillati > Actinomycetota > Actinomycetes > Kitasatosporales > Streptomycetaceae > Streptomyces > Streptomyces sp. NPDC051677. The sequence goes on from NZ_JBITCT010000010.1 coordinate 236,678, forward strand.
GCCTCGCGCACGGCGACGCGTACGGCGTCCACGGGGGCCGGGTCGCGGGCGAGGCGGGCCAGGTCCAGGGCAAGGGCGGGACGCCCGGCGCCGGCGAGAGCGGTCGCGGCGAGGGCCGGGCCCGCGCCGCCCTGGTCCTCGCGCAGGTAGGCCAGGGGGACCTCGGCCGCGAGGGCCCGGGCCAGCGGGGCGGCGTCGCCGACACCGGGCACGGGCGGGGCCGGGGTCAGCAGGTCGGCGACCCGGGGGTCGGGTGTGTCGTCGCCGAGCAGGTGCGCGGTGACGCGGTCCGGTACGCGCAGAGCGCGCCCGAGGAACGGACGGTCCGGGTCCTCGACGGTCAGCAGGCCGCCGAAGAGCAGGGGCGCGGTGGCGCCGAGGCGGGCGCGGGCGGCGGCGTCCGCCGGGGGCAGGCCGCACAGGGCCAGGGCCAGGCCGATGGAGGGGCGGCGGCGGGTGACGTCGTCGTTGAGATAGCCGTAGAACGATTCGAAGCGGGCGTCCAGATCGGGCAGGAGGGCGATGAGCAGGATCTCGACGTCGAGGTCGGTCAGGCCCAGGCCGGTCGTGAGGCGGCGCAGACTGGTGGGCGGGTCGGCGGTGTCGGCTCGCGTCTCGGCCTCGGCGTGCCGGGCGGCGTCCATACGGTCGGGGGCAGCGGGACGGGACGGCGCGTGCAGGAGGCGGTCGACGGCGTCGTCGGTGAGGTAGAGGCCCCGGAAGGCGTCGTCGGGGTTGGGGTCGGTCTGCCTGCGGGCGGCGACGGCGCGGCGGACGCGTTCCTCGACGAGGACCACCCGGTCCAGCAGGTGGCGAAGGCTGGGGTTCTCGGCGATGGGATGCTCCTCGCTCCGCTCGGTGTCGGTGTCGGTGTCGGTGTGTGCGCCGGGTGGGATACCGCGGATCGGGCCTGGCCGGCCGTGCGATTCCGAGCGCCCCTCACGGGGCGCAGTGCCGCGCCGGGCCTCGGCACGACCGCGGGTGCGGCACTCGCGAGCCCGCCGGGTCCCGCTGCCGCGACAGCGCCCGGCCGGGGGCGACGAGGCCGGCTCGTCCATCGCCTGCCCGCCCCCGGGCCCCGGCGGGGGCTCTGACCACCGGGGCTGTCGGCAGCCGAGCTCGACCGGGTCAGCCGGCAGCCCTCGCTCATTCGCGGACGCGCCGGGGCCGTGCCGGCCGCGGGCGGCGCGCCGCGGGCTCGGCCGCCGCGTCGGCTTCCCGGGCTCCGGGGGGGCCCTGGTCGGTGTGGCCGGTGTTCTCCAACCCGAGCCGCAGGCCGCCCTCCTCGGTGACCGGCGGCGCCGCCGCAACGGCGCCCGTGCCGACGAGGGGGAGACTGACCACGAGGTCGAGGGAGGGCTTCAGCTCACCGCCGAGCGCGCTCCACACGTCCGCGAACGCCCGGTCCTCGGGGGGCGGCAGCGCGATCGTCATGGGCACCGACAGGGGAAGCTCGGCCAGGGAGCCGGTCATGTGCTCGGCGGGCATGGCGTCGCTGCTCAGCAGGCACAGCAGGAGGGACGACAACAGGCGGTGTTCGTCCTCGGGTCGCCGGGTCCAGGCGGTGATCAGGTAGGACAGCTTGAAGTACCGGGGCGGGCGGTGCCGGGCGATGACGGTGCCGCGTTCGTCGTATTCGTTGGAGAGGCCGCGGGAGCGGCGGCGCATGTCCTCCCGGATGTCGTAGAGGTAGAGATTGACGGTGGGGGCGTTTACCTTGGCCGCCCACTCGCGGGTGGGTGCGTCGAACATGACGCTGACCTGTGTGCCGGCCAGGGCGTCGTTGCGTACGAGGGCGCGCAGTGCGTCGTCCACCTCGTGGATCACGGTTCCCCCTTCGCGTCGCTCATCCGCGGCCGATGAAGTCGGGTGGCTGGAGGCTGCGGGGCACGACGAGGACCTGCGCGGTGAGCGGGTCGTATCCGGGTCCTGTGGCGCGCAGCAGCCGGGGTCCGGTCCGGTCCTTGCGCAGGACGAGGACCTGGGTGCGGAACGTTCCGTCGGCGCCCACCCGCACCGGGAAGGTCGCCGCGGTGATGCCCTGACTCCACTTCAGTTGTACGAGGGTTCCGGCGGGGAAGTCGCGGCCCTCGGCGAGGACGACGTCGCCGAGCCGGGCGACGACGGGACCGGCGGTCAGCACGGGCTGGAGGACGCGGAGCCGGAGCGCGTCGGTGTTGTCGGCGGGACGCGGGTCGGTGGGAGTGCCGGCGACCCGGGCGGTCAGGGCGCCGCTGGTGGCCTTGTCGTACGACAGCTTGGCGGTGACCTGGATGCGGCCGCCGGCCGGCAGGGTGCAGGGGCGGGCGGCGGTGCAGCGGTCCTGGGGACTCACCACGGTGGCGGTCCCGGGTGTCCCGCTGGTCAGGACGACGTTCGTCGCGTTGTCCGGTCCTGCGTTGGTGAGGGTGAACGTCGCCGTGACGGTGCCGCCGGTGAAGGCGGGCTGCGGGTCGGCGGCGACGGTGACGGCGAGGTCGGCGGCGGGCGCGACCGGCACGGGCGGGATCAGGATGACGGTCACGACGGCGGTGTCGCTGCCGGTGTTGCCCGCCTTGTCGGTCGCCGTGCAGGTGACGGTCGTCTTCCCGAGCGGGAAGTTCGACCCGGAGCGCGGGGTGCAGGTGGTGGGCAGGGCGCCGTCGACGACGTCCTGGGCGGTGGCGGTGTAGGTGACGGGTGCGCCGGCCCGGCTGAGGGTTCGTACGGTCCGGTCGTCCACCTGCACGACGGGCTTGCCGTCGTCGACGACGGTGAAGACGGCCGTGTCGGTGCCGGTGTTGCCGGCGGCGTCGGTCGCGGTGCAGGTCACGGTGGTCTCGCCGACCGGGAAGGTGGAGCCGGACAGGGGCGTGCAGGTGACGGCCACGGGTCCGTCGACGAGGTCCTGAGCCGTGGCGGTGTACTCGATCACGGCGCCCTCGGGTCCGGTGGCCGGCTCGGTGCGGTCGTCCACGGTGACGACGGGCGCGGTCGTGTCGAGCACCGTGATCACGGCGGTGTCCGTGCCGGTGTTCTCGTGCGCGTCCGTCGACGTGCAGGTGACGGTGGTCGTCCCGACCGGGAAGGTGGAGCCGGGCGGCGGTGTGCAGGTGACCTTCGTCGGTCCGTCCACGATGTCGACGGCGGTGGCGCTGTACTCCACGACCGCTCCGTCGGGACCGGTGGCCTCCACCGTCTTGTCCTCGACGGTCACGACGGGCGCGGTCGTGTCGACGACGGTGACGACGGCGGTGTCCTTACCTGTGTTCTCGCGGGAGTCCGTCGCGGTGCAGGTCACCGTCGTCGCCCCGATCGGGAACAGCGAACCCGACGGCGGTTCGCAGGTGACCGGTACCTGCCCGTCGACGGTGTCCTGCGCCGACGCGGGGTACTCCACGACCGCGCCGCCGGGCCCGGTCGCCTCCGCGGTGCGGTCCTCGACGGTGACGACGGGACCGGTCGAGTCGGTCACGGTGAACTCGGCCGTGTCGCGGCCGATGTTGCCGGCCTTGTCGGTCGCCGTGCAGGTGACGGTCGTCTTGCCGATCGGGAATGTCGAGCCGGAGGCCGGCTCGCACACCACCGCGACGTCGCCGTCCACGAGGTCCGTGGCCGTGGCCGGATAGGTGATCACGGCGCCGTCGGGGCCGGTCGCCTCGACGGTGCGGTCGTCGACCCGCACCACCGGAGCGGTGGTGTCGACGACGGTGAACACAGCCGTGTCGCGGCCGATGTTGCCCGCCCTGTCGGTCGCCGTGCAGGTGACCGTCGTCCGCCCGAGGGGGAAGCGCGTCCCGGAGGGCGGCTCGCAGAACACCGGGACGTCGCCGTCGACGTTGTCGTGCGCGGTGGCCGCGTAGTCGACGACCGCGCCGTCCGGGCCGGTGGCTTCCACCGTGCGGTCGTCGACGGTCACCGCCGGCGCGGTCACGTCGTTGACGGTGATGCGGATCTGCTCCCGGTAGGCCGGGTCGGCTGTCGGGCCGAGGGTGAACTGGACCGTGCAGGTCAGCGTGGAGCCCTGCGGTGCGTCCGGGGACACGGTGATCTGCTCGCTGAAGGAGGCGGTCTGACCGCTGGTCAGCTGGACGCTCGGCGGGGAGAGCGAGACGCTCAGCGAGCGGTCGCAGTCGACGAGCCGGTGGCCGACGGCGACCGGCAGGTTCGTCAGACCCTGGACGATGGCGTTCGACACGTCGTCGGCGTTGATGCCCCGGAGGTACGTACCGCCGGTGGCCTCGGTGACCTGTGTGGCTTGGCCGTACTCGTCGAGCCCGTCTCCGCCGACGCCGACGGCGAGGACCTTGACGCCGTGGTCCTTGAGCGTCTGTTTGACGTCCGCCAGGTAGTGGTTGTTGCTCGGTTCGTGGGTGGGGGCGTCACCGACGAGGACGACGACGGGTGTGGCCCCGTCCCGGAAGGGGTTCCGGCCGCCCGCCCCCGTCGCCACCTCGAACAGCCCGTTGCCCCAGTCCTCCGGCACGTCGTCGCCGTAGTCGGCGTCCAGTTGATCGACGCCGCGCTGGATGGCGGCGCGGTCGTCGGTGAACGGCTGGTGGAGGAGGAAGAGTCGGGCAGCGCCGACCTCCCGGTCGTTCTGGTCGCCGAAGCTGGCGACGGCGAACCGGGAGTCGGGCTGCACGTCGAAGACCTGGTTGACGATCGTGGGCAGGTTTTCTTTCACGTTGGCGATGACGCTGCCCATGCTCCCCGTGTTGTCCACCAGCAGCACCACGTCCGGCTTGGGCGGCACCGCCGGGGTCCGCACCCGCTTGGCGACGGTGATCGAGGCGCCGGGGTTCAGCGACTGCTCCACCAGCGACGGCGAGACCGGGGACACCGGGACCGACGCCTTCGGAGAAGACGAAGAAGAGGTGGGAGAGGAGGGAGAGGAGGGAGAAGAGGACGGCGAGAGGGGGGACGACAGGGGGGACGAGGCCGTCGTCCGGGCCCGCGGCACCGTGTCTCCGATGCCGGCCCCTACCGCGCCGAGCGCGAGGACCGAGGCCAACAGGCCCGCCCGCAGCCGGAACAACCGCACGACTTCCCCTCCCAGATCGGCGTCTGCCCCACCGTCCCCGGCGCCGCTCTTCGGCGGAGCGGCGCATGGGACACCCCTGTGGGAAGTGCGGTCTGCCCCTCCGGGCAATCGGCCGCTCCCTCACCCGCCGAGGCGGACCGGCCTCTTCAGATCAGCCCCTGCCGAAGCGCGTAGGCGACGACGTGAGAGCGGTTGCGCAAGTGCAGGCGGGTGACGAGGTCGTGCAGGATGTTCTTGATGGTGCGATCGGAGTACGCGAGCTTGGTGGCGATGTCCCCGGTGTCGTACCCCTCGGCGACCAGTCGGACGACCTCGATCTCCCGGTCGGTGAGCCCGTGGAAGTTCAGGCCGCGCGGGGCGAGGACCTGGCTCTGCAACTGGCCGACCTGCTCCAGCAGGCGGCCCAGCAGGTCCGCGGGAACACTTCCCTCTCCCCTGGCCACCGCGTTGATCACCTGCACCAGCCGCTCCGGCGTCGCCTCGGACCGGCGCAGCACGCCCGCCACTCCGCACTCGGCGGCGCCGACCAGTTGCTGGTCGTCGATGCGGGTGGCGACCAGCGCCACCCGGGCCGCCGTCGTCCGCCGGATGTGGCGAAGGGTCCGCAGCGACTCCTCGTCTATGGTGTCCACGACGACCACCACCACGGCGGCCGCCGGTTCCTCCCCCTCCTCCTGCAGCCGGATCTCCGGCCGGGGCCGCAGTTGGGTGGCGACCCCCGCTCTGGAGATCGGGTCATCGGCGCGCAGGCACACAACTATCCGGTCCACACCAGTCTCCCCCCTGGTCGAGCGCATCGCGGCGCGTCGAGCAGTATGCGGCAGGCGACTCCACGCAAAGTCAACAAGGCGTCAATGGGCACCTCAGCTTCCCGAAAGTCTTCCTGCTCGGCCCCTGTCGGCCGCCGCCACCGGCTTTACGGTGCCGATCATGACAACTGCGGCGAGCCTGGACACGACCGCTGTGACCGCCGAGCCTGGTGGGCGGATCGAAGTCCCCCTTCAGGTACGCAACTCCGGCAGCACGGTGGAGGAGTATCGCTTCGAGGTCGTGGGCCCGGCAGCGGCCTGGGCGACCGTCGAGCCAACTAGCCTTTCGCTGTATCCGGACAGCACGGGCACCGCGGTTCTCGCGCTGAGCCCGCCCCGGAGCTCGGAGGTGCCGGCCGGGGACGTCCCGTTCGCGGTGCGGGTGGTGCCCACCAGCGCCCCCGACACGGCGGTGGTCCCCGAGGGCGTCGTCACGGTCCTGCCGTTCGCCGAGATCACCGGGGAGCTGGTGCCCCGCGGGTTCGAGGGAGCTTGGCGCGGCCGTACGGACGTGGCCGTCGACAACCGCGGCAACATCCCGATGACGGTGCGGCTGGCGGCCCAGGGCGACAGCTCCCGGGTGCGGCTGCGCTTCTCCCGGGAGACCATCGAACTGGCCCCGGGTGCGGCCGAGTTGTCGCGGCTCACCGCGCGTCCGGCGCGCCGGCTGTGGCGCGGTGTTCCCGCCGTGCACCCCTTCCAGGTGGTGGTGACGCCCACGGGTGAGGCGCCGCACGAGCCGGTCCCCCTGGACGGCGCCTACCAGCAGAACGCGATACTGCCGCGCTGGCTGCCGCGCGCCCTGGCGGCGGCGGTGGCCGCCGTGGTGGCCCTGGCCGTCGTGTGGTTCGCCCTGCTGCGCCCGGTGGTGCGGTCGGCGGCGCGGGAGGAGTCCAAGAAGCAGGTGGCCGCGGTGATGTCGCCCAGCCCCGGCGCGTCCGGCGCCGCGAGCGGCGGTGGCTCCTCCGGCGCCTCGGCGGGCGCCGCCGGAAAGGGACAGGATGCGGCGGGCGGTGGCTCACCGGGCTCCGGCGGCGGGTCGGGATCGGGGGCCGGAAGTACCGGCGGAGGCACGGGCGGCGGAACCGGCGGCGGAGGTACGACGGGAAGCGGGGGCGGGGGTGGCGGTGCGGGGGATCCGCGCAGCGCTCAGGCCGGGGTCAAGGACTCGGTGGGCGGCGACCCGACGTCCGACACGGTGTACGGCGTCCCGGCCGGTCAGGCGTTCGACCTGACCGACCTCGTGGTGCAGAACCCTCAGGGCGACTCCGGCACCGTCGTCATCTCCTCCGGGAGCCGGACCCTGCTGACGCTCGCGCTGCAGAACTTCCGTGACCAGGACTACCACTTCGTCACCCCGATCGTGGTGCCCGCCGGGGGCGAGATCACCATGACGGTGACCTGCAGTCAGGTGGGAAAGCCGGTGGGCGGCCCGACGCCGGCCCAGTGCGACGAGTCGGTGCTGGTCGGCGGGACGCTGCGGGAGGCGCCCGCGTCCGTCCCGAGCGCCTCCCCCTCCGCGGCCTGAGCCGCGTGGGGACGGCGAGCCGGCACGGCCCCCCGGGCAGGAGCCCGGGGGGCCGTCTCGGTCATGCGTCGCCCGGTTCTTCCTGCTGCTCTTCCTCGGCCCGCTGCACGAACAGCCCCTGGACGTCGGCGGGTTCCTCGTCGGCTTCCTCGGCCTGCCGCTGGATCGCCGCGGCCGGCTCGGGGGCGGCCGCCGCCCGCTCCGCGGCCGGTGCGGCAGGGGCGGGGGCGGGGGCGGACAGGACGCGTTCGGCATTCGCACTGGCCTCCCGCTCGAACCGGTCCGAGGGGTCGCTGACCCGGATCCCACCGGGGGCCGTGGTCCCGTCGACCGGACCGCTGCGCTGCTGGATCACATGGGTCAGCTCATGGGCGAGCGTCGTGCGCCCGGCATGGGACGACGGGTCGTAGGCGTCCCGCTGGAAGACGACGTCGTTGCCGACGGTGTAGGCGTGCGCGCCGACGGACCTCGCGGACTCGTGCGCCGCGTCGCCCGTGTGCACCCGCACGTCGGAGAAGTCCGCGCCGAGCCGTGCCTCCATGTCGGAGCGGACATCGGCGCCGAGGGTCTGCCCGGAGCCGGACCCGACGACGTCGTGCACGGGCGAGCGCTGAGGCGAGGACGTCGAGGGGGTCGAGGAGGCCGAGGGGGATTCCTCGTCCTGCTCCCGCTGCAGCATGGCGCCCACCGCGCTGTTGCCGACGGCACGCTGCAACGTGCCCATGCCCGACGGGCCCACAACATCGGGGCGACCCGCGGCTGCCGCCTTGAACAGTCGCGAGTCGTCGGTCTCGGACTGCCTGTGGCCGGCTTGTTGACGGTCGTGTTCGTGGTCATGGTCGTGGTCGTGTACCTGGTCCGGCATTCTCGCTCCCTGGGACGTCCAGCGGCAGACCTCTCTGACTCTGACACTGCCTCAGGAAGCGTGCTGGGTACAGTCGTTCGGCCGCTCACGGCAGTGCAGCCACCGCTGCCCGATGGGGCAGACGCCGCTTCGGGCGTCCGCATGCCGGTCTGCCTCTTCGGCCACGACGGCATGGGCGCCCGATATCGCCATGTCCATGAAGCGTTCACCTTGAATTCTTTTGCACCCGGGTGCAGGCCAGGGCGCAGCAACTCCTGGGGTTCTTCCCCGGATTGAGCGGGTCCGTCGGCGGTGCCTCGTGACGAACTTCCTTTTCCGGTTCGGCCGCCGCGCCCTGCGCGTTCCCGAGGTCAGACAGATGAGTGAAGTGGGAATGCGGCCTCGCTTGCCTGGCGATGATGCTCAACGGACTACGGCTGCGGGACCTCCTTGTGTCGGATTTGCGGACGCGCTGTGGAGTCGACCGCGACGGCGTCTCCGCGCTGGAGATCGTCAGGACCGCGCGCGACCACGGAATGCGGGTGAGGACAGTCTCGCTGCCGCGGAACGATCTCCGTTTCGTGTCACTCCCCGCGATCGTCCACTGGGAGTTCACTCACTTCCTCGTCGTCGAACGGTGGTCGCACAAGTACGTCGATGTGGTGGATCCCGCCAGAGGACGCTGTCGGTTCACGGAAGAGGAGTTCGACGCCGGGTTCACCGAGGTGATCATCCTCCGCGAACCGGGCGAGGCCTTCGAGCGTCCTGCCGCCGTTCCACCCGGCGTGACGTTTCGGGGGTACGTCCGTCAGTTCCTGCGTCAGGCACCCGGGACATCCCTGCAACTGCTGGGGGTCTCCCTGCTGCTGATCCTGCTCGGGCTTGTCCTGCCGATCCTGACCGCGGTAATGGTGGACCACGTCTTCCCCTTCGGGATGCGCAACGTCATGGAGGGGAACAGGAGTTTCTCCGTCGAATGGGTGACCTTTGCCGGTGGTGGTCGTTGGGTGCGGTGAGGGGTTCTCAGGCCGACGCGGGGAGGAGGCGGAAGGGATGGGCGGGTTGCGGGAGACGGCGGCGCCGTTCGTCGCCCTGGGCCCGTCCGGTGTGGCGGTCCGCGACCGGCTCAAGGGCCTGACGGCCGGGGACGAGGAGGTGCTGCGTCTGGTCGGCGACCATCTGGGCACGCTCGCCTCCCGGGACCTTAAGGCTCGCTGCGCGGCCGGGCTGGAGCACGACGGCGAGCGGTGGGCCGAGCGCAAGCGCGCCCTCACGCCGCAGTCCTCCTCGCGCTGGGCCGGGTCGGTCACGAAGGCCAGCCACGATCAGTGGGCGCTGGCCCGGCGCGGCCAGGTTGCGCACGTCCAGAGCCTGGAAGCGGGCGTCCGCACGATCGCGCACCGGCTGTCGCTCCCGGTCGGGGAGAAGGGCAG